>DATGKF010000071.1:0-40439 GCA_035294785.1 Caulobacteraceae bacterium | reverse complement strand
GGCTACGATCGATCGCGGCGGCGGTTTTGGCTTTCGCGTTCGGCGTTTCGCCGAGCGTTGCGCAGCCGCCGCTGGCGCCCACGCCTGTCGCCGCGGCGCCGACCCCGACAGTCGCGGCGGCCACCGCGCCGGAGCCGGCCGCCCAGCTGACCAAGGCCGACGTCGATACCTGGCTCGACGGCGTGATGCCGTATGCGCTGTCGTCCGGCGGCATCGCCGGCGCCGTGGTCGTCGTGGTCAAGGACGGCCAGGTGCTGACCGAACGCGGTTTCGGCTATGCCGACGTCGCCGCCCGCACCCCGGTCGATCCGCTGCGCACCCTTTTCCGCCCCGGCTCGGTGTCGAAGACCTTCACCTGGACCGCCGTCATGCAGCAGGTCGAAGCTGGCAAGCTCGACCTCGACACCGACGTCAACCACTACCTCGACTTCACCATCCCGCCCTACCAGGGCCAGCCGATCACGCTGCGCCAGCTGATGACCCACTCGGCCGGCTTCGAGGAGCAGCTTCGCGAGGAGTTCGTCTCGCGGCCGGAGGCGATGCCGTCGCTCGAGGCGTTCCTGAAGCGCAACATCCCCAAGCGCATCTACGCGCCCGGGACCGTCGTCGCCTATTCGAACTACGGCGCGACGCTGGCCGGCTACATGGTCCAGCGCGTCTCCGGCGAGCCGTTCGACGCCTACATCAAGGCCCACATCTTCGATCCGTTGGGGATGACCCACTCGACGTTCGACCAGCCGCTGCCGCCGTCGCTCGCCCCCGACATGTCCAAAGGCTACATCACCGCCGACAAGCCGCCGCATCCGTTCGAGATGATCACCGTCGCGCCGGCCGGCAGCCTGACCTCGAGCGGCGACGACATGGGCCGCTTCATGATCGCCCACCTGCAGGGCGCCTATAACGGCTACAAGCTGCTGAACCACCCTGAGGTGATGTACGCCCAGCAGCACCAGTTCGAGCCGCCGCTGGCCGCCTTCGCGCTCGGCTTCTATCACGAGGACCGCAACGGCCAGGTCGTCGTCTCCCATGCCGGCGACACCAACTACTTCCACTCCGACATGCACTTGATCCTGAACGCGCACGTCGGCTTCTTCATCTCGATGAACAGCCCGGGCCGGCAGGGCGCGGCCGGACCGCTGCGCGAGTCGCTCTACCGCGACTTCATGGACCGCTACTTCCCCGCAGCCGCGCCGCCGAGCCAGCCGACTGTCGCCAGCGCCAAGGCGGACGCACACTTGATGCAGGGCCTCTACTGGTCGAGCCGGCGGGCGGACTCGAGCTTCCTGCGAATCTTGAACCTGCTCGGCCAGGCCAAGGTCATCGCCAAGCCGGACGGCACGCTCGTGATCTCGGATCTCCTCGACACCTCGCACGCCCCCGAAGTCTGGCGCGAGGTCGGCCCCTACCAATGGGTCGACAGCACCGGCGGGCGGCTGGTCGCGGTGGTCAAGAACGGCAACGTCGACAACTACATGACCGACGAGCTGCCGCCGGTGCTCGAGTTCATGCCCGTGCCGGCGTGGGCCAGCGCCAGCTGGAACCTGCCGGCGCTTTGGCTGACGCTCGCCATTCTCGCCGGCGCGCTCGTGCTCTGGCCGCTGCAGATCCTTGTCCGCTGGAGATATGGCCAGACATTCCCCTTGAGCGGAGGCCGCGCGTTGAGCTTCCGTCTCGTGCGGTTGGGCGCCGCCGTGCAGCTGGCCGCCCTCTGCGCCTACGCGGTGATGTTCTCGATGCTGCTCGGCGGCACGCTGAACGCCGACCCGTCCCTCGACCCGCTGCTCATCACTTGCAAGGCGCTCTCGATCGCCGGGCTCGCCGCCGTGATCGTCGAGGCGTGGAACGCCCTGACCGTATGGCGCACAGCGCCGTCGAGCTGGTGGGCCAAGCTGTCGTCGGTGCTGATCCTCCTGGCCGGCGTCGGCTTCGCCTGGTTCGCGCTGTCGCTGCATCTGGCGTCGCCCAGCCTGGCCTATTAGCCCGGCCGGGCGGTGAGCCTCTTGCACCGGGGGATCATTTTGCTATTTTGCTAGTTAGCAAAATACAGAACGCTGCGGTCGGGCATGGCGGCGATGCGATGCGCGGGGCATAACGCAGAAGATGTCCCGGACGGAGGCGGAACGATCGATGGCCAAGACGCCGAAGCCAGCCGCCGCAAAGCCCGGGACGGCGCTCAGGCGCCTTCGCTTGGAGCAAAACTGGACGCTGGCGGAAGTCAGTCGGCGAACCGGACTGCCGATTTCCACGCTGTCGAAGGTCGAAAACAACAAGCTGTCGCTGTCCTACGACAAGCTGGTGCGGATTTCCCAGGGGCTCGACATCGACATCGCCGAGCTCTTCGCCTCCGACCTGGGCGCGAGCCCGGAGCCGCCGGCGCCCGGACGACGCATCCTCACTCGCGCCGGCGAGGGGCGACGCATCGACACCGACAACTATCGCCACCTCTATCCAGCGGCCGAGCTCTTGCACAAACGCTTCAACCCAATCATCGCCGAGCCGCAGGCGACCTCGCTGGAGCAGTTCGGAGACCTCGTTCGCCATCCCGGCGAGGAGTTCGCCCTCGTGATCGCCGGCGCCGTCGACTTCTACTCCGAGCACTATGCGCCGGTGCGGCTTGAGACGGGCGACTCCGTCTACTTCGACAGCAACATGGGCCACGCCTACGTGAAATCCGGGCGCGGGCGCTGCCAGCTTCTCTCCATTTGCTCGGCGACCGAGGCGCAGCTGATCCGCTCGGTGCAGGCGGAGGCGCCCGACGACGAACCGCCGCAGCGCCTGCGCGTGATCCGCCGCTGACGGCGCGCGCGATTCCGCTTGCGGGAGTTTCAAAATCTGAAACTGTGTTGCCGATTGCGCCAAGGCGATTGTGAGGCGGCATGGGCGAGCGACTGACTTTGGACGTGACGGTCGAGCGCTGGCCGTTCAAGGCGCCGTTCCGCATCACCGGTTTCACCTTCGAGAACGCCGAGGTTGTGGTCGCCCAGGTCTCGGACGGCGCCCACCTGGGGCGCGGCGAGGCGTGCGGCGTCTACTACCGCGGCGATACGCCGGCGACGATGGCCGCGTCGATCGAGACGGTCCGCGCCCTCATCGAGGCCGGCCCAACGCGCGAGGCGCTGCGGCAGGCGCTCCCGCCGGGCGGCGCGCGCAACGCGGTCGACTGCGCGCTCTGGGAGCTGGAAGCGGCGCGGGCCGGTCGGCCGGCCTGGCGGCTGGCGTCCGAAACGCCGCCGCGGCCGCTGCTCACCACCTACACCATCAGCGCCGATACGCCCGAGTCGATGGCCGCGAGCGCGCAGGACTACGCCGGCGCACGGGCCATCAAGCTAAAGCTGATCGGCGATGGGCTCGACGGCGAGCGTGTCGCCGCCGTGCGCCGCGCCAGACCCGACGTCTGGCTGGCCGTGGACGCGAACCAGGCGTTTTCCCTCGCCGGCCTCAGCGAACTGACGCCCAAGCTGGTCGCGAACGGCGTGAAGCTGATCGAACAGCCGCTGCCGGTCGGGTCTGACGCCGGCCTTGACGGCTACGAAAGCCCCATTCCCCTGGCGGCTGACGAGAGCCTGCAGGACCTGGGCGATATGGCCGCCCTGGTCGGCCGCTACCATGTGGCCAATATCAAGCTCGACAAGTCAGGCGGGCTCACCGAGGCCCTTCTGATGGCGCACGAGGCCAAGCGCCTCGGCCTCAAGGTCATGGTCGGAAACATGACCGGCACCTCGCTCGCCATCGCGCCCGGCTACATCCTCGGCCAGCTCTGTGACGTGGTCGACCTGGACGGTCCAATGTTCCTCAAGGCCGACCGCGAGCCGTCCGTCCGCTACGTGGACGGCTACGTCCACTGCGATGCGGCGGTCTGGGGCGCGGGCGCTTGAGCGCCGAGGCGGCCGCGCCGGCGCCGGTGCGCGGCGGCGACTGGTTCGGCCAGCCGCGCGGCCTCACCATCCTCTTCCTCACCGAGATGTGGGAGCAGTTCTCCTTCTTCGGCATGCGCGCCCTCCTGGTCTACTACATGACCAAGCAGCTCATGATCGCGCAGGGACAAGCCTCGCTGATCTATGGGCTTTACGCGGCGGGCGTCTATTTCACGCCTATCGTCGGGGGGGCCATCGCCGACCGCTGGCTGGGCCGCAAACGGGCGGTGGTGCTCGGCGGGGCCATCATGGCGTGCGGCCATTTCATGATGGCGTTCGAGGGCTTGTTCTATCCCGCGCTGGTGACCATCGCGGTCGGCAACGGCTTCTTCCTGCCCAGCCTGCCGAGCCAGATCGACGACCTCTACGCGCCCGACGATCCGCGGCGGCGGTCGGCCTACAACGTCTACTACGTCGGCATCAACATCGGCGCGTTCCTGGCGCCCTTGGTCGCCGGGACCGTCGGCGAGGTGTTCGGCTGGCACTGGGGATTCACCGTCGCCGGCGTCGGCATGGTGACCGGCCTCGTTATCTATCTCGCCGGCGGCCGCTATCTGCCGCCGGAGCCCGCGCGCGGTCCCCAGGCGCGAGCCGCCGCCAGCCGCGCGTCGGGACCGGAGGTCCGCCGCCTCTTCCTGCTGCTCATCGCCATCGCGGCGGTGATCGTGGTCTTCCGCGGCGCCTACGAGCAGAACGGCAACACCATCGCGCTCTGGACCGACGAGGGCGTCGACCGGCACGTCTTCGGAAGCTTCTACGTGCCCAGGACCTGGTTCCAGTCGCTCAATCCGCTGGTGGTGTTCCTGTTCACGCCCGTGCTGGTCAGCCGCTGGACCCGCCTCTCGAAGACCGGCCGCGAGCCCGCCTCGATCATCAAGATGGTCATCGGCGCGATCATCATGGGCGTGTCCTTCGCCGCGCTCGGAGCAGTCGCCTGGTACTGCGGCGCGCATGGGCTCAAGGCGAGCTGGCTCTGGCTCGTCGCCTTCTTCGTCGCCATGACCACGGGCGAACTCTACATCCTGCCCGTCGGCTTGGGCCTCTTCGGGCGGCTCGCGCCGGAGGGGCTTTCGGCCACCACCATCGCCACTTGGTTCTTCGCCGGGTTCCTCGGCAACCTCCTCGCCGGCTGGATCGGCTCCTTCTGGGACCGGATGGACCACGGCCTCTTCTTCATCGTCACCGGGGCCGTCGCCGGCCTCGCCGCGGCCCTCCTGTTCGCGCTGGCCGCGCCCGCGCGTCGGGCAGAACGGGCGGTCTGACTTAAGCCCGACCTGTCCAGCCGGGCCCGCGCAGCACCGCGCCCGGCTTGGCGCCGGTATGGCGGCCTTCATCGACAACCACCTCGCCGTTCACCAGCACATAGTCGATGCCGGTCGGATAGGCGGTGGGCTCGGCATAGGTCGCCCCGTCCTTGATGGCCTCGTGGTCGAAGATCACGACGTCGGCGAAGAGGCCCTCGCGGATCGCGCCGCGATCGTGCAGGCCCATGCGGCTGGCCGGCCACGACGTCATCTTGCGGACGGCGTCCTCCAGAGTCAGCACGCCGCGCGCTTTGACGTATTCGGCGATCAGGCGAGGGTGGTTGCCGTAGGCGCGCGGATGCGGCAGCCCCAGGGCGTCGATCCCGCCCGCCGTCTCGTTGGCCGCCGCGTCGCTGCCGATCGACATCCACGGCCAGGCGACCGCGGCCTCGATGTCCGGCTCGCTCATCAGGAAGTAGAGCGCCACCGGCCGGTTGGGCTGGCCTTCGACGAGGATGTTCCAGGCGGCGTCCTCGGGGTCTTCGCCCAGCGCTCGGCCGATCTCGGCCAGGCTCTTGCCGCGATAGGCGTCGTATCTGGCCACGAAGGCGTTCGCGAGCACGACCCGCTCCCAGCCGCCCGCGGCATGCACCAGGTTCGACCAGCCGGGCTGCGAGCCGGCGGCGACTTCGGCCTTCAGCCGCGTTCGCAGCGCCGGGTCTTTCAGCCGCTCCAGTCCCGCCTTCGTCCCGTCCGCCCAGACCCAGTTGGGGACGGTGATGTCGAGGCCCGTGCCGCCGGCGTCGTACAGGTACATGTTGGCCGCGACGTTGATCCCATCGGCCCGCGCCGCCTCGATCAGCGCGTGCGCCTTCGGCGTGAGCACGCCCCAGCCCGGCGCGTAGGCGACCTTGAAGTGGAAGATCTCCACCTGGATCTCCGCTCGCCGGCCGATCTCGATCGCCTCGGCGATCCCGGTCAGCAGGTCGGCGCTCTCGTCGCGCATGTGGTTGGCGTAGATGCCGCCATGGGCCGCCGCGACCTTGCTCAGCGCGACCAGCTCATCGGTCGTCTGAAAGCTGTCTGGCGGATAGATCAGCGCGGTGGCGATGCCGAAGGCGCCGGCGCGCATCGCCTCGGCCACATGATCGCGCATGGCGTCCAGTTGGGCTGGCGTCGGGCGGCCGTCGATGTCGCCCATCACCTCCACCCGCGCCTGCGCAGCGCCGTAGTAGGTGCCGAAGTTCAGAGAAACGCCCTGAGTCTCGAGGCGGCTGAAATAGCGGTCGAGCTTGGCCGAGCCGACCGGCGCGCCGCTCTCGCCGGCGATAGCCGTGGTGACTCCTTGGCGCAGCTTGTTCTCGGCGAGACCGTTCGTGATCAGGACCGCGCCCGACTGGTCCATCATGTCGATCCATCCGGGCGTCACATAGCGGCCGGCGGCGTCGATTTCGCGTGCGCCGCGCCCAGTGATCCGCCCGATGCGAGCGAACCGTCCCTCGCGGATGCCGATGTCGGCGCGGATCCAGGGATTGCCCTCCCCGTCCAAGACCCGCCCGTTGCGGATCACGAGGTCGTAGGTCATGCAACCCCCGGTCGTCGGCTAAGGCAGCAAGAGGAACCTACCCGCAGAACCAGGGCTCGCGCCCGCGATTGGCCCTATCGCCAACGCGCAGAAACCCGCCGCGGCCGCCGCCTCGGCCGTCCACTCCCAGACCGGCCTGACTAGTGGCCGTGATGGTGGTGGTGGTGCATCTCCATCCCGGGGCCCTGCATGCAGCGGTCCTCGTGCGGGTGCGTGCACGGCGGATAGCTGGCCGGCGGGCCGCCCTCGTCGGAGGTGTAAGCCGGCTGCGCCATGGCGGCGGTGGCCGAAATGGCGGTGAAGGCGAAGATGGCGACCAGAAGCTTGGTCATGGCGTGTCTCCCTGACGGCGCAGCGCGCGCGACGGCGAAGCTTGAACGATCCAGCCCCGATCCGGTTCCGCCGGTTCAGGCGAGCAATCCCTCGAGCCGCCCCCGGATCAACTGTTCCGCATCGGCCATGATGCCGTCAATGAGTTCCTTGCACGTCGGAATGTCGTGGATGAGGCCGACGACCATGCCGCAGGACCAGGCGCCGGCGTCCAGCTCGCCGCGCTGCATCACCGCCGGATAGACCCCCGCGAGCTCGGCGGCGACGTCGGCGAAGGTGATGGCCGCACCGAGCTCCTTTTCCTTGGCCAGGATGCGTTCGACGCCCGCGTTGGTGAGCACCCGTTCGGTGTTGCGCAGCGGGCGCATCACCAGGCGCGTGTCGAGTTCGGAGGCGGCGACGATCGCCTGTTTGACCGCCTCGTGCACCGGCGCCTCCTTGGTGGCGATGAAGCGCGTGCCGAGGTTCATGCCGTCGGCGCCCATGGCGAGGGCGGCGACCAGCGAACGGCCATTGGCCATGCCGCCCGAGGCGACGAAGGGGATGTCGAGCGTCTCCGCCGCCCGCGGCAAAAGGATGAAGTTCGGCACGTCGTCCTCGCCCGGGTGGCCGCCGCACTCGAAGCCGTCGACGCTGACCGCGTCGCAGCCGATCGACTGCGCCTTCAGCGAGTGACGCACCGAGGTGCATTTGTGGATCACCTTGATGCCCGCCTCTTTCAGCGGCGGCAGCACCTGTTGCGGATTGTTGCCCGCCGTCTCGACCACTTTCACGCCGCTCTCGATGATCACGCGCATGTAGCCGGGATAGTCAGGCGGGTTCACCGACGGCAGGAAGGTGAGGTTCACGCCGAACGGCTTGTTGGTCATCTCGCGGCAACGAGCGATCTCGCGTCCCAGCGCGTCCGGGTTCGGCTGGGTCAGGCCGGTGATGATGCCGAGCCCGCCGGCGTTGGAGACGGCCGCGGCCATCTCGGCCAGGCCGACGAAGTGCATGCCGCCCTGGATGATTGGATGCTCGATGCCGAACATCTCGGTGATGCGGGTCTTCATGGCGCGCCCTCCCTGGTGCGGAGCAAGGCTCTAGCGCAGTAAGGCGGGCGGAAACTAGAGTTTCGCGCGCCCAGGGAGCACCCGCCGATGAACGTCTTCTTCGCCGGACTGGCGACCGAGTCCAACTCCTTCTCGTCGATCCCGACCTCGGAGGCGGCGTTCGCCGTCGGCCAGCGGCGCGGGGCCGCGGTGTTCGAAGACAAGGGCATGTACGGCGAGATGGCGCGGCGGCTGGGGCGCCTGGTCGCCGCCGAACGCGGGCAGATCACGCCCGGCCTCTTCGCCTTCGCCCAGCCCGGGGCGCCGACGGTGCAGGCGGTCTACGAGCGGCTGCGCGACGCGCTGCTGGACGATCTTCGTGCGGCCATGCCGGTCGACATCGTCATCCTCTTCCTGCACGGGGCGATGATCGCGCAGGACTGCTGGGACTGCGAAGGCGACATCCTCACTCGGGTGCGCGCCCTCGTCGGGCCGGACGTGCCTGTCGGCGTCGTCCTCGACCCGCACGCGCACCTCACCCAGACGATGATCGACCAGGCGACGGTGCTCTGCTTCCAGAAGGAGTACCCGCACACCGACGGCCTGCCGCGGCTGGAGGACGCCTGGCGCATCTGCCTGGGCGTCGCCAGGGGCCAGGTGCGGCCGACGCCCGCCGTGCACGACTGCAAGATGGTCTCCTTCTGGCCGACGCAGAGCCAGCCGATGCGCGGCTTCGTCGACCGCATGGAGGCGCGCCAGGGCCGCAACAACATCCTCTCCGTCTCCTTCGTGCACGGCTTTCCCTGGGGCGACACGCCGGTGACCGGGGCGAAGATGCTGGTCTATGCCGACGGCGATGAGAGCGCCGCCGCATCGATGGCCGAGGCGCTCGGCCGCGAGATCTGGGACCTGCGCGAAGAGACGATGATGAAGGAGGTCTCCATCGAAGCCGCGCTCGACCGCATCGCGGCCGTCGAGACAGGGCCGCTGGTGATCGCCGACATCGCCGACAACGCCGGCGGCGGCGCCCCATCGGACTCGACCTTCCTGCTCCGGGCGGTGCTCGAGCGCGGCCTGCGCGATGTCGGCTTCGCGCTGATGCACGACCCGCAGGCCGTCGCCTTCTGCCACGAAGTCGGCGTCGGCGCTGAACTGGATCTGCGCATTGGCGGCAAGCTCGGCCGCTCGAGCGGCGAGCCGCTGGACGTGCGCGCGACCGTCAGGGGCCTCGCCAGGCATGCGACGCAGGTCGGCCTCTCGGGCCTCGTCGGGATCGGAGACGCGGCCTGGATCGAGGCGGCCGGCGTGCATGTGATCCTGGCGGAGCGGCGCACGCAGTGCTTCCACCCGACCGCCTTCACCGGCCTCGGCCTCGACCCGACCACGCTGAAGGCCATCGTGGTCAAATCGACCAACCACTTCCGCGCCGGGTTCGACCCGATCGCCAGCGACGTGATCTACGTCGACACCCCCGGCGCCATCCGCTCGGACTTCGCCCACATCCCGTACCGGCGTCTCGAAACGCCCTATTGGCCGAAGGTGGAGACCCCTTAACGCCGAGCGGGCATGATCGACAAAGCGCCACCCTCGAGAACCAGGAGACCGCCGTGGACACCGCCATGACCGAACAGCTGGACGCCCTGTTCGCGCCCTGGAACCGCACCGACGAGCCGGGCCTCGCCGTCGGCGTCGCCAGGGACGGCGCGGTCATCTACCGGCGCGGCTTCGGCATGGCGAGTCTCGAGACCGCCGCGGCGATCACGCCGGCCACCCGCATGCGCATCGGCTCGACCACCAAGCATTTCACCGCCCTCACCGCCCTCCTCCTCGCCGAAGAGGGCAAGCTCGACATCGACCAGCCGATCCGCGCCTACGTGCCGGAGCTCACCGGACCGGGCGGCGAGCCGTCGCTGCGCCAGCTGCTGCAGCATCGGGGCGGCTCGCGCTGCTACCTCGACCTCGGATTTATCGGTCACGGGATGAGCATCCCGCCCAAGGGCCGGGCGCTGGAGATGCAGGTGCGCCAGAGGGGCCGCAACTTCGCCCCCGGAACGGCGATGCTCTACAACAACGGCGGCTACCACCTGGTCTCGATCGCCATCGAGCGGGTGGGCGGCGCCCCGTTCGCCGAGCAACTCAAGACGCGGCTGTTCGATCCGGTCGGCATGCCCGACACGGCCCTCATCGAGAGCGACATGGACATCACGCCCGGCATCGCCGCCATGCACATGCCGGTGCGCGAGGGCGGCTGGCGGCGCGGCATCTTCGCCTCGGAGGAGGTGCGCGGCGAAGGCGGCATGGTTTCGACCGTCGACGACATGCTGCGCTGGATGGCGCACCTGCGCAGCCGCGACCGGTTCGGCTCGCCGGCAAGCTGGGCCGAGCTGACCGCGCTGCCGCCCTTTCCGGACGGATCGCCCGGAACCTATGGGCTGGGGCTCCTCATCGACTCCTACCGCGGCCTGAAGACGCTGCACCACTCCGGCGGCGTCACCGGCGGCTCGTCCCAGATGCTGACGCTTCCCGACGAAGGCCTGGACATCATCATCATGGCCAATGGCGCCAGGGCCGCCGAGCCGCCGCGGCTCGCACAGCAGGTCGTCGACATCATCCTTGCCGACCGCGTCGGCCCGGAAGTCCCGAAGGTGAAGCCGGAGGAGTATCCGGCCCTCGTCGCCGACTGGTGGTCGCCCGACACCGGCATGATCTACAGCCTGACCGGTCGCGACGGGGTGCTCTATCTCTCGCCCGCGAAGATGCCCGGCGGCCTGCCGGTCGTCCGCAAGGCGGACGGGAGCCTCGCCCTGCCGGCCGGCGGCAACGGCGAGACCGTCATCGAGCCGGCGCTCAAGGACGGGCGTCTGCTGGTGACCTTCGGCGGCGAAACGCTCGAGCACGTTCGGCTGACGCCCGACGAGGCCGACCAGACGGCGTTCGCCCTCGTGGCCAAGGGCCGCTACGTCAGCACCGACGCCGACACGATCGCCGCCATCGAAGAGGATGAGGACGGCCTGACGCTCTCCCTCTCCGACGGGCTCGGACGCACGCAAGCGCCGCTCCGCGTGCTCTCGCCCCTGGTCGCATACTCGCGGCCGGCGCCGCCGATGAACGTCTTTCGCACCACGATCAGCCTTGCCGTCGAGGGCGGCCGCGCGACCGGTTTCCAGCTCAACACCACCCGCACGCGTTACCTCGAGTTCCGCCGCCTCTGAGGACGAGTCCTGTCAGCAGCGACGGCCCGCGCCCTCCCCTTCCGGCGCTGAGGGGCCTAAGCACGCCGGCGTGGCGCCGATCATCTCCATCACCGGACTGAACAAGACCTACGCGGGCGGCTTTCAGGCCCTGAAGAATGTCGATCTGACCGTCGAGCGCGGCGAAATCTTCGCGCTTCTGGGCCCGAACGGCGCCGGCAAGACGACGCTGATCAGCATCGTCTGCGGCCTCGTCAACGCCACCGGCGGCGAGGTGACGATCGCCGGTCACGACATCAAGCGCGAGTTCCGCGCCGCTCGCTCGTTGATCGGGCTGGTGCCGCAGGAGATCTCTACCGACGCTTTCGAGAGCGTCTGGGCGACGATGACGTTCAGCCGCGGCCTGTTCGGCAAACCGCCGGACAAGGCGCACCTGGAGCGGGTGCTGAAGGACCTCTCGCTCTGGGACAAGCGCAACGACCGGATCATGACCCTCTCCGGCGGCATGAAGCGGCGGCTGATGATCGCCAAGGCGCTCAGTCACGAGCCGGAGATCCTGTTCCTCGACGAGCCGACCGCCGGCGTCGACGTCGAGCTGCGCCGCGACATGTGGACCATGGTCCGCGGCCTGCGCGAGAAGGGCGTCACCATCATCCTCACCACCCACTACATCGAGGAGGCCGAGGAGATGGCCGACCGGGTGGGCATCATCAATCACGGCGCCCTGATCCTGGTGGAGAACAAGCAGACGGTGATGAACCGGCTGGGCAAGCGCGAGCTGACGCTGCGGCTGCAGCAGCCTTTGCGCGCCGCGCCGCGCATCGACGGCTACGACCTGACGCTCTCGGCGGACGGCGAGGAGCTGACCTACACTTTCGACAGCCAGGCCGAACACACGGGAATCGCCCAGCTCTTGCGCCGCCTTTCCGACGCCGGGATCGATTTCAAGGACCTGCGCACCTCCGAGAGCTCGCTCGAGGAGATCTTCGTCAATCTGGTGAGACAGGGCCCATGAACCTCTACGGAATCCGCGCCATCTACATGTTCGAGATGGACCGCATGCGCCGCACCCTGGTGCAGAGCATCCTCGCCCCGGTGCTCTCGACCTCGCTCTACTTCGTCGTCTTCGGTGCGGCCATCGGCTCGCGCATCAGCCATGTCGGCGGGGTCAGCTACGGGGCTTTCATCGTGCCCGGCCTGATTATGCTCAGCCTGCTCACCGAGAGCATTTCCAACGCCAGTTTCGGCATCTACATGCCGAAGTTCGCCGGCACGATCTACGAGGTGCTATCGGCGCCCATCTCGGCGTTGGAGATCGTCGCCGGCTACGTCGGCGCGGCGGCCACCAAGTCGGTGCTCCTCGGCCTCATCATCCTCGCCACCGCGCGCATCTTCGTGCCGTTCGGCATCCAGCACGCCTTCATCATGGCCCTCTTCCTGGTGCTGACCTCGACCACCTTCAGCCTGTTCGGCTTCGTGCTTGGGGTCTGGGCGGACGGCTGGGAAAAGCTCTCCATCGTGCCCATCCTGGTGATCACCCCGCTGACGTTCCTGGGCGGCAGCTTCTATTCCATCTCCATGCTGCCGGCGCCCTGGCGGACGATCACCCTGTTCAACCCCGTGGTCTACTTGGTGTCCGGCTTCCGCTGGGCCTTCTACGGCTCATCGGACGTCGGCGTCGGCTTCAGCCTCGGGATGACGCTGGCGTTCATGGCCGCCTGCCTGCTGGCCATCACCTTCATCTTCCGCACCGGCTGGCGCCTGAAGACGTAATCGCGGCAAAGTGCCGGCAAGGAACGAGGTCGCGTCCATGAGCAAAGTCGTCATCGTCACCGGCGCGTTCGGCGTCCTGGGTCACGCCGTCGCGGCGGCGTTTCTGGCCAACGGCGATCGGGTCGCCACCGTCGACCTGGCGACGGAGCCGCCGCCCGGCGTGGCCGCGCAACTGAACGGGGCCCTCATGGTGGAGGGCTGCGACCTGACCGCGCCCGAGCAGGCGTCCGCGGCGGTGAAGTCGGTGCTCGACCGCTTCGGCCGCATCGATGCGGTGGTCAACATCGCCGGCGGGTTTGTCTGGGAGACGCTTGCCGACGGATCGGCCGAGACCTGGGACCGGCTCTACGCCATGAACGTGCGCACCTGCGCCAACATGTGCCGCGCCGCCTTGCCCGCGCTGATCGAAGCGCGCGGCTCGATCGTCAACGTCGGCGCGGCCGGGGCGCTGAAGGCGGCCGCCGGCATGGGCGCCTACGCCGCCTCCAAGTCGGGCGTGCATCGGCTCACCGAGGCGCTGGCCGAGGAGCAGAAGGGCAAGGTGCGCGTCAACGCGGTGCTGCCGTCGATCCTCGACACCCCGCGCAATCGCGCCGACATGCCGAAGGCGGACCCCGCCGCCTGGGTCGCGCCGGTCGAGTTGACGGCGGTGATCCTCTTTCTCACGTCTGACGCCGCGTCCGCGGTCACCGGCGCCCTGATCCCCGTGACCGGCCGGGTGTGAGCGAGGGCTAGCGTCCCAGCCCCCAGACCACGGCGATCAGCGGGGCGCCGACCAGGATCA
This sequence comes from Caulobacteraceae bacterium, assembly GCA_035294785.1. Taxonomy (GTDB): domain Bacteria; phylum Pseudomonadota; class Alphaproteobacteria; order Caulobacterales; family Caulobacteraceae; genus Poindextera. The sequence continues at coordinate 26,587 of DATGKF010000071.1, read as the reverse complement.
CCAGCACGGAGAGCGGCGCGCCCAGCCGGGCGTAGTCGCCGAAGCGGTAACCGCCCGGCCCCATCACCAGCGTGTTGCACTGGTGGCCGATGGGCGTGAGGAAGTCCGCGCCCGCGCCGGTCGCCACCGCCATCAGGAAGGCGTCGGGATTGAGGTGCAGCCGCGTGGCCAGCGCCACGCCGATCGGGGCCAGCACCAGCACGGTGGGCGCATTGTGCAGGAAGGGCGAGCAGGCCATGGCGATGACCATCAGCGTCGCCAGGATGATCAGGGGCGGCAGCGCGTGCAGCAGGTCCGCCAGCCCGCCGGCGACCAGGCCCGCGCCGCCGCTGTGCTGCAGCGCCTCGCTGAGCGGCGTGAGCGCGCCGATCAGGATCAGCACCTGCGCGTCCAGCGCGCCATAGGCCTCGCGCATGGAGATGGAGCCCACGACCACCATCAGCGCGGCGGCGGCGAAGAAGGCGATCGCCACCGGCAGCAGCTTGAACGCCACCAGCACCATCGCCGCGGTGAGGATCAGGATCGGCAGGAAGCGCCGCCGCGCGCCCTGCACCTGCACGTCGCGTTCGATGAGCGGCAGAAGGCCGAGGGCGCGCAACGCCTGCGGCAGCACCTTCTCGCCCGCCTGCAGGATGAGCACATCGCCCGCCCGGACCCGCACCTGCGCCAGCTGTTGGGTGATCCGCGCCCCGGCGCGTCCGACGGCCAGCAGCTGCACCCCGAAATGCGTCTGCAGGCGGACCTGCTCTGCGGAGCGGCCGATCAAAGCGGAGTCGCGTTGAACAACCGCCTCGATGGCGCGCACCTCTTCCTTCGCTTCCTGCTTCTCCGCGCGGGTGTCGGCGACCTTGTGCACCAGCGGCGTGCGCGTGAAGATCGCGTTCAGCCCCTCCTGCGGCCCCTCCAGCACCAGCGTGTCGCCGCCGTGCAGACGGCGCGTCGGGCGCGGCGCGGCGCTCTCCTTCCCTTCCCGCACAAGCGCCGTGACACGCACGCCGGCGTCGCCGAGGTTAAGATCGCCGAGCGTGGCCAACGACTCCGGCCAAGCCGGCGGCAGCACGGCTTCTGTGGCATAGGGCGCATCCAGCGCCTCGCCGATCACCGCGCCGCCCGGGCGATCGCGCGGCAGCAGTCGCCAGGCAAAGCTCACGAACACCAGCCCAAGCGCGGTCAGCGCGAGGCCCACCGGCGCAAAGTCGAACATCTGGAACGGTTTGCCGAGCGAGGTCTCCCGCACTTGGCTGGCGATGATGTTGGTCGAGGTGCCGACCAGGGTCACGAGTCCGCCCAAGAGCGCCATGAACGACATCGGCATCAACAGCGCCGAGCGGGACGTCTTCGTCGTTCGCGCCAGGCGGATCGCCACCGGCATCAGGATGGCCAGCGCGCCGACGTTCTTGGTCGGCATCGAGAGCAGCGCCGTCGCCCCGGCCATCACCGGCACCTGGGTCGCCGAGCGCTTCACCCGCGAGAGCAGCGGCTGCAGCAGCTGCTCGATCACGCCCGAGCGCGCCACCGCCGCGCTGATCACCAGCGCGCAGGCGATGATCACCACCACGTCGCTTGTGAAGCCCGAAAACGCGCGCTGGGCCGGCACGACGCCGGTCACGACCCCGATCAGGAGCGCAATCACCGCGATCACGTCGTAGCGGAAGCGGCCCCAGGCGAAGAAGGCCATCGCGCCACCGACGATGCTGAAGGCCAGCGCCTCGGTCGGGGTCATGGAGTCTCCTCGAGCGCCCCCCGCGCCGGCCTTAAAGGCGCGGCCTAGCGCTCAGGTTCCCATCGCCCAATCACGACAGCGTGCGAGGCTCAGGCCCTTCTCAGCGGTGAAGGTCACCGGCATCGAGCGGATGGCTTCGCATCAGCAAAGTCTCCCCTCCCTCTTGCGGGGAGGGGCCGGGGGTGGGGTGCAACGCTGCGACGGCCGGGTGGCGCCGCCATCCCCGACCCCTTCCCCGCGAGGGCGAAGGGGCTATAGGAGCGCGATGCCCGATTTCGACTACCTCCAGCTCACCCTTCAGCGCGGAGCCGCCGCGCGGCGGGCGTTCGTCGATCGGGTGAGGACCGCCGGTCTCCCGGCCGGGCGTAGCGGCCTGTTCGCAAGCCAACTGGGGTGGGAGGCGGCGCAGATGGCGTTGCTGGCCGAGGCTGGCGTCGACTTCGCGGCCCTGACCGCCGCGCCGGAGGTCGTGTCGCACGTCGCCCATCGGCTCTCGCCCACTCTTCGCCCGCGCGGCGAAGACGTGCTCAAGCCTGGCGGAGTCTACGTGCATCGCTGGTTCGAGATCGATCGTTCATCGTTGAATGAGTTCGTCGACCTCTCGGGCCAGGCGTGGCCGGAGTTCGAGGGCGGGTTCGACGCCAACATCTTCGGCCTCTTCCTGCGCGCGCCCGAACCGGCCGATGCGGACGGGCGCGCACACCTTCTGCTCGTCACCCGCTATGCCGACCACGGCGTCTGGGAAGCCTCGCGCGACCCTAGCCCCACCGCCCGCCAGGCCTTCATGCGCCGGCATGAGCTGACGCATTCGACCCGCGCCGCCAGCACGCTGCTGGTCGCGCCATGACCGACGCCACGGCCCACATCGAGCGCGTCCGCCGCGACGGCTACACCATCGTCGAGAACGCCATCGCGCCCGACCTGATCGAGGCGCTGAACGCCGCGCTGATGCGCCTCGAGCGCGACCTCGACGCCAAGCCGGCGGCGAACGGTTTCGAGGGCCGCCACACGGTGCGCATCTACAACCTGCTCGCCCACGGCGCGCCGTTCGACCAGGTTCCGGTTCACGACAACGTGCTGCCGATCGTCGAAGGCGTCCTCGATCCCGAGTGCCTGATCTCCTCCCTCTCCTCCATCGCCATCGACCCCGGCGAAACGGCCCAGCCGATCCACGCCGACGACATGGTCATCCCGCTGGAGAAGCCGCACGCTTCGCTGGTGTGCAATTCCATGTGGGCGCTGACCGACTTCACCGAGGCGAACGGGGCGACCCGCCTCGTCCCCGGCAGCCACACGCGCAGCAATCCGGAGTACGGCGGATCTTACGCCAGCATCCCCGCCGAAATGGCCAAGGGCTCGGTGCTCATCTGGGACGGCGCCCTCTGGCACGGCGGCGGCGCCAACCTCACCGACAAGCGCCGCACGGGCGTCGCCATGAACTACTGCGCCGGGTTCATCCGTCAGCAGGAGAACCAGCAGCTGGGCGTTCCCGCCGAGGTCGCGCGCGGCTTCCCGCCCCGGCTGCGACAGCTGATGGGCTACGGCGTCTATCGCGGCCTGATCGGCCACATCGACAAGCAGAGCCCCGACCAGCTGCTCACCGGCGACGGCGACTTTCGCTCCATCTGGGACCGCGGTTGATCGGCTAAGCGGCGCGGCTTAGACTTCGTGCATCGTTCACCGCGCCTCCGCGGTGAGCCGCGGGTACCGCCCGCGGTGGATGGATCGTCCGGCATCGACGCGCCGGGCGCGCCGTCTGCCGCGGGGCGCCGTCAAGGAGACGGACCCGTGCCCAGAGTCTTTTCGCTTTCACCCGATCAACGCGCCACGTTCGAGCGCACCGGCCTGTTATGCCTGCCCGGCCTGTACCCGCGCGCCACGGCCGAGCGCATGGCCGATGCGCTCTGGCGGGATCTCGCCGAGCGTTTCGGCGTCCGCCGCGACGCGCCAGCGACCTGGACGGTCACGCGGCCGATGCACTTCCAGTCGCTGAAGAGCGCCGGAGCCTTCGATGGGCTCGACACGCCCGAGCTCGCCGCGCTCAGCGACGCCCTGCTCGGCGAAGGAGGCTGGGAGCGGCCGACGCGTTGGGGCGGGCCGCTTGTGACGTTCCCCGAGACCGGCGAGAGCATGCTGCGCGCCGGCTGGCATTTCGACCTGCCTGGACCAGGGCGGCCGTGGCCGTTCTCCGCGCTGCGCCTCTTCGTCTTCGTCGAACCGTCCGAGCCTGGCGGCGGCGGTACGCTGTGCCTCTCCGGATCGGCGAGCCTCGCCGCGCGCGTTGCGCCATCGCCTGTGCCGTCGAAGCGCCTCAGGGCCACGATGAACCGTCGCTACCCCGAGATCGCGGCCCTCTACGGCATGAGCGGCCACGAAGCCGTCGCGATGGCCGGCCGCTCGTTCAGTGTCGACGGCGTCGCGCTCGAGGTCGTGCAACTGACCGGCGAGGCGGGCGACGCCTGGATCATGCACCCGCTGACGCTGCATGCCGGCTCGCCCAACGACAGCGACCGCCCGCGGATGATGCAGGCCCAGACGATCCTCGCCAAGCCGAAGCGTTAGCGGCGATATCGATCTTCCCTCTCCGGGGTGAGGATCAAGAGGTCTCAGAGCGCCTGGGCGAAGACGATCACGCCGGGGCCGAGGTCGAGCTGGGTCAGGCCATAGGCGTGATAGAAACGCACGGCCCGCTCGTTGGCCGCACCGACGCCGAGGTGGAAGCCGCGCGCGCCGAAGCCGCGCATCAGCTCGCGCCACTGGTCGATCAGCCGCTTGCCGAGCCCTCGCCCCTGGAAGCGCGGCAACAAGTCGATGTGCAGGTGTGCGGGGTAAGGGTCGGTGACCACCGCCGGCATCGGCTGCGGATGATGGATCTGGCGGCAGAGGCGCTGGTCGGGCGTCATGTCGCGATAGCGAATCCCAACCGGGTCAGGGTACTCGGCGCGCAGCTTCGGCCACCACTTCGCCTCCAGGTCCGCGTCGAAGGCCGGCGTATCGGCCGTGCCGATGATGTAGCCGCCCACGCCCTCGTCGTCCTCGACCACCAGCGCACACTCCGGTCGCAGCACGCCATATGGCGCGGCGTGAATGTGCCCGACCAGCTTCGGGTCGGCGTAATACGCGCTCGCGTCCTGGCCGCTCCAGCCGGTGAGGAGGCAGACGCGGTAGAGCGCGTCCAGGTCGTCCGCGCGATAGGGCCTGACCTGCAACCCGCTTCTCCCTTGCCGCATCGCGCCGTTCCGCGAGAGAACCCCGCCTTGTGCTAGCGTCAAGCCGGAGGAGGACCGATGGCGCTGACCGTCCGCGAGATGGCGCTCGAAGAGACCGAGCTCATCATCGACTACTTTCACACCTCGAGCGTCGAACATCTTGAATCGATGGGTGTCGACCCGTCGCGCCTCTTTCCGCGCCCGGTCTGGCGCGAGCGCTATGCGCAGGACTACCCCAAGCCCCGGTGCGAGCGCGCCTTCATGGCCGTCGTCTGGCTGGAGGACCAGGCGCCCGTGGGCTTTTCCACCGCCGACAAGATCGTCTTCGGCGAGCGGGCCAACATGCATCTGCACGTTCTCGATCCGGCCCGACGCGCGAGCGGCGTAGGGGCCGCCTGCGTGCGCCAGACGGTCGAGCTCTACTTCGAGACGCTGAAGCTGAAGTCGCTGTTCTGCGAGCCGAACGCCTTCAACACCGCCCCGAACCGCACGGTGCAAGCGGCCGGCTTTCGGTACGTGAAGACCCACATGACCGTGCCCGGTCCGCTCAATTTCCACCAGCCCGTCACCCGCTGGCTGATCGAACGCTGACATCACGAGGAGCCGCCATGACCGCGCGCGAGCCGGTGCTGAACCCGGTGAAGATCAAGAGCCTGAAACCCACCCAGATGACCGTCGGCATGCGCGAGGTGAGCGAGAAGCAGCGCGAGTGGCGCGAGCGGGGCGGCGACAAAGGCGCCGAATACCTGGGCAAGCACATGATCCCGGTCGTTCGCGGCCCGAAGAATCGCCTTTACCTGATCGACCACCACCACCTGGCCCGCGCGCTGGAGGAGGAGGGCGTGAAGGACGTGCTGGTCAACGTGGTCGCCGACCTGAGCAGCCTCGGGCGAGAGGAATTCTGGGTCTTTCTGGACAACCGCGCCTGGTGCCACCCCTACGACGCCAAGGGCCGCCGGCGCGCGTTCGACGATATCCCCGCCACCGTCGCCGAGATGTCCGACGATCCGTTTCGCAGCCTCGCGGGCGACCTCCGCAGGGCCGGCGGCTACGCCAAGGACGAAACGCCGTTCAGCGAGTTCATCTGGGCGGACTTCCTGAGGCGACGCATCAAGACCAAGGCGGTGCAGAAGGACTTTGCCACCGCGCTCCGCCGCGCTCTCACGCTGGCCAAGGACGGCGATGCGAAATACCTGCCCGGCTGGTGCGGCCCCAGCGACGACAACGACGACTGAGGGGTTAGCGGAGCGCGAACATCAACGCGCCGGCCAGCGCCAGGAAGGCAGCGGCCCAGGCGAGGCTCATCAGGCCGACGCGGTCGAGCGGGCGGCCGGAGACCGCTTTCGTGGAGGGGTCGCTGGTCATCCGTCGGAAGTAGCGCCGCGCGGTCGCGTAGCACATGACGCATCCTGTCGCTGAAACACTATGTCGCGCTCTGATTGTCAGACGCTGTAAATCAACTCGCGCTGAGCCGTTGCGTTCCATGCCCGCCGCTGGCAGAGGATTGCGCACTTCACACGACGACCATTGCCGCTTCGCCGCTGATCTTCATCCACGATTGAAAGTCGAACGCCTTTGACCATCCCCAACCCCGCCAATCTGGCGGTCGTTCCCCCCAAGCTCGCATCCGTCGACGCCATCACCGACGGTCTGGCCGAGGTCGGCTACATCGCCTCGCGCCGCATCGCGACGGCGGTGATGATGGCCGCGCACCTGCAGAAGCCGATTCTGGTCGAGGGCCAGGCGGGCGTCGGCAAGACCGAACTCGCGATCTCCACCGCCCGCATGCTCGGCCTGCCGCTGATCCGCATGCAGTGCTACGAGGGCCTGGACGAGTCCAAGGCGCTGTACGAGTGGAAGTACGGCAAACAGCTGCTCTACACGCAGATCCTCAAGGATCGCATGGGCGACACGCTGGGCGACGCCAAGACCATGGGCGAGGCGATGGATCGCCTCCACGACATGAGCGACCTCTTCTTCTCAGAGCCGTTCCTCGAGCCCCGCCCGCTGCTCAAGGCGCTGAAGGAGCCCGGCGGCGCCGTCCTGCTCATCGATGAGATCGACAAGTCAGACGAGGCCTTCGAGGCCTTCCTGCTCGAGATCCTGTCGGCGTTCCAGGTCTCCGTGCCGGAGCTGGGCGTGATCGTGGCCGAGACGCCGCCGATCGTGTTCCTCACGTCCAACAATGTCCGCGACCTGGGCGATGCGCTGAAGCGCCGCTGCCTGCACCTGCACATTCCCCTGCCCACGCCCGAGCTCGAGGAGCGCATCGTCGCCAGCCGCGTCCCGGACGTGAACGCCAAGCTGACCAAGGAGCTGGTGGCCTTCGTCCAGAGCCTGCGCGGCCTCGACTTGCGAAAGTCGCCGTCGATCTCCGAAACGGTCGACTGGGCGCGGGTGCTGATCCTGTTGCACGCGCACGCGTTGGATCCGGAACTGGTGCGCGAGACGTTGAACGTGCTCCTGAAGTTCGAGCAGGACATCCTGGCGGTCGAGCCGCAGCTGGGCGAACTCCTCCGCCCGCAAGCCCGCGCCGCCGGCGAATAGGACCCCTGAGCACCATGACCGCCAGCCGGAACGCCCGCCAAAGCCCCTTCCCCCTCGCGGGGAAGGGGTTGGGGATGGGGGCGCCGGCTCGACGTCGCCGGCTAGCCCGCGAACGCGGCGCTTCACCCCCACCCCTAGCCCCTCCCCGCAAGGGGGAGGGGGAGCGCGTTCGCCGCCAGGCGATCGTGTGGACCGGACTCAGCTGATGCAGCGGACGATGGAGAGCTTCATCAGGGCGCTGAGGGCGCAGGACATCCGCGTCTCGCCCGCCGAAGCCATCGACGCGCACGAGGCGGCGCAGATGGTCGGCTACGCCGATCGCACCCTCTTCCGCGACGCGCTGGCGACGACGCTGGCCAAATCGGCGCAGGAGGTGGCGACGTTCGACAACGTGTTCGAGACCTTCTTCAAGCGCGACGAGTTCCTGAAAACGGCTGACGCCGCCGACGAGGCGTTGGCGGAGGAACTCGACGGTCAAGAGGGCGGCGAAGGCGACCTCGCCCACATGCTCCTCGAGCACGATGACGCGGCGCTGGCGCAGGCGATGGAGGCGGCCGCCGAGCGGGCCAACGTCGCCGAGATCCGCCTCTCCAGCCAGCGCCGGCTGCTCACCCGCCGCATGCTCGACGAGATGGGCCTCGGCGGCCTCGAGCGCCGCATCGCCGACGCCGGCAAGCGCGAGGACGAGACCGGCAAGCGGTTGGCCCAGCGGCTCGCGAAGGCCAGGGAGGACCTCTTCGCCGAGGCCGGCCGCTACGTCGAGCGGCAGCACGAGCTCTACGCCGGCGAGAGCGGGCGCAAGCTGCGCGAGGACGTCTTGGCCAACCAGCGGCTCACGGCCATCGACGAGCACGAACTGGCCACCATGCAGCGGCTCGTCCGACGCATGGCCAAGAACCTGGCCTCGAAGTACAGCCGCCACATCCGCCGCTCCAGACGCGGCCAGCTGGACGTGCGGCGCACGATCCGCAAGAGCCTCGGCCACGGCGGCCTGCCCTTCGACCTGATCTGGAAGAGCAAGACCATCGACCGGCCGTCGATCGCGGTGATGTGCGACGTCTCCGGATCGGTGGCGCAGGCGGCGCACTTTCTCCTGCTCTTTCTCTACAGCCTGAACGAGGTGGTCGAACGCCTTGACGCGTTTGCCTTTTCGAACCGCCTCGTGGCGGTGGGCGACATCCTGAACGACGAGGCGGTGTCCGACGCCATCGCCATGGTCATCAAGCGCATCGGCATGCGCTCGACCGACTACGGCCTGGCGCTGGAGGATTTCTGCGCCCTCGAGCTGGCCAAGGTCGACAAGAAGACCACGGTCATCATCCTTGGCGACGGACGCACCAACTATGTGAACCCGCGGCTCGACCTGATGCGCGCCATCAGCGAGCGGGCGCGGGCGGTGATCTGGCTGAACCCGGAGCCGGAAAGCCTCTGGACCCGCGGCGACTCGGAGATGGAGCGCTACAAACGCTTCTGCACGGTGGCCAAGCCCTGCGCGACGCTCAACGAACTCGAACGCATCATCGACGACGTGCTCCGCACTTACATGCCGAAGTAAGAACGCCGCGTGGCAGGCGCCCTTCTCCCTCTTGGGGGAGAAGGTGGCCCCGAAGGGGTCGGATGAGGGGTCTCTCAGAACCATCGGAGTAGCGGCTCGCCAACCAGAGAGCGGAGCGCGACCCCTCATCCGTCAGCTTCGCTGACACCTTCTCCCCCAAGTGGGAGAAGGACCGCTGAGGGCTGCCCTGCGAAGACCTACATCAAGTCGCGTTCGATCTCGGCCGTGGTGTTGCGTTCGAACACAACCGTCTCGCCCTTCAACGCGATCAGGCTCTCGCTCACGCGGAGGTGGGTGGTTGTGGCGGTAAGCTCGCAGGCCGTTTCGACCGTGCAGGCCCAGTCGCCGCGCGTCCAGGTCTGCCGGGCGCCCTGCCGCCAGCGACAGCTGCCCGGATCGCCCTCGCGCATTTCCAGCCGCTCGGTGCGGCTCAGCGTCACCTCGAGATCGATGGCCTCGATGCGCGTCGTGTGAGGCGCGGTGTCCATTGCGAGCCGCGCCCAGCCGTCTGCGTCCGGAGGCGCCGGCGCCGCGCGCGCCTTTGGCGGCGCCGCGGTCCTGCGACGCTCGGGGATCGTGAACGGCGCGTCCGCCGCCTCGCGCGGGCGGACAGGCAACGTGACGCTGCAGTGCTCGAGCGCAACCGTCAACGTGGCCGGCCGCGGCGACGGCCAGACCAGCGGCCAGAGGCTCTCCGACAACGCCAGCCGAATGCGGCTGCTTGCGGGGAAACGATGCGCCACCGAGGCCAGCGCGAGCTCGATGTCGTAGACCTCGCCCGGAACCAGCGCCTCCGGCGTCGTGTGCGAGTCGCGGTGCGTCAAGTTGAGCAGGCCCCAGCTCACCAGCTCGGAGCGGCCTTCCGGCAGCACTTCCGTGACACGGGCGGCGATATGCGCGACCGGCTGGTCAGACGCGAGGCGCAGGCGAACGAGCGGAACGCCCAGGATTTCAATCGCTTCCTCGATCGGCTCGGAGTCGAACGTCAAGGACCGAGCGTCGTCGAAGGACTGCTCGAGCGGCGGTCGGTTCAGCCATTCTGGCTTGCAAAGCCCGACGATGCGGTCGCCGCGGATCGTCGCCACAGCTGTCGGCTGAGGCGCGCCCGCAAGGCCGCCCTCACCGAGGTGCAGCGTCACCGCCTGCGTGACCGGCGGCCAGGCGGCCTCGGCGATCCAGCGCCCCTCGACGACGCCCGGTTCGGAGGCGGCCGTGTAAGGCATGAAGCCCCGCACCGCCGGCTCGGCCATGATGCCGGTGTCCTCGCCCGTCAGCCACTCGGCCCACCAGCGCAGCTCCTCGTGCTGCCAGAGCAGGCCCGCCTGGTAAGGAAAGGTGTGGCCCCACGGCCCGATCAGCGCCTTGGTGGGGACGCGCAGGTTGGCGAGCATGCGGCCGACGGGGTTCGAATAGGTGTCGCGCCAGCCGGCGACGACATAGGTCGGGACCGCGATGGCGCCCCAGTCCTCGCAGATCGAGCCGCGCTTCCAATAGTCGTCGTAGCGCTGATGGCGCACCCAGAGTTCGTCGATGGCGGGGGTCGCGGCGAGGCGCTCGCGCCACATCGCTTCCCAGGCATCGCCGGCGCTGGCGGGATCGGGCGGCGCGGCCAGCACCATCTTGAAGCTCATGGCCCACTGCTGGTTGGGATTGCCAAGCGCGCCGCCGATGTAGTGGGCGTCGTCGGTGTAGCGGTTGTCGAGGCAGCCCATCGGCATGATGGCCTTGAGCGCCGGCGGGCGGCGCGCGGCGATCATCAGCGTGTTGATCCCGCCCCAGGAGATGCCACGCATGCCGACCGCGCCGTTGCTCCACGGCTGGGCGGCCAGCCAGGCGATCGCGGCGCAGCCGTCGGCCAGTTCGGCCTCGGAATATTCGTCGGTGAGCGCGCCCTCGGACTCGCCCGATCCGCGCACGTCGACGCGGGCGAAGGCGAAGCCGTGGCTGGCCAGCATCTCGCCCCAATAGTCGTCGACGGCGCGATAGTAGTCGCGCTTGCGGTAGGGGATGTATTCGAGCACCGCCGGGACAGGCCCCCGGTCCTTGGGCATCCACAGCCGCGCCGAGAGCCGTAACCCGTCCGCCATCGGGATCCAGACGTGCTCAACGACGTCGAACGCGCCCTTCTCGGGCAGCGGCCAGGGCTCGGCCGCTTCGCTCACGCGGCCGCCGGCGGCAGCCAGCCGCGGCGCTCCAGCCAGTCTTCCGGCGTGTTGGCGAACCGCTCGAGCTTGAGCTTGTCGATGTCGGCGAAGCTGCAGCGGCCCTCCAGCACCAGGTCGGCGACCGCGTGGCCGCTGGCCGGCGAGAGGCCGAATCCGACGCTGGACATGGTTGCGACGACCAGATTGGCCGGCTCGTCCAGGCGATCGAGCACCGGGCGGCCATCGGGCGTGTTCTCGAACGTCCCGGCCCAGCTCCTGATGACGCGCAGGCGCGCCGCGCCCGGCATCAGCTCGGCCACGCGGCGGGCCAGACTGCGGGTCACCGGGCTCGTCGGGCGGCCGGGCGGACCCGCCTCCCCCATCTCGATCCACTCGTGCGGGCCGCCGCCGAAGGCGAGGTTGCCGCGCAAGGTCTGCCGCCCGTAGAGGCCGTTGCCGTCCGCCCCGCCGATCGGCATGAGCGGCGCGGGCTCGGTGACGATCATCTCCGCCCGCCCGTAGCCCAGCGGCAGGCGGACGCCGACCTTGGCCAGCAGCATGCCCGTCTGCGGCCCCGCCGCCACGACCAGCGCGTCGGCGCCGATGCGGCCGGCCGCCGTCTCGACCGCGACGACGCGGCCGCTTTCGACCACGATGCCCTCGACCCGCGTGTGCTGCTGGATGCGCCCGCCCAGGTCCTGCAGCGCCCAGGCGTAGGCCTGCACGGTCCGCTGCGGATTGGCGTGGCCGCCATAGTGCAGGTGAACGCCGCCGATCGTCTTCTCGCTAGCGAGCGGGACCAGCTCCCGCACCTGCTTCGGATCCAGATCGCTGACGCGGTAGCCGAGCTTGCGGCCCTCGGCGGCCATGTTGCGGTAGTCTGCAAGGTGCTGCTCGTTCAGCGCGAAGATCACCCGCTCGCGCCGGTATTCGGTCGGATAGCCGAGCAGGTCGTCCATCAGCGGCCAGAGCCGCTGCTCCTCGTGGAAGAGCGGGCTGTGGTAGTGCGACGCCCCGCCGCCGTTCCGGCCCGACGCCTCCCAGCCGACCAGGCCCTTCTCCAGCACCAGCACGTCGACGCCGGCGCGCGCCAGCCACCAGGCCGCGCTGAGGCCCGTCACCCCGCCGCCGATCACGACGACCGCGGCGCCGGCGCTCACCGGCGCGCGCTCCCGCCGCCCAGCAGTGCGAACTCGCGCTCGGTGCCGATGTCGGCGTAGGGCGCCCACTGGCCCGGGATGGCCATCCAGATCTCCCAGCCGTCCCGCATCGCCTCGGTCTCGTTCCAGTCGGCGATGACGGCCAGCGGCAGCGGCCGCACCGGCGCGCGGAAGCCCGCCAGCGGCACGTCCTGCGGCGCAACGCCCGCCGCCTCTGCCAGGATCAGCGCCACCTGCTCGCGACAGCGCCTGGCCTGGCAGACGCCCATGCAGGCGCGGGTCAGCCGCTTGATCTGGTCCTGGTTCACCGGCCCGTCGGCGATCAGCGTCCCGAGGCTGCGAGCCCGCGAGCGCTCGGTCGGCGGCCCGAGATACCGCGGCGCGCGCACCTCGATGATGTCGCCGCGCGTCACCGCTTCGCATTGGCAGATGATCAGCGACGGATCGGCTGCGCCCTGCAACGCCGCCAGCCAGGCGGCCTGATAGGCCCAGGCGTCATGATCGAGCGCCGGGCCGGCGCAGTCGCCCACCGCCGAGACGTTGACGAGCGACGTCGCCGCGCCGTCGAGCGCCGGCGCATGCCCACCGCGGCCTCCATCGGAGACGATCGCGCCGCCCGCCGATTGCAACAGCTCGATCGCCGGGGCGAGGCCGACGGCGAGGCACACTGTGTCGCAGCCCAGGCTTGTCTCGAGACCGTCCGGCGCGCGCAGCACCAGTCGCTCGACGCCGCTCGCCCCGCCTTCCGCACGTAGCGGCGCATGGCCGGCGAGCACGGGGATGTTGGCGGCCGCGACCTCTGCCAGCAGGTCCGGCGGTCCTTGCGGCGCCCCGAGCACCTCGACGATGGCGACGACCTCAAGGCCGCGCGCCTTCGCGTCCAACGCCGTGCGCAGCCCAAGCGCGCCTGAACCCAGGACGGCGATCCGCCGGCCATCGAACGCATCGTAGCGCTGCACCAGCTCATGCAGGCCGTTCGCGCCCATCACCCCCGGCTGGTCCCAGCCGCGGAAGGCGATCGCGACGTCGCGTGCGCCGGTTGCGAGCACCAGCCGATCGAAACCGCACATCCATGCGCGCTCGGCGTCCGCGAGCCCGACCATCGCCGCCGGCAGCCCGCGTAGCGCCGGACCGGGCGCGTAGAGGCCCCACGCCGTCACGCCCAGGCGAACGTCGACGCCGAGCATCATCGCCGCCTCCAGCGCCGGGTTGGCGGCGGCCAGTTGTTCGACCAGCCGCTCGGGCCGCTGCACGGCCGCCGTCATCCGCGCGCCGTACCAGAGCGGCGTGTCGTGGCCCATGAGCCCTGGATCGACGGGATTTTCGTCCACCAGCACGACCTGCTCGCCGGCCTCGGCCGCCGCGATCGCCGCCGCCGTTCCCGCCGGCCCAGCGCCGATGACGAGGACGCCGGCATGCTCGTCCGGCGGCGCGAGCTTGCCATCGATGGCGCTCGGGTCGGGCATCAGATCCGGTCCAGCGCGTGGCCGAAGTCGGCGATCAGGTCGTCGATGTGCTCCAGCCCGACCGAAAGGCGGAGCGAGCCCTCCGTGACTCCCGCCGCCTCCAGCCGGTCGCGGGCGATGGGGTAGTGGGTGGTGCTGGCCGGATGGCAGATCAGCGTCTCGGTCCCGCCGAGGCTGACGGCCACCCGCGGCAGCCTCAGCGCATCGAGAAAGCGGAACGCCTCCGCCTCGCCGCCGTCCACGCGGAACGAGAAGGTCGATCCGGCGCCGCGGCACTGCCGCTGCATCAGCGCATGCTCGCGCGATCCAGGCTCGGCGAGGCCGACGAAGGTGACGCCGGCGACCTTCGGGTGCGCCTTCAAAAAGCGGCCCAGCGCTAGCGCGTTTTCGCACGCCCGCTCCGTCCGCAGATGCAGGGTCTCGAACGAACGATAGAGGAGCCACGCCGTGTGCGGATCCATGTGGCCGCCGAGAAAGGTGCGGATCGTCTTGATCGGCCCGATCAGCTCGCTCTTGCCGCTGACCCCGCCGGCCAGAAGGTCGCTGTGGCCGCCGCAATACTTGGTCAGCGAGATCAGGCAAAGGTCGGCGCCGCAGGCGAGCGGGCTCTGCAGCAGCGGCCCGAGGAAGGTGTTGTCGACCACGACCAGCGGCTTGAACCCCTGTCGCGCGGCGGCCGCCTCGGCGATCTCGGCGGCAAGGCCGATGTCGACCACCGCGCCGGTCGGATTGGCGGGCGTCTCGGCCCAGATGATGCGCAGCGGACCGGACGCCATCGCGGCGTCCGCCGCCGCCTGCATGGCCGCGCGGTCGAGCCCGTCCGCGTAAGCGAAGCTCTTCACGCCGAACTGGCTCAGCACGGTGTTGAGCAGCATGTCGACCCCGCCGTAGAACGGCAGGCCGTGCAGCACGCTGTCGCCCGGGCGCAGGTGCTTCATCATCACCGCGTTGACGGCGGCCATGCCGCTGGCGAAGCCGGCAGCCTCCTCCGCGCCGTCGAGCGCGGCCAGCTTGCGCTCGACCATCGCCATGTTGGGGTTGCCGAGGCGGGCGTAGATGTAGTCCTCGGGCGGCGTCTCGCCCGGCCGCGCGCCGTCGAAGAAGACGCGGTGCACCTCCTTCGCGTGCTGGGCGGAGTCGTAGACGAAGGTCGACGTCAGATAGAGCGGCGGCTTGGCCGCTCCCCGCGCGCTGGAGGGGTCGTAGCCATATCCGACGGTCAGCGTCTCCGGCCGCAAGGCGCGTTTGTCCTCATCCGCCACGCTGGCTCTCCAGGTAGGCGCGCGCGGTGGCGCAGTACCAGTCGGTGAAGCGCATGGTCAGCGCCTCGGCGTCGGCGCAGTACGGGCCAGGCCGGTAGCCAGGCGAGGCGACGCCGCGCTGGTTGTTCTCGACCAGGGCGAGATCCTGCCGGTTCGTGCGGGTCCAGAGATCCGTCAGGTGGGCGAGGTCGTAGTCGACCCCCTCCTTCGCGTCCTCGCGCACGAACCACTTGCTGGTCACCAGCGTCTCCGCCGGCGAGAGCGGCATGACCGTGAACATGAAGAGCGAGTCCGCCGTCGCGTGCACGAACGCGTTCGGCTCGATCGCCCAGCGCAGCGAGCCGATGTCGCCGCCGCCCTGTTCGACCATCAGCTTCCGAACCGCGAGCTTGCCGTCGATGGTCATCGACTGGCAGCCCTCGTTGAGCGGAAAGCGGATCGCCTGCCACCAGGCCTCCTCCGCCGGCCCGACGCCGAGACCGAGCGCGGCCATGCGGGCGTTGTAGGCCTCTTGCCGGCGGGCATCCTCGCCATAGTCGAAGTTGGCCGAAACGCCGGTCGGGAAGGTCAGCGACAGCTCCGGATGGCTGGTCGCGCAGTGATAGCACTCGCGCGCGTTCTCCATGGCCAGCTTCCAGTTGGCGCGTTCGACGAACCGGTCCTCGTGCGCCAGCTTGGCGCGCTCCAGCCGGTGCGGCGCGAGCATGGGCTCGAGCGTCGTGCGGAACGTCTCGAACGGCGGCGGATCCTCCGCCAGGCAGACGTAGACGCCGCCCGCCACCGTCTCCAGGTGAACCTGGCCCAGCCCGTGCTCGCAGGCCTCGAACTCGTCGCCCATGCGGCTGGCGGCGACCAGTGCGCCGGTCAGGTCGTAGGTCCAGCGGTGGTAGGGGCAAACGAGCCGCGCCGAGGCGCCCTTGCCGTCCGGGACGATCTGCGAGCCGCGGTGGCGGCAGGTGTTGTGGAAGGCGCGCAAGCCGCCGTCATGGCCGCGCACGATCAGGATCGGCGCACGGCCGACGGTCAGCGCTATATGGCTGCCGGCTTCGGGAAATTCGGCCTCGAGCCCCACCATCAGCCAGCTGCGCGCGAAGATGGCGTCGAGGTCGAAGGCCAACGCTTCGGCGTCCAGATAGAGCCCTTGCGGCAGGGTGTGACCCTCCCGCCGTTCGTCGAACAGCGTCGCGATCCTGGCCAGATCGACCACCTTGCCTCCTTTGAGCAGATCCGCCGGCTGTCATGGACCGCCGCGCGCGGGCTTCGCAAGGCCGCCACTTAAATCGCTTGACAGTTATATTTCTATCTAGCGATATTATCGGCATGGACGTATTCACCGCCGTCGCCGAGCCGCATCGGCGCCAGATCCTCGGACTGCTCAGCAACGGCGAGATGCCGGCTGGCGAGGTCGTCGAGGCGATGGGCCTGAGCCAGCCCGGCGTTTCCAAGCATCTGAAACTGCTGCGCCAGAGCGGCCTCGTCAGGATGCGCGCCGACGGCCAGCGCCGCATCTACAGCCTGCATCCCGACAAGCTGGCCGAGCTGGACGCCTGGCTCGCCCCCTACCGCCGCTTCTGGCGCGACAAGCTCGACGCGCTGGAAGACCACCTGATGAGGGAGAGCTGAGGATGGCCGCTCGCGAACCGAGGACGGAAGAGCGCGCCCTCCGGCGACCCGACGGCTGGGTCGCGCCCACAGATCCGCGTGACGCGGCGATCCGGCAAATGCCCGACGGCCTCTTCGAAATGCGCTTCGAGCGGACGATCCCCCGCCCGGTCGAAAAGGTCTGGAGCGCTCTGACCGTTCCGGAGCGCCTCGCCGACTGGTTCGGCGAGCCGGTGGAGATCGACCTGCGCGTCGGCGGCAATTATCTGGTGATGTTCCCCGGCGGCGACGACAACCTGGTCGAGGGCCGCATCGTCGCCTGCGAGCCGCCGCGCCTCCTGGCGTTCGAGTGGTTCTCGAGCGGCGGAAACACCGTCGTCCGCTGGGAGCTCGCGCCGGTTGAGGGCGGCTGCCGCCTCGCTTTCCACCAGACCGGACTGAACGCCTGGTGGTTCCTGGGCGGGGCCGCTGGCTGGGCCGATTTCGTCGACGACCTCGTCTCGGTCGCCTGCGATGGCAAGGCGCTCGAGGAGACGCCCGGTCATCACCAGACGGAGTCCGAGCGGTATCGCAAGATGTACGGCGCCTTTGTGCCCGGCTTCGACGTGCGCCCGACGCTGCGTCACAACGAGGCGCCTGGCTTCATCACCCAGGCCGGCGACGGCCGCTACAACGTCCGCTACGTGCGTCGCTGGCTCTTGCCGCTCGAGAAGGTCTGGGCGGCGATCACTGAGGCGGACCGCCTGGCCGACTGGCTGGGCGTGACCACCATAGACCTGCGGGTCGGCGGCGAGGTCGATGTCTACTTCCCGGACGACGGGGCGAGGATGCGCTTCGTGATCCGCACGCTCGATCCGCGGCGGCGGATGGTGTGGGGCGCGGTCGATCCTGAGAACCCGGGCGGGGAGGTCCGGTTCGAGCTCTATCAGGAGAACCCGGACTTCATGGGCGTTCGGCTGGTGCTGACCGAGACGCTGGTCCCGCCCAAGCACCTGCTGAGCGTCGCCGGCGGCTGGGACGCCCACCTGCACGACCTGCCGGAGGCGGCGGCGCGGGAGACGCCGCAGCCCTGGAGCGCCGAGCGGCAACAGGCGCGGGTCGAGCGGGAGCAACTGCAACGCCCGTTCTACCGGGAGCGCCTCCAGCGCGACGCGCCGGGCGTGGCCTGACGATCAACGAAGAAGAAGGAAGGAAACGGTGATGGAAAATCTTGGGGCTTTTGAGGATATCCGCAATCTGCGCTTCGAGCGGCGCCTGCCGGTCGGCGCCGAGGCGCTCTGGCCGTATCTGGCCGATGCGGAGCGGACAGCGGTGTGGCGCTCACGCTGCGAGCTTCAGCCGCGCGTCGGCGGCGACGTGCTGGTCGAAGGGGCTGTCCCGGCGCACGGGTCGGTGACCGCTTGGTCGCCGGGCGAGCGCCTCGCCTTCGCCGTTCCAGGCTTTCCCGATCCGGAGGAGGACCGGCAGGAGATCGCCTACACGCTCGCGCCCGACGGCGGGGCGACGACGTTGACGGTCACGCACCGGCTGCCGCGCGGCTGGGTCGGCGGCTGGCTCGCCGGCGAGTGGCACGCCAGCCTGGATGCGCTGACCCTCGCCGTCGACGGCGGCGACGTCGAGGCCATCGAGGCGGCGCGGAAGCCGAGCGAGGCGCTCGTCAAGGCCTACGACGGCGCGTTCCACGACGCCCGCGCCAGACAGCCTCTGCGGCACATGAAGGACATCTTCGCCGTGACCCCCTTCCACGCCGCGCTCGGCCTGGAGCTGGTCGAGATCTCGCGCGACAAGCTGGTCGGCCGCCTCCCCGCCAAACGGGGCCTCACCCTGCCCGGCGGGCGCATGCACGGCGGCGCGGTCGCGGCCGCGATCGACGCCATCGCCGGCTATCACGGCGCCATGGCCGCCGAGCAGCGCGCGACCGAGACCGGCGGCGAGCGCGGCCGCGGCTTCAGCATCGCCACCACCGGCCTGACCGTCGACTACCTGCGATCGCTGCGCGCGGAGAGCTACAGCATCACAACGACCCTGCTGCACGCGGGCGCGAACCTCATCCGCATCCGCGCCGAGATGGTGGACGACGATGGCCCCGTCGCGGTGGCGACAGCCACCTTCACCTGCTGACGCCCGGAGATGGCGACCCACGTGAGAAGGAGAGCTGAGCATGGGCGCTACTCTGCAACCGGACGGGTGGGTCGCGCCTGACGACCCCCGCGATGCTTGGGTTCGTCAGCACCCCGATGGCACGTTCGAAATGCGCTTCGAGCGGTCGGTGCCGCGTCCGGTGGAAAGGGTATGGGCCGCGATCACCGTTCCCGAGCGGATCGCCGACTGGCTGGGAACGCCGATCCAGATCGACGCGCACGTCGGCGGCAAGTTCATCGTCGCCTTTCCGCACGGCCGTGACGACATGGTCGAAGGCACGATCGTCGCCTGCGAGCCGCCGCATCTGCTGGCCTTCGAATGGGGCGACGGCATCGTCCGCTGGGAGATCACGCCGCGGCAAGGCGGCTGCCTGATGATCTTCACTCAGACAGGGCTGAACGCCTGGTGGTTCCTCGGCGCCGCCGCCGGTTGGATGGGCATGGTCGACGATATCCTCTCCATCGCCTGCGGCGGGACCGCGCACGAGATCGAGGGCGGCTATCGGGCGGCGGTCGAGCGTTACAAGCGCGACTACGGGCCGTTCGTGCCGGGGTTCGACGTGCGCCCCACGCTCCGCAACGGCGAGTCCCCGGCCTTCGTCACCAGGGCCCCGGGCGGCCGCTACACGGTCCGCTACGCGCGGCGAATGATGCTTCCCATCGAAAAGGTCTGGGCGGCCCTCACCGAACCGGAGAGGCTGGCCGACTGGCTGGCCGTCGCCAAGGTCGACCTGCGCGTCGGCGGCGAGGTCGAGCTGACCTGGCCGACGGCGAACTTCGCCGCCCGCTACGTGATCCGCGAGATCGAACCGCCGAACCTGATGGTCTGGGGTTCGACGGACCCGGACAATCCACAAGCCGAACTTCGCTGGCTGCTCTTCCAGGAAGATCCCGACTTCATGGGCACGCGCCTGGTGCTGATCGAGACCCTGCTCCCGCCCGAACATCTGCTGAGCATCGCCACCGGCTGGCATGCGCACCTGCACGATCTGCCCGAGGCGGCGTTGCGCGAGGCGCCGCTCCCCTGGTCGGCCGAGCGCGAGCAGGCTCGCGCCGCGCGGGAAGTGGCGGAGCTATCGCCGCGCTACCGCGAGCGGCTCAGGCGGGATGCGCCCGATGCCGTTTGAGCGACTGGCCCGCTAAGCGATTTCCTGAGCGGCCCCCCGCCCGTGCTTCAATGGGATCAGTCCGCGGCGTTCGATTGTAAGTGTTCCTGTTCGGCGAGCAGCTGTGCTCGTCAAAACAGCTTTCTACTACTGCTATTATTGTTGTCCGAACGGGACACCCTCAGTCGGACGCCCGCGGCTCCTGCCGCGCGGCGGCGTTCGCATGCCGCACACCCCATAACTAGCACATTCGCTAAATAGCTTGAATCCTATTTAGCGATGACGCTAAGTTCGGCGCATGGACGTCTTCGAAGCCCTGGCTGACCCGACCCGGCGCGAGATCGTGGCCATGCTGGCCGGCGGCGAGCGTAACGCCGGCGACATCGCGGCGAGGTTTCCGATGAAGGGACCATCCGTCTCCCGCCACCTGCGCGTGCTGCGCGAGAGCGGCGTCGTCAGCTACCGCAAGAACGCCACGGCCTGGATCTACCGGCTGGAGCCCGGCGCGCTGGGCGAAGCCGAGCAGTGGATGCGCGCCCAGCTCGAGGTGCTGCACGCCCGCTTCGACCGCCTCGAGGCGCATCTGGATCGCATGAAGGAACGAGGGGACTGACGATGAGCCAGACCGAACTTTGCCGCTTTCCCGACCGGTTCACGGTCGAGTACGTGCGCACCTTCCCGCATCCGATCGAGCGGGTGTGGCGGGCGATCACCGACCCCGCGGAATTCGGCATGTGGTTCATGCCGGGCACGATCGAGCCGAAGGCCGGCGGCGCGTTCGGATTCGCCGGCGGCCAATGGACCGGCTCGATCCTGGCCTTCGAGCCGCCCCGGCTCATCCGCCTGCGCAACGCGGGCGATGCGGTCGGCTACTTCCAGTACGAGCTCAGCGAGGCGGCGGGCGGCACGCGGATGCGCTTCGTCCAGCACTTCTCTCCCGATGGAGTCTACGGCGAGCCGGGGAGCACGGCGCCGGGCGCCGGCACGCCCTGGCGCGGGGCGGTCAACGGCTGGCATGAGTTCTGGGAGGCGCTGGGCGACCACCTGGACGGCGTCCCGCCGGGGTCGCGCTTGCCCGCGACCCGGCTCAGCGGGATCGCGGAGCTGTGGGCGGAGAAGATCGCCGAGTCCGGCCTTGCGCTCACGCCAGACCAGCTCAGCCGCATCGTGCTGGGGCTCCGCCGCCGCGAGCGCTCGACCGATCTCTTCGACCTCTACGACGACCACCTGCGCACCGCCCTGCCCCCGGCAGGAAGCCACTGACATGTCCAACGACGACCTCGCCCGTTTTATCGACCGCTACACGATGGAATTCGTGCGCATCTATCCACACCCCATCGAGCGGGTGTGGAAGGCGATCACCGATCCGGCCGAGCTGGCGCAGTGGTTCATTGCGCCCAGCCCCTGGGAGCTGAGGACGGGCGGCCGCTACCGGTTCGACAGCGACAACTTCTCCGGCGTCGTATTGGCCTTCGAGCCGCCACGGCTCATCCGCTTCGACCAGCCGTCCGGCGGGCCCGAGGACTGGTTCCAGTTCGAGCTGACGCCGGTCGAAGGCGGCACGCGGCTGCAGTATCTGCAACACGCAACGCCCGGCATCGCCCGCGGCGACTGGCAGACGCCGGAGGCCTGGGACACGCCATGGGGCGGCGGCAACCTCGGCGGCTGGCACTCCGGCTTCGAGGAATTGGCCGACCTGCTGGATGGTGTTCCGTGCGGGTCGCGGCGCCCCCCGACCGAGTTCAGCGCCATCGCCCAGGATTGGGCGGAGCGCTTCGGCGCAGAGTTCTCAGCCGAGCAGAAAGCCAAAATCCTCCGCGAACTGCGCGAACGCGAGCGCTGGTTCGAGCTCAGGAGGATCTACCGCGCGCACGTCGATGCGACGCTGCCGCCGGCGACGGGAGCCTGACATGCCCAACGACGACCTCGCGCGCTTCATCGACCGCTACACGGTCGAATACCTACGCACCTTCGCCCATCCGGTCGAGCGGGTGTGGAAGGCCATCGTTGACCCGGCCGAGATCGGTCAGTGGTTCGTCCCACCGACGAAGTGGGACCTGCGCGAGGGCGGGTCTTTCCGCTTTCACGACGACAATGTGTCGGGGGCGATCCTGGCCTTCGAGCCGCTGCGGTTGATCCGCTTTCAGGATGATGGACCGGGCGCGCCCGGCCGTAGCGCGGCGGATATGTCCGGCTGCTGGTTTCAGTTCGAGTTGGACGCGGTCGAGGGGGGAACCCGCATGCGCTTCACCCATCACGTCACCCCCGGCGTGGCGCGCCCGCAACAGCCGCCGCACGCGTGGGACACGCCCTGGTGGCCGGGCATGCTCGGCGGCTGGCACGCCTCGTTCGATGCAATGGGCGACGTGATCGACGGCGTACCAATCGGCTCGCGCCGCCCGCCCACCGCGGCGAGCGCCATCGCCGAGGCGTGGGCGTCGCATGGGTCGTCCGTGACGCTGACCCCCGAACAGCGGGCCGTGATCGTGCGTGAACTCAGGAACCGCGAGCACGAGATGGACGTGAGCGCCCGCTACCGAGCGCATGTGGACGCCACGCTCCCGCCCGGCGCCCCGCCACCTCCAGGAGCCGCCTGACATGTCCAACGCCGACCTCGCGCGCTTCGTCGACCGCTACACGATCGAATACGTGCGCACGTTCGCGCATCCTATCGAGCGGGTCTGGAAGGCAATCGTCGACCCGGCCGAGATCGGTCAGTGGTTCGAGCGGCCGACGAAGTGGGACATCCGCGAGGGCGGCTCGTTCCGCTTTCACGACGACTACCTCGCCGGTCTCATCCTGGCGTTCGAGCCGCCCCGCCTGATCCGCTTCCGCGACAACATGCAGGCGACCGAGGGCGTCCACTGGTTCCAGTTCGCGCTGGCGCCCATCGATGGCGGCACCCGCCTCACCTTCACGCATCACGTTCCGGCAGGCGCGGCGCGCGAAGGGCAGGTCGAGCACGCCTGGGACACCCCGTGGTGGCCGGGCCTCTTGGAAGGCTGGCACGCCGCGCTCGATGGCATGGCCGACATGATGGACGGCGTTCCGATCGGCTCCCGGCATCCGCCGACGACGGGCTCTCTCGAGGTCAGGCGCCGCGAACGCACCCTCGCCCTGCAAAGCCAATATCGCGCTCACGTCGACGCGACCCTGCCCCCAGGCCCGCCGCGCCCGGCCTAGCTAGGCTCAGCTATACCAGCTGCGGACGGAGCCGGCGCCCTCGCGGCGGCGGGCGTACATCTTCAGCGGGCCCTCGTCTGTCCAGCCGTGGATCAGGTCGGCGCCTATCAGGCGCGCGAGGCGGGCGTCGCTCTCGCCGTTCAGGAAACCCTCGGGCACGTGATCGCGGTAGTTCTCCTGCGGCTGAAGGTATTCGCGGCAGTAGTAGCAGGAGAGGTTGACCCGAAGGCCCGGGACTTTGCGCGGGAACGAACCGTGCCAGGTGTTGCCGTGCCAGAGGATGGCCGACCCGGCCGGGACCTCGATCGGGATCACGTGCTCGTAGCGCCGGTTTCCGTCCAGCCAGACCTCATGCTTGGTCGGCTGCCGCGCGTGCCGATGGCTGCCCGGCACCATGGCGAGCGCCCCGCGCTCCTCGGTGTAGTCGGTCAGCGCATAGTTGCAGTTGCACACCTGGGCATAGGGCGTGAACGGATCGGGCGCGCCGTTGCCGGTGTCGCTGTGCAAGAGCAGCCCCTGCCCGCCCGGCCCCTTCAGATGCGAGCCGAGGCTGGAGAGGATGGCGTGCTTGCCGAGCAGGTAGTCGACCAACGGCAGAACCTTGGGGTTCACCACCGGCGCCTTGAACATCGGGTCCTTGAAGAGGAGGTACGGGATGAACTCGAGTTCCTGGTGGCTGGTCTCGTTCTCCAGATCGAGCGTCACGCCCTTGCGCTGTTCTGAGATTTCGATGATCCGGTCGCGCAAGGCGACCACCTCATCCGGCGTCAGCGCCTTCTCGATGACCGTAAAGCCGAACGCCTCCAGCTCGGCCAGGTTCGACTCAAGGCCAGCCGCGCGGATCTCACGGAAGATGTCGACCAGATCGGGCGTGGCCGACCAATCGCCGATGTGCATGCGCACGCTCCTTCTAGGAGCCGGTATTGTGCGTATCGGCCGGGTCGACGGCAAGCTCAGGCGTGTTGGCTGGCTTTCCACTTGGCCAGCAGCGCCGCCTCGCGGTCGGCGGTGAGCCCTGAGCGCAGCTTCGCCTGACGGTCGGCGGGAAGGGTCTTGAACCAGGCCAGCGTATCGGCCGCGGTGACGGGCACGGGCCGGAACGTCAGGCCGGCCCCGATCGCGCGCCGATGGTCGCGCCGGTGGAAGCCGGCGGTGTCGCCCTGCCCCGGCACCCACACCGGCATGTCGGACCACGCGTTGACGTTCTCGGCATCGAGGAACTTGGTCGAGACCCAGACGAGCTCGGGGTGCGTCTGAACGCCCCGCTCGATCCCCTCGAGCATGCCGCGCATGTCGAGCGGGTGCGCAGGCCCGTTGCCGTTGAAGACGCCGAAGGTGCGCTGCTCGGCCATGCGGATGGTCCATTCGGCGAGATCGCGGGCGTCGATGAACTGCACCGGGTCGCCCCCGTCGCCGGGCGCCAGCACCTCGCCGCCGCGCGCGAGGCGCACCGGCCAGTAGGTGAATCGGTCGGTCTCGTCGCCTGGCCCCACGATCAGGCCCGGCCGGATCACCGTCGTTTCCCCCGGAAACCAGTGCTCGGCTTCCTTCTCCGAGAGCGCCTTCAGCGAGCCGTAGAGCTCAGGCGTCGAGCGCATCGTCTCGACGCTCTCCGCGAACGCGTCTTTGCCCGTGTACGGAACAAGAGCGGCGGTTTCGTCCGCGTTCGGCGTATCGTTGGCGGCGTACACCGAGATGGTGGAGATGAAGATGTATTGCTTCACCTTCCCTTGCAGCACCTGGCCCGCGTCGCGCACCCACTTCGGCAAGGTCGTCGGGTTGTCGATGCAAACGTCCCACTCGCGTCCTTCGAGCGCCTTAAGGTCGCCGGTGTTGCGGTCGCCGATCAGCTCCTCGACCGGGCCTGGCCAATCCATCTTCTCGCGGCCGCGGTTGAAGGTGGTGACCGTATGCCCGCGCGCCAGCGCGTAGCGGACCTGGTGCGGACCAGTGAAGCCAGTGCCGCCGAGGATGAGGATGCGCATGGGGTTCACCGCTCGCTGCGCCGCTAGGAGCGGCTCCGGCCATGCCAGGGCCGTGAGGCCGAGCGCCCCCATCTGCACGAGCGTGCGTCGGGTGGTCGGCGTCATCGGCTTTGCTCCGCGAGGCTGGCGAGCCGACGATAGACACCGCGTCCCATACGCGCCAGAGGGCTCGTCATCGGCGTGTAAGGGCGATCAACGGCAGGATGGCCAGCGGGACGAGCGCGTAGAGCCCGACGCCGACGCCAAGGCCGAAGCGGTCGGCGACCGCGCCGACCAGGCTGGGGAAAAGCATCCCGAGCATTCCGATCGCCGAGCCGGCGGCGCCGACCGACCCGGCCTGCCCAGGACGCAGCGCCAAAAGGCGCGCCTGTAGCGTCACGTAGAACACCGCCGAGGCGGCGCCGAACAGGACCATCGCCGGCAGTCCGATGGCGAGCGGCGGCGCGAAGATGGCGACCGGCAGCGTCACGCCCAGCCCAGCCAGCGCGGCGAGCAGCGCGCCCCTGCCCGGCCGCGCGCCTGCGATGCGCTCGAAGGCTGCGAAGGCCACGAGCTGGCCGGCCGTCCAGGCCAGGATCAATCCGTTCGCCCAGGCCGGACCGCGGCCGAGCACGCGCTCCTGAAAGGCGATCAGGAACGCCGCCAGCGGCTCGTCCATCAGGCTGAACAGGGCCATCGCGGACGCCATGGCGATGAAGGCCGGATCCTTCAGAATGCCTATCACGCCGGCGAGCGGCTTCGGCAGGCGTCCTGCCGGGTGCGGCGGTGGAAACCGCTGGCTCGCGAGCAGCGCCGCGTAGCTCAGCATCATCACCCCGAGGCCAACGAAAGCGCCTCGCCACCCGAACGCTGTCGCGCTGATCGCGGCGAGCGTCAGCGGGCCGAGCAGGTCGCCGACCGCCGCCCAGGCGTTCATGCGCGAGAGCGCGCGCGGCAGGTCCTCGCCCGCCAAGTCCACCAGCGCCACCTCGCAGCCGTGCGTGAAGGCGTCGGAGGCCGCGCCCCAGACGAAGGCGGCGGCGACCATCAGCCAGATCGAGTGCGAGAGGCCGAACGCGATCATCGCCAGCCCGTACGCGAGCGCGCCCAGGCTGGAGAGCCAGCGGCGGCTCACGTAGTCCGCGGCGACCTCGAAGCCGGCGCCGATCAAACCGCCGGCCGACAGGGCCACCAGCGGCGCGCTGGCCTCGACGTACGACGCGTGCAAGCTGGTCCGGATCGGCTCCAGCGCGCCGCCGGGCAGGTAGGTCGTCCAATCGTCGGCGAAGCGCACGAAGTAGAGCGCCGCGGCCAGCACGTATGGCGCGCGGCGGAGCGGCGGCGCGGCCCAGAGGGCGAGCCGCTTCAGTCCTCGGAAGACAGCGTCAGGTCAGGCTGGAGGATCCATGGCGCGGAGCATGCCACGGCCAAGCCGCCGATGCACGCGGTTGACTTGGGGGTGCGCGCCAACTCTTATTTTGTCAGAAGGCTGGCGCGGACGACGAGCCGCATCCAGCCCTCCGGA
>DATGKF010000070.1:0-5693 GCA_035294785.1 Caulobacteraceae bacterium | reverse complement strand
GGTCGCGTTCGCGCAACGCGTCGAAGACGCGCCCCACCCAGTGGTCGATCATGGAGAGCTTCGCTCCGTAGTTGG
Organism: Caulobacteraceae bacterium; assembly: GCA_035294785.1. Classification (GTDB taxonomy): domain Bacteria; phylum Pseudomonadota; class Alphaproteobacteria; order Caulobacterales; family Caulobacteraceae; genus Poindextera. Next base: position 5,618 of record DATGKF010000070.1, on the reverse strand, counting down.
CCCGGATCTGGCGGCCCTCGCGCTCGCTCAAGCGACCGGCGGCCACGGCGCCGACGTCGTAGGGCGGCCAGATCAGGAGCTCGCCCTCCCAATCCGGGTCGTAGCGACCGAGCCACGGCTCGGGGGTGTCGAAGGGCTCGTGCGGGTCGAACTCGTCGACGAAGAGGAAGAAGCGGTCGTGATGGCCGGCGTTCTCGTCCAGCCAGCGGGCGGCGGCGGCCATGGTGCGCGGACCGGGGAAGTCCGCCTCGCCGCGGAACCAGCCGCGCGAGTTGTCGTAGGGCATCGGCCGATCGAAGAACTTCGGCGAGCCGATCCAGCTGGGGTCCGGCCGCGTGCGCCAGGGGTCGCCCTCGTGGCCGCGCACATAGTCCCAGGCGGTGAAGTCGATGTGGTAGTTCTCGCCGCCGGCTTCGAACAGGTGCGGATGGTCGCTGATCAGCTGGGTGGCGACGCCGGCGCCGTGCAGCTGGCGCGTGATGGCGTCCTCCCAGAGTTCGATCGAGCCCCAGGGCTTCCAAAGGAAGTCGAGCGCGCCGCAGAGGATGTCGTGGCGCGCCGGCATGCAGGGCAGCGAGCCGGTGAAATGGCGGGTGAAGCGCACCGACCGCTGCGCCAGCCGGTCGAGGTTGGGCGTGGCGAACTCGGCGCCGCCATAGGCGCCGAGCATGTGCCGGTTCAGGCTGTCGAGCAGGATGACGACCGCGTTCTTGGCGATCGGTCGAGGTGCGTTCGGATCAGTCGCGGCCATGCCGCCATTGAGACGGGCGGCGGGCGGGGCGCAAGCCCGCCGCGATCAGGCGGCGTTCGAGCGGCGGTCGGATCGCGCCAGCGTGCGCGTCAGCCGCAGCACCGCGCGGCGCACCTCGGCGTCCGAGATGCGCGCGTAGGCCTCGACCAGGTCGAAAGCGCCGGGCGCGGCCAGATGGCGGAACATCGGCCCGTCGGACGGACCGCCGCCCTCCTCGCCCACCAGCGCCGCGACCGTGATGTCGAGCGCCTTGCCGACGCGAACGAGCGTGGAGGCCGACACGCGGTTGTCGCCGCGCTCGTATTTCTGCACCTGCTGGAAGGTCAGACCCAGCGCCTTGGCCAGCTTTGTCTGACTGAGGCCCAGGAACACGCGTCGTGCGCGGATGCGCGCGCCCACGTCGACATCGATCGGATCCGGTTTCGCCGCCATGCGTCGATCACACCCTCTCGCGCCGCCCATTGGCGCGCGAAGCGACCCTAGGCGGCGTCGTGCGGTTTCGCAACGACCGGGGCTGTGTCGACGCGGGTTTCGTCATCGCGGCCGACCAGATGCAGGCCACGGCGCGAATCGATCAGCTGATCGATCGCCTCGACATGCACGAAGGGCGCTTCCAGCGCGTGAGTGATGGTTTCGATGGCTTCGAGGCTGGCGGCGCTGTCGTCGCCGGACTGCAGCGTATCGCCGACCAGCGTGACCGCCACCCCGAGATCGTGCGCGGACAGCGCCGCGCTGAGAACCGCCGAGGAGAGGGAAAGCGCCATGATGACCAGCTCGCGCTCGGCGCCAACGCGCACGGACCGCTTGAGCGCGCGGTTGGCGAACGGCGACTGGCCGGCTCGGTAGTAGATCGACTCGCTGAGCAGTGGCTCGACCCCGGCCGCCGGACGGCCGCCGCGCGGATAGACGTGGCTGACCGCCCAGCCGGCGGCCCGTGCATACGCGAGCAGGCGCCGGCAACGGTCGACCCTGCCCTGAACCTCGGCGCATGCCGGCGCGGCCTCACGGACCAGGTCGATGGCGAGGAGCCGGCGAAGCGGGGAGCGGGCGTTGCGAGCCATGATGATCAGCCTCTCAAGCGGAAATGCAAAGGGGTTCGGTCGCTCGCTCGAGCGCGCCTGGACGGCCCCAGTCCCCTTCCGGGCGGAGCAGGATGAGCGGGTCGGCGTCGATGCCGATGGCGTCGGCGGGCGGCTCGAGCGCGAACTCCATCTCGACGTACTCGTACCCGGAGAAGGAGAATGCCGGCCGGCCGGGGCGCACCCATCCGTCGAAGGCGCGCTTCCAGAAGGCGACCAAGCGCGGCTGGGCGTGGCCCATGAGGCGGCGGTAGCCCTTGCGCGCCACGAGCTCGAAGGCGGCGTTCGCCAGCATCATCAGGCCCGGCCCGCCGCGGTACTCCTTACGGATCGCCAGCCGCTCGAGCTTGGCGAAGCCGGCGAACCAGCGCAGGCGCACCACGCCGACCGGCTCGCTCCGCACCTTCAGCAGCAGATGGGTCGCACCGGCGAGGTCGTTGCCGTCGAATTCCTCGTCGAATGGGCAGGCCTGCTCGCCCATGTAGACGAGGGCGCGCACGGTCGCGACCTGGACCAGATCGTTCAGCGTCCGCGCGACGACGACGCGCATGTCCTGGACCGCGAGCGTCGTCCGCTGCTCGGGCGCCGGCGGCTTTACGATTGCGTTCATGCTGCGGTCTCCTTCAGCGAAGAGTCCCGGGGCGGCGCCCAGAACAGGCCGGAGCGCGAGCCGGGCAGCGGCTCGAAGCCCAGGCGCATGGTCCCGAGCCGGCGGCCCTCGGGCGTCGCCAGCCGGCAGTAGAACGGCAGGTGCGGCGCGGCGGCGTGGCGCAGGCGCTCGTGCCCGCGGACCAGCTGTTTCGCCGTCTCATGGTCGACCGCAGCGATCGCCCAACTGTAGATCGCGTGCGGCTCCTCGCACGCGGCCGAAACCCAGAGCGGATTGGGCGCCAGCGCATCGAAGTCATCGCGCGCCGCGGCGCCGGCGCCGCGGGCGTTCAGCATGATGAACGCCAGAAGTCCCCGCGGGCCCTCCTCGCCCCGAACTATGAAGAGGCCAACGCCGGTGCGGGCGTGAACGGCCGCGATGGTCGCCGCGTCCGCCATCTTTCCGCCGATCAGCCGCTCGGCGAGGGCGTGAGCGGGGCCAACTTCGTCCGCCCGCGCCGGCGCGACGCCGAAGGCGCCGAGCGCCGCCTCGATGGCGACGAGGGTGTGGGCCGGCACGCCGCCGGCGGTCGCACGGCCCCGGTCGCGTGCTCGGATCGCGTTAACGCTATGTCGCATCCTATGAGTCCCCTGGCTGCGCCGATGAGCGCCCGCGCCGCGCGAGAAGACGCCGCGGCCGACAGCCCGCGTAGGTTGTATTGTCCGGGCTGGATCCCGAGCCAGCGCTTGCCTTGGTCAGCCTGCGGCGTCGTTGCCGCCCGCAAGCCGTTCCGTCGCACAAGCAAGGCGTGTAAGGTGTGGGCGCCGACGTCGCGGGCCTCCGCAATTTGCGTGAAGACGCGTGGCGTTAACGGTAGAGGGCTTGGCGAGGGGGCGGCGCCCATGAAGTTCGCAAGGGGGCCTTGCGTTTGCGAGGGGACCCGATGGTGAAGGTCGTCAGGCGCAAGGCGGACTGGAGCGAGGTCCGCTTGTTCTGGGCGGCGGCCGAACTCGGCAGCTTCGGCGCCGCCGCCCGGCGGCTCGGCGTCGGCCTCACGACGGTGACCCGCGCGGTGGAGCGGCTGGAGACTCAGCTCGGCGCGAAGCTGTTCGTGCGCGGCCCGCACGGGGTGTCGCTCACGCGGGCGGGCACGCTCGCCTACGAGCGCGCGCTCAGCATGGAGCGCCTCGCCGAGGGCCTGGAGAAGGACCTCGCCGGCATCGAGGCCGAGGCGGAAGGCAGCGTAAAGCTCGCCGCGCCGGACGGCATCGCCGGCATCTTCCTCGCGCCGTTCATCGCCGAGTTCCTGCGCTCGCATCCCAAGATCGACCTCGCGGTCGATTGCGGGCTCTGGCCCGAGAGGCCGCTCGAGGGCGACCCGGACGTGACGCTAAGCTTCGAGGAGCCGCGCGACCCGGACTCGATCGCCCAGACGCTGGCCCACTTCCACTACGCCATGTTCACTTCGCAGGAGTACATCGACCTTTACGGCAAACCGGCCAGCTACGAGGACGCGGTCCACCACCCCTACATCCACCACGTGGGGCAGGATCACGGACGCCTCTCGGTGCCGGATCGCGTGGCCTCGTTCATCGGATTCATGCGCTGGCGCGTCGACACCAACTCGAGCGCGGTCTCGTTCGCGACCGTCAAGCACGGCGGGGGGCTTGGGGCGATGCCGACGGCGATTTTGGCGTTTGACCCGACGCTGGTCATGCTCGACGCGCCGCCGCTGGCGTCGATCAAGCTGTGGCTGAGCTACCACCGCGACCTCGCAAAGTCGGCCCGGGTGCGGTGCGTTATCGACTGGCTGAAGGACGTGTTCGATCAGCGAACCAAGCCATGGTACCGGGCCGAGTTCATGCACCCGCGGGAGTTCGGCCCCTACCTGGCCCGGCAGACGCCGCCGCCGGCGCCCCTCGCCGCGGAGCCCCCTGCGGAGCGCAAGCGAAAGCGGGCCCAGATTCGCTGAGCAGCGCCCGCCGCGGCGCTTTGACGCAGCGCGCGGTCAAAGGCTGACGATCGCCGCAGCTGTTCGAAACAGCCGGGTGAGAGCGCCCCTGCGTCAACCATATCGGACGCATGCGCAGAAGCCACAATCGCTGGAAAAAGCGTAGATGATCGGCGTTCAGTTAAGCTTGCTCAGTTGACACTGTGCAGCCGGTAATGAAAGCGTCGCAATCGAGCGACTAGGCCAGCATAAGGCGGTCGCGAGTAATACGGGGCGAGCATCGCGCCGTTTGAGGGAAACAAGCCGCGGAACCTCTCCTTAGGAGACCCGCCGGCAGGGAGGGTGAACCTGATGCAAGATACTTCGCACCTGCGGAGCAAGCTCGTCATGGGCGCTTCGGTCGTCGTGCTCAGCGCAGTCGCTGCGCCAGCGCTGGCCCAGACGCCAGGCGCGCCAGCGACGGCCGCCGCGGCGGCGCCCGCGCCGCAAGGCAGTTCCGCCGACGTCATCGTGACGGCCGAACACCGTCAGACCCGCCTGCAGAAGATTCCTGTGGCCGTCTCGGTGTTCACCGGCCAGTCGCGCGACCGCACCGGCATCCAGACGGTGCAGGACGTCACCAACTTCGCGCCGGGCTTCACCTACGACACGGTGACGGTCAACGCCGGCATGCGCGGCGTCACGCGCCAATCATTCAACGTGACCGACGACTCGCGGGTCGCGGCCTACGAAGACGAGTTCTTCGTCTATTCACCGTACAACCTCGCGCTCTCCTCGCTGTTCTTCAGCCAGGAGCAGATCCAGCGCGGTCCGCAGAACGTCGGCGGCCGGAACTCGGAAGGCGGCTCGATCGACATGATCGCCGTACGTCCGACGAATCACCCGTATGCCGAAGTGCGCGGCACGGTCGGCAACTTCAACTCTTATGAGATCGAAGGCGCCGCTTCGAACGAGATCGCGCCGAACCTGAACCTGCGCGTCGCCGGCGAGTACAACACCCAGACCCAGGGCTACTATAAGAACGTCAACCCCGGGCAGCCGTCGGAAGGCCACAAGATCGACGAGTGGCACATCGAGGGCTCGTACGACTGGCGTCCGACCCCGAACTTCGACTGGTACGGCCGCCTCGAATTCGGCGCCTGGAACAATGACGAAGGCGACGCCGGCACCCGCCAGTTCCTCGACAAGGGCAGCTGGGACGAGGTGAAACTGAACGACGCGCACGTCGGCACGGCCACCGGCTCGCTA
>DATGKF010000069.1:0-18090 GCA_035294785.1 Caulobacteraceae bacterium | reverse complement strand
CAGCCGCCGCCGCCAGACCTTCCCTTTTAGAGATTCTCCCCTTTTTGATCGAGTTCGTTTAAACACAAATCGGTGATTTGAGGCATTCCATGCAGCGCGCCCTGACCGTGACCCGAGAGAGATTTGCCGACTGGTACCAGGCGGTGGTGCGCGATGCCGACATGGCCGAAACCAGCCCGGTGCGCGGCGCCATGGTGATCAAGCCCTGGGGCTATGGCGTGTGGGAGCAGATCCAGGCCGAGCTGGACCGCCGCATCAAGGCCACCGGCCATGAGAATTGCTATTTTCCCCTGTTCATTCCCCTCTCCTTCATCGCCAAGGAAGCCGAACATGTCGAAGGCTTCGCCAAGGAAATGGCGGTGGTCACCCATCATCGCCTGAAGCTGATCGACGGCAAGCTGCAGCCCGATCCCGAAGCCAAGCTGGAAGAACCGCTGGTGGTGCGGCCGACGTCGGAGACCATCATCGGCGACGCCTTCCACCGCTGGATCCGCAGCTATCGCGACCTGCCGCTCCTGATCAACCAATGGGCCAACATCGTGCGCTGGGAGATGCGCACGCGGCTCTTCCTGCGCACGTCCGAGTTCCTCTGGCAGGAGGGCCACACCGCCCACGCCGACCGCGAGGACGCGCTGAACGAGACGATGACCATCCTCGAGCTCTACCGGGACTTCTCGGAGCGCGTGCTGGCGATGCCGGTGGTGGCCGGCGAGAAGCCCGAGCACGAGCGCTTCCCGGGCGCGGACGCAACCTTCTCCATCGAAGCGATGATGCAGGACGGCAAAGCGCTGCAGGCCGGGACGTCGCACTATCTCGGCACCAGCTTCGCCGAGGCGCAGAACATTCGCTACCAGAGCAAGACCGGCGACCTCGAGCTTTGCCACACGACCAGCTGGGGCGTGACCACGCGGCTGATCGGCGGGGTGATCATGACCCACGGCGACGACGACGGCCTGCGCCTGCCGCCGGCCATCGCGCCGCAGCAGATCGTCATCGTGCCCATTCTGCGCGACAAGCCTGAGGACGAGACGGTGCTGGCCTACGCCGAGGCGCTGGCGAAGGACCTGCGCGAGCTCTCCGCCTTCGGCTGGCCGGTGCGGACGCTGGTGGACAAGAAGCCCGGCCGCTCAGGCGATAAGCGCTGGAACTGGGTGCGGCGCGGACCGCCGCTGATCGTCGAGGTCGGACCCCGCGACGCTGCCGGCGAGCAGGTCACGTTCATGCGCCGCGACCGGCTGTGGGGTGAGAGCGAGCGGATGGCGTCGGTGAGTCTGCCGCGCGCCGCGTTCATCAGTTCAGTCAAAAGCTTGCTGGAAGAAATTCAGGCGGGTCTGCACGACGAGGCGCAGGCGCGGCTGGACGCCAACGTCCGCGCCGACATCGGCACCTTCGCCGAGCTGGCCGCGCACTTCGGTCCTGGCGCCGACGACGAAGACGCCAACGAGGCGTTCAAAGGCTGGGTGCGCTGCGCCTGGTCGAAGCCGACGGGCGCTGCGCTGGACGCGGTGGAAGCGCAGCTGAAGTCGCTGAAGCTCACCATCCGCAACGCGCCGCTGGCGCAACCGGCCACCTTCCGCCCCTGCCTCTTCACCGGCGCCCCGGGCGTCGAGGAAATCCTGGTGGCCCGCGCCTACTAGCCCGCGCCGGCCCCATATTTGACCGCCAAGTTCGCCAAGAGCGCCAAGTGAGGTGGCCGCCGCGGACGGAGCAAAACTCGAACGCCTTGGCGACCTTGGCGTCCTTGGCGGTCAGGAAGACCAGGCCGCTTCGCGGGCGATGCGTGGGGTTCGCCCTCGGCTATTGGGCGAGCAGCGGCCGCGCGAAGATGACGCCGGCGCAGATGGCGGCGTAGTGGGCGCCGGCGGCGGTGACGACGAAACCGTGCCAGATGGCGCGGCGGTAGGGCAGGCGGCTGTGGAAGATGAGCGCGCCGGTCGTGTAGATCAGCCCGCCCGCGGTCAGGAGCGCCAGCGCCACGGCCGGAACGCCCTGGATCAGCGGGCGAAGCGCGATGAGCGCGATCCAGCCCAGCGCCACGTAGAGCAGCGTCCACACCCAGTCGGGCAGGCGCGCGGCCGAGAGCTTGCCGACGGCGCCGGCCAACGCAAGCGCCCAGACCAGGGCCGTCATGCTGATCGACCAGGCGCCTGTCAGCCGCTGGGTGGTGAAGGGCGTGTAGGAGCCGGCGATCATCACGAAGATGGCCGCCTCGTCGAGGCGGCGCAGGAAGGGCCGCGCACGCGACGGGCGGGTCAGGTTGTAGGCGGCGGAACAAGCCAGCATGGTGATGAGGCCGATCGCGTAGAGCCCAGTCGCCAGCGCCAGGGCCGCGCCCCCGGTCATCTGCGCCAGCATGATCAGCACCGCCCCGCCGGCGGCGGCCGCGAAGAGGCCGAGCGCGTGCACGACCCCGTCGGCGAGTTTCTCGCCGAAGTTGGCGTAGTGGTCGTTGAAGTCGTCGGGCCGAACGCGCATGGGCAGTGGCTTGCCAAGTTTACGTCGGCGCGGAAAGCATAGATTGCAAGTCTTACAGCGATTTAAGGAGAGGCGGCCATGAGCGCGCTCGAGGATCTGGCCCCCATCGCCGAACGGCTGGCGGAGCGGCTGAAAGAGTCGGAACAGACGATCGCGGTGGCGGAATCCTCGTCCGGCGGCCTGATCTCCGCGGCCTTGCTGGCGGTGCCGGGCGCCTCGGCCTACTTCCTGGGCGGGGCGGTGGTCTACACGGGCCGGGCGCGCATGCGCCTCCTCGATATCCCGCGCGAGGCGGTCGCCGGCATGCGCTCATCCAGCGAGCCCTACGCGCTGCTGCTGGCGCGCACGGTGCGCGAGCAGTTCGGCGCCACCTGGGGGATTTCCGAAACCGGCGCGGCAGGCCCGACCGGCAACGGTTACGGCGACGCCGCGGGCCATACGTGCGTTGCGGTCTCCGGCCCGGCCGAGCACGCGCTCACCATCGAGACCGGCCAGCCGGATCGCTCGGAGAATATGACCGCGTTCGCCGCGGCGGCGCTGGAGCTCCTGCTCAGCCTCCAGTCGGGCTGACCGCTCGTCGTTGGGGGGCCGCCAGCTATGCTGCACGGAACGTTAATCCGCGGCGGCGCAGGCTGGCGGGCGACTGTTCGATCTCGCGAGCGCGCCCGATGCCAAAAGGCCAAACGTCCACAGAAGAGCACCGGCGCCTGGCTGAAATCGCCGCGCTCGACCTGGAGGCGGCTCGCCCGGGCTTTGACCGCATCGCCCGGCTGGCCCAGTGCCAAACCGGCGCGCCGGTGGTGCAGATCAGCCTGGTGCAGGCCGACAGCCTCTGGCGGGCTGGCGTCAGCGACGTGGACATTCCCATCGTCGCCCGCGAGCATGCGTTCTCCGACATCGTCATCCGCGAGGGCGCGCTGGTCTGGGTCGAGGACCTGACCAAGGACGCGCGCTTCGCCGGCAATCCGTACGTGACCGGCGCCACCCGGTTCCGCAGCTACGTTGGCGCGCCGATCCGGCTGTCGAACGGCCAGTGCGTCGGGGCGCTCTCGGTCATCGACCGTAAGACCCGTCCGCACGATGCAGCGATGGCCGCGCGCGTCGCCGATTTCGCCGCCCTCGTCGCCGACGACTGGGAGCGTCGCCGGCTGCTCAGCGCCGCCAAGGCGCGCGAGGCCGAGGTGCGCGCCGTCGGCAACACCCTGGCCACCGTCATCGAGGCTGCGCCGGTCGCGATCGCCATGACCGACAGCAACCTCACGATCCTGCGCGCGAGCCAGCGCTGGCGCGAGCGGGCCGGCGCCTGGGTCGAGGGCGACGTGGTCGGCCGCTCCATGCACGAGGTCGCGCCGGACTCGGACAACGCCGCCTATCTGTGGGAGACGATCCGCGCGGAGTGCGCCGCCGGCCGCAGCCTCAAGCGGGACCGCGCCCGCTTCGTGGCGCCGGACGGCGTCACCCGCTGGGTGTGCTGGGAGATCGCGCCGTGGACCGACGCCGCCGGCGGCTTTGGCGGCATGCTGGTCATGGTCAACGACATCACCGACATGGTGGAGGCGCTCGAGCGCTCCGAAGCCGCCGAGCAGCGGCTGCGCCTGGCCGCCGACATGGCCGGGATCAGCGTCTGGGAGATCGATCTGCGCGGGAACTCCGTCCGCACCGAAGGGGCGATCTCGATCTACAACGACCAGAGCGACGCCCTGCCGCCGGGCGCCGATGTCAGCGAGCGCATCTGGAGCAGCATCCACGCTGTCGACCGGCCGGGCGTCGTCGCGTGCTGGGAAAAGCACCTGGAGGACAGGACGCCGTTCCGCAGTGTGCACCGCCAGCTCCAGCTCAACGGGCCGCACGTCTGGGTGATGACGGCCGCCGAGGCCCTTCGCGGGGTCGACGGCGAGGTCGAGCGCGTGGTCGGCGTGACCAAGAACATCGACAAGGAAAAGCGCGCCGAAAAGGCGATGGCCAAGGCGCTGGACGCGGCCGAGGCGGCGAACAGGGCCAAGAGCGAGTTCCTCGCCAATATGAGCCACGAGATCCGCACGCCCCTGAACGGGGTGATGGGCATCGCCGGCGCGCTGTCGCGCACCGAGCTGAAACCGGCCCAGCGGGAGATGGTTGAGGTGATCGAGAGCTCGGCCGGGCTGCTCGACAGCCTGCTCAGCGACGTCCTCGACATCGCTCGCATCGAGGCTGGGCGGCTCGAGCTGGTGCGCGAGCCGTTCGATCTGGGGGCGGCGCTGAAGGGCGTCGCGGCGCTGTTCAAGCCCAAGGCCGAGGAAAAAGGGCTGGCGTTCGAGGCGCGCATCGCGCCCGTCGCCGAGGCCAAGGTGACGGGCGATGCGGTTCGGCTGCGCCAGGTGGTGACCAACCTCCTCTCGAACGCTGTCAAGTTCACCGAGGCCGGCCAGGTGACGCTGCAGGTCGAGGCCGAGCGGACCCTGGAAATGGTCAAGCTCAAGCTTGTGGTGCGCGACACCGGCATCGGCTTCGACGCCAAAGCCGGCGCGCGGCTCTTCCGCCGTTTCGAGCAGGCCGACGGATCGACAACGCGGCGCTTCGGCGGGACGGGGCTGGGTCTGGCCATCTCGCGATCGATTGCCGAAGCGATGGGTGGGACGCTGTCGGCGGCGTCCGAACCGGGCAAGGGCTCGGCCTTCACGCTGACGCTGGAGTTGCCGCGCGCCCGCGGGATGGCCGACGAGTCCGTCGCCCAGGCGCGGCCGGTGGGCGGCGCCGAACGCCTGGCGGATGCGCCCAAAGTGCTGCTGGCCGAAGATCACCCGACCAATCGCAAGGTGGTGTCGCTGATCCTGGAGGCGGTCGGGGTCGATCTCACGGTGGTGGAAAATGGGCTGGCGGCGGTCGAGGCGGCCAAGGTCGAGGCTTTCGACGTCATCCTGATGGACATGCAGATGCCGGTCATGGACGGGCTGGAGGCGATCCGGGAGATCCGCGCCTTCGAGCGCGCCTCGGGGCGGGCGCGGACGCCGATTCTGGCGCTGACGGCGAACGCCATGGCCGAGCATGCGAAGGCGTCGGCGGACGCCGGCGCCGATGGCCACCTCTCCAAACCGATCGCCGCCGCCCGGCTGGTCGAAGCCGTGCGCGGCGCCTGCGAGCTGGGCGAAGCCGCAGCCGCAGCGCGCGTCGGCTAAGGACGCAAAGGCCGGGCGTCGCGCGATCGCGCGACGGAAACGGTCGGAAACGGCCGTGAAACAGCGCGGAAACAAGCGCCCTCCAACATGGGCGCTGCACCTCGGGAGTTTTTCATGACGCGTTTCGTCTCTCTTTGCCTCGTGCTCGCCGCCGCCGGAGCGGTCGCAGCGCCCGCTCTCGCGCAGGGCGGTCCGCGAACCGCCTGCGCCGCCGACATGGCGAAGCTGTGCCCCGGCGTGCAGCCCGGCAACGGCGCCATTCGCCAGTGCATGATGAGCCACGCCAGCGAGCTGTCGGACGGCTGCAAAGCGGCCATCGCCGCGGCGCGGGCCGCGCACGGGCACTAGCTCGCGATGGCGCGAAACGGCGAGAGCGGGATTGGGGCGCGGGCGCGCAGCGCGCTCTTCGTCGGCGCCTGCGCGGCGGTGTTCGTCGCGCTGGCGGCTTGCGCGATCTACGCCGTGGTCAGCCTCGCGGTCTGACCGTCGCCTTTCGGATCAGACTTCGGTTTCGGCGCCGCAATGGGGGCAGGCCGCGCGCCGGCGCAGAACAACCTGCAGCGCCGTGCGCCCGATCTTGAACGCCGATGGCGACCTGGATGCAAAGAGGGTCTTGCCGTCGTAGAGCAGCGGCAGGATCAGCTTGTCGCAGGCGTGGCAGCGAACGAACAGCGACGTGGCGACCGCCAGCGGGGCGGTCACCATCAGGCCGACGACGCTGACGGCGCCCATCTGCCGGATCGGCTCGATGTTGGCCCCCAGCAACAGCACCGACAGCAAAAACAGCGTGGCGAACGCGGCGGCGGCGATCGCCGAGGCCGCACTGACGAAAAGCAGCAGGCCCGCCTTGGGCTGCGTCGCCTCGAAAGCCATCGCCGGCGTCCTTCTCTCGTTTGCCGAGTCCGGCCGAGAGGTTAGGCGCCGGCGATGCCCAATTCGTTAACGCCCAGGCTACTGCGGCGTCGCCGGCGCCGGGCCGGCCGCCGGCGGGTTCGCCGTGGTCGGCGCCGGCGGCGGGTTCAGGTTGGGAATCTGCAGCGGTGGCGCAGCCGCCGCCGGCGTCGAACGATAGGCGCTGGCGTCCTCGCCCGAGGCCGCGGCCGATGGCGCCGCCGTCCGGCGAGCCGGGCGTGGCCGGCTGACCGCCGCCACCGCCTGTGGACGCGCGGCGCGCCGCTCGTGCACGGCGGCCGGCGGCGGGGCAGGCGGGGGCGTGTTCACCGCGACCTGCGCGTGGGGGGTGGGGGCCGCGGAGGCGGCCGGCGTCGGCAGAGCCGGCGGCGGCGTGGGCGCGGCCGCAGCCTGGGGCGCGGGGGTCGGCGCGGGCGCGGGGCGCATCGCCTCGTAGGCGATCACGCCACCGGCGAGGACAATCGCCGCCACGGCGACGGGCGCGGCCACCAGCCACTTCGACCGCCGGGGGCGCCGGTCCAGCCTGCGATAGATATCCGCGCCGGCGCCCATCGCGCCGGGCTGCCCGGCCGCGTCGTCCGGCGGGCGGTTGAAGTCGGTCGTGGTCATCGTTTCCTCTCCAGCTGGCCCAGCCCGGCCAGGAGAAAGAACGGCCGAGGTCTGCTCCTGTTCCGCTTGCAAGCGCCGCGGCCGCGGAACCTGAACGCCGGCTAAACGCGCGCGTCCCGCCACCTTCAGCCGCGCCGGCGCAGGCTCCTGGTCGTTGACGAGGCCAAGGACGTGTCGTGATGAACGCCGTATTCGCCGATCCCGACTGGCGGGGCGAACCGATCATGCCGGGCGAGCCGATGGCCCGGCTGAGGCCGCTCGCCAGCCTCGCGGCGCAGGAGCAGCGGCTGGCCGACTGGATCCGCGGCGGCGCCTGCTACGGGTGGCTGAACGCCTATGAGGCGCGGCGGGCCGCCTTCGAACTGCAGGCGATCCGCGCTCAGCGCGCCGGCCCCGCGCCGTCGGTCGAACATCGGCTGGCGGCGCAGTCGAGGCTCGACCGCCTGGAGGCCGTGCTCGAGGGCGCCCGCCGCGCGGCGCTTCGCTAGCCAAGCCTCTTGGCGCCGCGTCCGGCCCGGATCACTCTGGCGCCCGCTGCCGAACATGCGGAGGCCCATCGTCTTGCGCACCGCCGTCGCCATCTTCGTTCTGCTCGCCGTCTCGCTGCCGCTGGCCGGCTGCATCGACGGCCAGGCCGAACTCGCCAGCCAAGCCCAGCAGCATTTTTCGCCTGGCGTCACCACCCGCGCCCAGGCGATCGCGACGCTCGGGCCGCCGAGTTCGGTCTACATTGCGGCGAGCGGAGAGAAGACCCTGTCGTGGGCGCGCGACGGCGGTCTGTTCGATCCGGGCGAGACGAAAGCGCTGGCCATCCTGTTCGGCCCCGACGACGTCATGATCCGCATCGTCGCCCAGCCGACGCCCGCCCCTTAGGCCTGGGCTTTCTCCGCCTTGTGACCGGCCTCGAGCTCGCAGCCCAGCTTCTGCACCATCGCGATGATCATGCGGTTTTGGTACTCGAGGTGCTCGAGGATCACCTCGATCTCCTTCTCCGCCTTGATGTTGATCTCGAGGTCGTTCTCGGCGCGCGCCTCTGAGTGGGCGCCCTGCAGATTCTGGCCGACCATGATCAGCGGCATGAGCAGGATCTGAATCACGTTGCACAGGAAGAGGTAAAGCACGAAGCCCGTGGCCGGGTCGAAACGCAGCTTCGCCGGGGCGAACATGTTCCAGGCGAGCCAGAGCAGCGTCCACAGGAAGATGATGATGAAGAAGCCCATCGTGCCGACGTAGGTGGTGATGAAGAGCGCCACGCGGTTGAGCGGGCTCATCTGCGCCTTCACCTCTGCGTTGACGTTCTTGAGCGGCTTGCGGTGGCGGCGGACGTGTTCGAGCGGCGTTGGCGTGGCCGCGGGCGCTTGGTCGGTCATTGAAGGGCTCCCCGACTCCTGGATGACGTGGCGCGAGCCTCGCAGCCGCGGGCGCGATTGTCTACGTCGTCACCGGCTCGTGCCCGAGGGTCGCGAAATAGGCGATCACGGCCGCGAAGGCCGCCATGCCGGCGGCGACGAAGAAAGGCGAGCCGGCCGTTATCGTGTTGCAGGCGCTGGCCGCGAAGCTCTTGCAGCCCGAGCTGACGGAATGGGCGAAGACCTCGGCGAACAGGCCAGGCCCAAGCACCCCGGCGAGGCTGCTCAGACTCGTGGCCGCGCCGTTCAGCCGCCCCTGTTCGTTCGCGCCCACCGAATGGCTGGCGATCGCCGACCAGGCCGGGTTGGCCACCGCGCCAAAGCACAGGAGCGGCACCGCCCAGAGGTACCCTGCGCCGCTGGTCGCCAAACCGGCGACGAGCAGCGCCAGCGCCTGCAGCATCATGCCGCCCACGGCTGCCGCTCGTTCGCCGAGCCGGCCGACCACCAGCGTCGGCAGCAGCGCGGTCGCCGCCATGAAGCCGCCGGCCAGCACCAGGAGGTAGAGGCCGATGTGTAGGCCGCTCCAGCCATAGCGATAGGTCGTGTAGACGGCCGCGATCGAGAACAGGCCGGTGAAAATCACGTTCATCAGGAAGGACGGCGTCAGGATGCCGAGCAGGCGCGGATAGCCTTTGATGAGCCCGTAGATGGCGGCGAACGGGTTGAGCTGGCGAAGCGTGAGCGTGGCGCGGCGGTCCTTCGCCAGCGACTCCGGCAGAGCGATGAGGCCGAAGACGGTGTTGCCCAGGCTGAGCACGGCCGCCGCCCAGAAGGGCGCGCGCACGTCGATATAGTCGACCAGGAGTCCGCCGATCGCCGGCCCGATGGCGAAGCCCAGGCCCTGGGCCGCCTGCAGGAACCCAAAACTGGCGGCGCGCTGCTTCGGCGTGGAGATGTCGGCGACGTAAGCATAGGCGGCCGACGTCGACCCCGCCGCCGCGCCTGAGATCAGCCGTCCGGCGAACAGCCAGATGAAGTTCGGGGCCAGCGCCATGATCAGGTAGTTGACGCCGAGGCCGAAATTAGAGGCGAGCACGATCGGCCGTCGCCCGAAGCGGTCGGACAAGGCCCCCTGCATCGGCGAAGCGAGGAACTGCATGCCGGCGAAGGCGATCGCCAGAAGGCCGATGATCTCGGCGGTCGAGCCGGCGGCTTTCACGTGCAGCGTCCGCACCAGCCCCGGCAGCGCCGGGAAAATGACGCCCAGCGCCGCCGAATCGAGCACGATCGTCAGAAGGATGACGACGGTCGCGGTGACGCGTCTCGGATGCGGTGCGGCGCCGGCGGCCTCGACACAGGCCGCCTCCGCGTCAACGGGCCCCGCCTCGGCCCCGTGCTGGCGCTCTGTCCCCACCGCTCACGGTCTAGCCGCAAACGCCTCGGGTCGCCAAGGGTCCGCCTTGCGGCGGATCGGCGCTGGAATTGCGGCTACGGGCGCAGGTTCCGCGGCAGCGCCGCCGCCTCATCGGGCGTGAGCTCGGCCATGTGCTGAACGATGCAGGCGCTCGCGATGCCGTGGTCGAGGCTGACCTTCAGGTCGAGGTCGAGCGGCGAGCAGACCGAGCCGTTGCCGGCGATGTCACGGCTGATCAGCCGCGCGCCGGGATAGCTCAGTTCCGGGCAGTCGCCGGCCATGTCGAGCCGGAAGATGCGGTTGCCCGACACGTTCAGGTAGATCGTGTGGTCGTTCGCGGCCTTCCAGCCCTCCCAGTCGCGGACGAAGAAGCACGACTGGCCCGGGGCCGCGGCGACCTGGCCGCCACCGGTCAGCGCCGCCGGAGTCAGGGCGGCCGCCACGGCAAGGGCGCCGCCGATCAGGATTCCACGCATCGAAGTCACTCCATTACCGAAGACCAACCCTGGCCTGATGTTACGCCTTTTTGGGGAAATGCGCGAGCGCCGCTCGCGTTTCCACGTCGCTTGGCGCTGGCGTGGCGCGGGGCTATGCCAGGCGGGCGCCGGGCGCGGCGTGAGCGTGAGAGGGAGACCGCACTTGCTTCGGATTGCAGTCGCATCAGGCCTTGCCGCGCTCGCCATTGGCGCCGCCGCCGCGACGCCCGCGCCGACGCCGGCCGGCGTCGACCTCTGGAACGGCGCGACGCTGGGCATGAACATCGACGCTGTGCAGGCGCTCTTTCCCGCCTCGAAAGCCTGGACCGGGCAATCGATCGAGAACGGCGCGCTGGCGGCGCTGCGCGCGCCCGCCCGGCTCGGCGATGCGCCGGCGCAGGCGGTGTTCTTCTTTCACGGCCGATCGCTGGCCGCGGTCATCGTCGAGCGCGATCAGCTCGCGGCGTCCGATCGGGCGGGCAATCTCGCCGAAGCCCGCGCGCTGGCGGCCGCGGCCACCCGCCAATACGGCGCGCCGGCGCATTGCACCGACCGTCCGTCGCTGGCGGTGTTCGATTGCGTCTGGTTCTCGGGCGGGGTGAGGATCGCGCTCGGCTACCATGACGTCGGCGGCGGCAGCCCCGCGCTCAGCGTCGCCTACGGCCCTGTCCGCTAGGGCGGCCCGCCTTTACATCCAGCGACCGGCAGTCCAACTACATTGCGGGTGAGGCAAGGACGCGTGCGATGGCAGCCGCCAGCGGGGAAAGACGCGCCAGCGATCTGACGGCGGCGCTGCTGCTGCGCCGCGGCGCGGGCTCGAACGTCGGCGCCGATCGCATCGCGCTCCTCGAAGCGGTCGCCGTGGACGGCTCGATCGCCGCCGCCGCGAAGTCCCGCGGCCTGAGCTACAAAGGCGCCTGGGACGCCATCCAGGCGCTGAACAACCTGTTCGATCAGCCGCTGGTGGCGACGAAGGCGGGCGGACGGAGCGGCGGCGTAGCCGAACTGACGCCGCGCGGCCGAGCGGTGGTCGCGGCCTTCCGGGCCGTCGAGGCCGAACTGGCGCGCGTCGCCGAGACGATCGAGCGGCGCCTCGGCGAGCCCGAGGCGCTGGGCTCGATGCTGTGGGGATTGGGCATGCAGACAAGCGCGCGCAACGCGCTCTCGGGCGTGGTGTCGGCGGTGAAGGACGGCGCGGTGAACGCCGAGGTGTCGCTGAAGGTCTCGGACGCGGTGACCATCACCGCCATCATCACCCGTGAGAGCGTGGCGGCGCTGGGCCTGGCGCCGGGCCGCGCGGCGATCGCGCTGATCAAATCCAGCTTCGTGATCCTGGCGCGCGGGGAGGGCGCGCTGCGCACGTCGGCCCGCAACCAGATCGCCGGCCGCGTGACCCGCCGCGAAGACGGCGCCGTGTCGACCGAGATCAGCCTCGGCATCGACGCCGGCAAGACGCTCACCGCCACCATCACCCGCGAGAGCGCCGACGCGCTGGAGCTCGCGGTCGGCGATCCCGCCGTCGCCCTCGTCAAGGCGTCGCACGTCATCCTGGCCGTGGAGTAGCCATGCTGAACTTCATCCGTAGACTGACCATTGGCGCGATGGTCGCGTTCGGCCTCGGCGCGGCCGCCGCGCCGGCGCTGGCCGACGAGGTGACCGTCGCGGTCGCCGCCAACTTTACCGAGCCGGCGAAAGAGATCGCGGCCGTGTACCAGCGGCACACCGGCGACAAGGTCACGCTGAGCTTCGGCTCGTCGGGGCAGTTCTATACGCAGATCACGCAAGGCGCGCCGTTCCAGATCCTGCTCTCGGCCGACGCCGACCGCCCGATCAAGGCCGAGCAGGCGGGCCTGGCCGTTCCGGGGACGCGCTTCACCTACGCGGTCGGAACGCTGGTGCTGTGGAGCGCGACGCCGGGCCTGGTCGATCCGAAGGGCGCGGTGCTGAGCGGCGGCCGCTTCGCCAAGATCGCGATCGCCGATCCCGCCTCCGCGCCCTATGGCGCCGCCGCCATCCAGACGATGAAGCGAATGGGCGTCTACGACGCGCTCGCGCCGAAGCTGGTGCAGGGGACCTCGATCGCCCAGGCGTTCCAGTTCGCCCAGACCGGCAACGCCGAGCTGGGCTTCGTCGCCCTCTCGCAGGTGATCAACCAGGCCGGCGGCTCGCGCTGGCTGGTGCCGGAGGCCCTGCACGACCCCATCGTGCAGCAGGCGGTGCTGCTGCAGGTCGGCGCGAATTCGAAGGCGGCGCGCAACTTCCTCGCCTTCCTCAGAAGCGGCGAAGCCAGGGCGATCATCCGCCGCTACGGCTACACGACGCCGTAAGGGCGCATGGTCGAAGCGCTCTTCCTCTCGCTCAAGCTCGCCGGCCTGACGACGCTGATCCTCCTGCTTCTGGCGACGCCGCTCGCCTGGTGGCTGGCGCGCTCGCCACGCTGGTGGAAGGAGCTGGTGGCCGCGGCGACCAGCCTGCCGATCGTCCTGCCGCCGACGGTGCTGGGCTTCTATCTGCTGCTCGCGCTCGGTCCGATGAGCCCGCTCATCAAGCCGCTCGCGCCATTCGGCGTCCGCACGCTGGTCTTTTCCTTCACCGGGCTCGTCATCGGCTCGACGATCTATTCGCTGCCGTTCGCGGTGCAGCCGATCCGCACCGCGTTCGCCGCCATCGGCGAGAGCCCGCTGGAGAGCGCGGCCACGCTGGGCGCCGGGCCGCTGGCGGTGTTCACCCGCGTCGCGCTCCCGCTGGCGCGGCCGGGGCTGATCAGCGCCGCGATCCTGGTGTTCGTGCACACGATCGGCGAGTTCGGGGTCGTCCTGATGATCGGCGGCGCCATTCCGGGGCGCACGCAGGTGTTGTCGGTCGAGCTTTTCCAGCTGGTCGATCAGTTGGAGTGGGGCAAGGCGCACGTGCTCGCCGGCGGCATGGTCGCCTTCGCCTTCGCCGTGACGGTGGCGGTGTTCCTGCTCGAGCGCCGGTTTCGCCGGCCGGCCCCCTGAGCCCGCAGCCGCATCACCCGACGCGCCGGGTTCGGGGCGGGCGCGCCGGGCTCTGTACGCGGGGCTGGCGGCCGGGCATGGGGAGACCGCCGGAACGGGACGCTAACCGAATCCGGCGACAGTCGCGCGACAGCCGGAGCGCGTGATGGCGGAGCGGCGGTTCGCCCGATATAGAACCGCCACCTGCTGAAGAGTCGGGGGGATTTTCGTCTGTGGCGGGCAGTTCGACGACGGCGGCGGACAGCCTGACGAAGGCGCATGACGCCTTGCTGCAGCAGAGCGACCTGCAGTTCTCGTTCTCGGTCTATCCGCCGCCGCCGCCGACGCCGGACTGGCTGGTGTCGCTCGCCAACTTCTTCCACTGGGTGGCCCCGGCGTTCACCTACATCTTCTATGGCGGCCTGATCCTGGGCGGCGGGCTCATCCTGTTCTTCCTGCTGCGCGAGCTGCTGGGTCTGAGGTTCCCGAACCTCCGCCGCAAGCCGAAGCCCGAGCCGGAAGCCGACTGGCGGCCCAGCGCGGCGCGCGCCCGCACGCTGCTCGAGGACGCCGACCGCCTGGCCGCTCAGGGCCGCTACGGCGAGGCGGCGCACCTGCTGCTGTTCCGCTCCATCGAGGATATCGATGACCGCTGGCCGACCCTGCTCAAGCCGGCGCTGACCAGCCGCGACATCGCCGTCCACCAGGGCCTGCCGGAACCGGCCAGGCGCACGTTCGGCGACATCGCCCGCGTGGTCGAGCGCAGCTTTTTCGCCGGCGACGAACTGAAGGTGACGGACTTCGCCTTCTGCCGGCGGGCCTATGAGGCGTTCGCCCTGCCGGGCGGCGCGGCATGACCGTCGCCGCGGCGCCGGCGCCGAAAGAACAGCCTGTCTTCCGGCCGCTGACGATGCTGCTGTTGCTCATCGCCGGCGTCTTTTCGTTCTCGGCCTTTATCGTCCTGTCGGCTTACGCGCCGGACCTCGAGGGCGGCGACGACGGCGGCGGCCATGCCTTGTCGCGTTCGGCGGTCGGCTTCGCCGGGATCGTTCGCCTCCTCCAGGCCGACGGCGTGCCGGTGGTGATCAGCCGCGACGGCGTGGCCAAGCGCGACCCCAACTGGGGCCTCTTGGTGCTGACGCCGGACGAAAACACCAAGCCCGCCGAGCTGATGGCGCTCGCCCAAGCGCCGGGAAACACGCTGATCGTGCTGCCCAAGTGGGAGCCAGAGCCGGATCCGAACCACGCCGGCTGGGTGCAGAACGGCGGCGTCGTGCCGCCGCCGGCGATCAATGCGCTGCTGGGCAAGGATCTGGCGGCGGTCGTCAGCCGTCGGAGCGATATCGGCGCGGTGGCGCTGGCCGCGGCGGCCGGGCAGGGGCAGGGCGGGTTCCAGACCGGCCCGATCGTCGGGCTGCAGACGCTCGCCGCCCACGGCGTCACGCCTTTGCTGACCGCGCCTGACGGGGGCGTGGTGCTGGCTCGCTTCGGCGCCGGCGACGACAAGATCCTCTCCGACCCGGACCTCTTGGACACCCAGGGTCTGAGGGACGCACAGGGCGCGCGCACCGCGGTTCAACTGATCGAACACCTGCGCTCGAGCAACGGGCCGGTGGTCTTCGACGTCAGCCTGAACGGCTATAAGCGCTCGCCCAGCCTGCTCAAGCTGGCCTTCGAGCCGCCGTTTCTCGGCGCGACCCTGTGCCTGGTCGGCGCGGCGCTCCTGATGGCGCTGCATGCGCTCTCGCGCTTCGGCGCGCCGGAGCGGACCGAGCGCGCGCTGGCGCTCGGCAAGCGTGCGCTGGCCGAAAACTCCGCCGGGCTCATCCGCATGGCCGGGCGCGAGCCGCACATGGCGCAAGGCTACATCGACCTCAATCGCGCCGCCGTGGCCCGCGCCGTTGGCGCGCGATTGAGCGGCCCCGAACTCGACGCCTACGTCGACCGACTCGGCGAGCGGCTGGGCGCCGGCAGCCTCACCTCGATCGCCGTGCAGGCGCCGAACGTGAAGGATCGCCCGGGCCTCGTCCGCTTCGCCCAACGCCTCTACCGATGGAGACTGGAGATGACCCGTGAACGTCGCTGACGTCGGCGCCATGGCGCGCAACATCCGCGCCGAGATGGCCAAGGCCGTCGTCGGCCAGACGGAGACGGTGGATCTGATGCTGACGGCGCTGTTCGCCGGCGGTCACATCCTTTTGGAGGGTCCGCCGGGAACGGCCAAGACCTTCATCGCCCAGTGCTTCGCGCGCACGCTGGGGCTGGATTTCGGCCGCATCCAGTTCACGCCGGACCTGATGCCCGGCGACATCGTCGGGGCGAACCTGTTCAACTTCCAGGCCAGCGCCTTCACGTTGGTCAAGGGCCCGATCTTCTGCGAGCTGCTGCTCGCCGACGAGATCAACCGCACGCCGCCGAAGACGCAGGCCGCGCTTCTGGAGGCGATGCAGGAGCGCGCCGTCACCCTCGACGGCGAGAGCCACAAGCTCAGCGACCGCTTCACGGTCGTGGCGACACAGAACCCCATCGAGCAGCAGGGCACCTATCCGCTGCCGGAGGCGCAGCTCGATCGCTTCCTGTTCAAACAGCTGGTCGCCTACCCGAGCGCCGAGGAGGAGCGCCGCATCGTCGCCAGCCACGGCAGCCGCGCCGGCCAGCCGAACATCGACGACTTCGGCATCGTCTCCGCCGCCACCGCAGCCGAGATCGCCGAGGCGATCGGGACCGTGGCGCAGATCCGCCTCACCGACGAGGTGGCCAACTACGTCGTCGCGCTGATCCGCGCGACGCGGGAGACCGGCGATTTCGCCTTCGGGGCCTCGCCGCGGGCGGCGGCCATGCTGGCGATCGCCGCGCGGGCGCATGCCACGCTGGACGGACGTGACTACGTCATCCCCGACGACGTGAAGGCGCTGGCTCAGCCGGCGCTCCGCCACCGCGTCATACTCTCGCCGGCGGCCGAAATCGACGGGCGCAAGGTCGACGAAGCGCTGGCGGCGATGATCGAACGGGTCGAGGCGCCGCGGTGAACGCATGATCTACCCCACCGTCCGCGCCATCGCGCTGGCGATGGTCGGCGCGCCGCTGGCGCTGATCCTGGGCGTGCTCGCGCCCAAGCTCTGGCTGCTCGGCCCGGCCTGGCTGGCGCTGGTCTTCGCGCTCGTGCTGGCCGACGCGCTGCTGGGCGCCGACCGGCGGCGGGCGGAGATCAGCCTGACCGCGCCCGGCGCGATCGCCGCCGGCCGTTCCGCCGAAGGGCTGCTGCAGCTGACGTTCGCCCGCGGCGCCACGCCGGCGCGGGTCCAGCTCGCGCTGCAGGCCAACGCGCGCATCGAGGCGACGCCAGCCCGGCAGACGGTGCGGGTGGCCGAGCGGATGGCGCGCGCCCGCTTCGTCCTTCGCCCGAACCGGCGTGGGCGCGGCCAGATCGAGGCGCTGTGGGCCCGCTGGCAGGGGCCGTTCGGCCTGGTCTGGAAGCAGAAGGTCGACCCGATCGCCCGCGAGGTGGCGATCACGCTCAACATCCAGTCGGTGAAGGACGAGGCGATCCGGCTCTTTTCCCGCAACGCCCTCTACGGCACGCGCATCCAGTTCGACCTGGGCTCGGGCTCGGAGTTCCATGCCCTGAACGCCTTCCAGCCTGGCATGGACCGCCGCACCATCGACTGGAAGCAGTCGGCCCGCCACTCGACGCTGCTGGCGAAGGAGTTCCGCGCCGAGCGCAACCATCCGATCATCCTCGCCATCGATACCGGCCGGCTGATGTGCGAGCCGCTGGCCGGGCTGCCGCGGGTGGACCACGCGCTCAACGCGGCGCTGATCCTCGCGTACGTCAGCCTGAAGGCCGGCGACCGCGCCGGGCTCTTTGCCTTCGACGCCCGCCCGCATGTCTCGACCGGACCGCTGTCGGGCCCCAGCGCCTTCGCCCACATCCAGCGGCTGGCGACGGCGATCGACTATTCGACGGAAGAGGCGAACTTCACCCTCGGCCTCACCGAGCTGGCCGGCCAGCTCAGCCGCCGCACGCTAGTCGTGGTGTTCACCGACTTCGCCGACACCACGAGCGCCGAGCTGATGTTGGACAACGTCGCGCGGCTGCTGGCCGAGCACCTGGTGATCTTCGTCGTCATGCGCGACGACGAGCTCGAGGACCTGGCGCGGCAGGAGCCGGTGACGCCGGAGGACGTCTCCCGCGCCGTCGTCGCCCAGGCGCTGCTTCGCGAGCGCGACCTGGTCGTCGCCCGCCTCCGCCGTCTTGGCGTGCAGATCGTCGAGGCGCCGGCCGAGCGGATCGGGCCGGCGCTGCTCGACCGCTACCTCGACTTGAAGCGGCGCGACCTTTTGTAGAGGGTTTGGAGCGATGGCCGAGCTTCGATTGAAGAGCGTGCGCTTCCGCGCCGAGCGCGAGGGCGACTGGGCGCGGCTCGAGCGACTGCTGGCCAAGGCCGAGGGCGGATCGGCGCGGGCGCTTTCCGACGAAGAGCTGCTGGCCATGCCGGTGCTCTACCGCGCCACCCTGTCGTCGCTGTCGGTGGCGCGGGCGACGTCGCTCGACCGGGCGCTGATCGACTATCTGGAGAGCCTCTGCACCCGCGCCTATTTCTTCGTCTACGGGGCGCGGTCGAGCGCGTTGCAGCGCATCCGCAGCTTCTTCGCCCATGACTGGCCGGCCGCCGCCAAGGGCGCCTGGCGCGAGACGGTGGTCTGCGCGGCGCTGAC
>DATGKF010000068.1:0-22426 GCA_035294785.1 Caulobacteraceae bacterium | reverse complement strand
CATCATCGACAAGGCGACCAAGACGCTTGTCTGGCGCTTCGGCCACCCGGTGACGTCAGGCCAGCACCACGCCCGCTGGCTGGCCAACGGCAACGTGCAGATGTTCGACAACGGCACGCGGCGCGAGGGCTTTCCGTTCTCGCGCGTGCTGGAGGTGGATCCGAAGACCGACAAGATCGTCTGGGAGTACCAGGCGAACCCACCGGCGGCGTTCTTCAGCCCGCACATCTCGTCGGCCGACCGCCTCCCGAACGGCAACACGCTGATCTGCGAAGGCGCGACGGGGCGCATCTTCGAGGTCACCCGGCGCGGCGAGACGGTCTGGGAGTGGCATAGCCCGTTCGTGCAGACGGTGCGCGGCAATCAGGCGAGCTTCGCCATCTGGCGCGCGCACCGTTACGGCCCCGACCACCCGGCGCTGGCCGGCCGCGACCTCGATCCGGCCAGGCACCGGGCGCTCAACGACCTGCACGGGCTGGATGCGCCCGAGTAGGCGTCAGGCGCTGGCCGGCACCGGGATGGCCTTGGCCGGCGCGGTGCGCTCCAGCGGGGTGTAGTCCTTGGCGGCGAGGGGGAAGAAGTCGCGGACGATGCCCTCGGCGTCCCAGCCGCCCTCGCGCGAATAGGTGTTGATCGGGCGCGGCTGCGAATAGACCGACAGATTGTAGCCGGCGGCGCCGAAGATCTGGCCCGAGATGCCCTTGGCGGCGTCAGACGACAGCGCCACCGAGAGCTGCGCCGGCCGCACCGGGCTCTGCACCTCGCGCATGGCCTCCCGCCGCTTGGCGGCCTCCTCGTCGCGCGGCACCGAGTCGGTCATGCGGGTCGCCGCGCCCGGCGCGATGGCGTTGGAGCGAACGTTGTTGCGCGCGCCCTCCAGCGCCACGATCCGCGACAGCGCCGCGATGCCCATCTTGGCCGCGCCGTAGTTGGTCTGGCCGACGTTGCCGAACAGGCCCGAGGTCGAGGTGTAAAAGACGTAGGCGCCGTCGTTCTGGTCACGGAAGTGTTCGATCGTCGCCCGCGCCACGTTGAACGAGCCCCGGAGGTGGACGGCGATGACGCTGTCCCAGTCGGCTTCGCTCATCTTGTGGAACATGCCGTCGCGCAGGATGCCGGCCGGATTGATCACCGCGTGCAGCCCGCCGAAGGCGTCCAGCGCTTGTTGCAACATGCCCTTGCAGGCTTCGAGCGAGGTCACGCTCTCGGAGTTGGAGACGGCCTCGCCGCCCGCCGCGCGGATTTCCTGTGCGACCGTTTCGGCCGGGCCGGCCGAGCCTTCGTCGCCGCCGGAGAGCGACCCGCCCAGGTCGTTGACCACCACTTTCGCGCCTTCCTTGGCCGCGATCAGCGCGCACTCTCTTCCGATGCCGTTGCCGCCGCCGGTGACCAGCACGACCTTCCCGTTCAATACGCCCATCATCTATCTCCTGAAGAAAATTGGATTTCGCGGCCGACGCCTTAAGCGAGCCGGTCAGCCTTGCGCAAGGCCGGAAAGAGTTTCGCCCATAGACCGGTGACGATCAACGCGCCGACCCCGCCGGCGATGGCCGCGGCCACCGGGCCGATGAAACGAGCGACGACGCCGCTTTCGAATTCGCCCAGTTCGTTCGACGCCGAGATGAAGACGCTGGAGACCGCCGCGACGCGTCCGCGCATCGGGTCCGGCGTGACGAGTTGGACCAGCGTCTGGCGGACGAAGACAGAGAACATGTCGGCCCCGCCGAGGACGGCCAGCGCCGCGACGGATAGCCAGAGAGAACGCGACAGCCCGAAGAGGATCGTCCCCGCGCCGAACACGGCGACGCCAACGAACATCATCAGTCCGGCATGGCGGCGGATCGGATAGCGCGCGAGCACGAGGGCGACCATCGCCGCGCCGGCGGCGGCCGCGGTGCGCAGAATGCCGAACCCTTGCGCGCCCACGTGCAACACATCCCGGGCGAAGACGGGCAGGAGCGCCGTCGCCCCGCCGAGCAGGACCGCGAACAGGTCGAGCGAAATCGCCCCCAGCACCACCTTGTTCTCCCAGACATACGCGAGACCTTCGCGGATCAGCGCGATGCGCGAACCGGGCTGCGTGACCGGACGGGCGTCGCGGCGCACGAACGAGAGGCCCGTCGCGGCGAGGACGTAGAGGCCGGCGGCGGCCCCGAACGCCAGCGTCGGCGAGATCGCGACCAGGATGCCGCCGAGCGCCGGCCCGCTGATCCCTGCGAACTGGCCCGACAGCGAGTTCCAGGCGATGGAGCGCGGGAGCAGATCGCGGGGCACGAGCATCGGCGCAAGCGCTGTCCCGGCCGGCTGGAAGAAGGCGCGCGCCGCGCCGAAGACGATGGCCGCGCCGATCAGGAGGCCGGTGCTGGTGATCTGCAGCTGGTTGGAAAGCGCCAGGCCGGCGGCCACCACCGTCTCGACGACGTAACAGAGGCGCAGGATCGCCTTGCGGTCGAAGCGGTCTGCGGTTTCGCCGGCCGGCAGCGACAGCAGGAAGAGGGGGGCGAAGCTCGCAAGCCCCACCATGCCGACGAGGAAGGCGGCATGTTCGACGTCCATCGTCCGGCGGGCGAGGGCGTAGACCTGCCAGCCGATCGCGACGCTTTCGATCTGGAACCCGAGGCTGCCGGCGAAGCGGGAGACCCAGAAGACCACATAGTCCCGCGCTCTCAGCAAGCTGGTCGGGGGCGGGGCGGCGGCCATGCAGGGCCTTAGCGCATCGGCGCGACGCGCCGCAATCGCCAGCGCAGCATTGACGTGAGAACGCTTGGGCCCTATGCGGGCCGCCTTCTGGAGCGCCGATCGGAGGCTCTTGGGACTGATGCGACGCGAGCGACGATTCGAACGAGGCCAACGCCGCCGCTGAACCGCCCCGGTTCCAGCCTTGTCGCTCGCGCGTCACGGACCGGGTCCATGTCCTGATCCGTTCGAGTCCTCCCCCATGACCGCAGAACCCGTCGCTCCCGACGCCGCGCTTCCCACGCTCATTCCCGAGACGCCCGCCGACGCCGACGCGGTCGCGGCCTTGATCGACCGCGCCTTTGGGCCGGGCCGCTACGCCAAGGCGGCCGAGCGGCTGCGCGAGGGAAACCACCCGCTCGAGGACATCTGCTTCGTCGCCCACGCCGGCGGCGCGGTGGTCGGGTGTGTGCGCATGTGGCCGATCCGGATCGGCGACACATCCGCCGTGCTGCTCGGTCCCCTTGCCGTCGAGGGCGCCTGGCGCAGCCTTGGCCTCGGCGCGGCGCTGATCCGCCAGGCGTGCGAGGCGGCTGCCGCCGCCGGCCATGCGCTCGTGCTTCTCGTCGGCGATGAGCCCTACTACGGGCCGCTGGGCTTCAGCGTCGCGCCGCGCACGGTCACGCTGCCCGGGCCGGTCGATCCCGCGCGTGTGCTGGTGCAAGAGCTCGCGCCGGGCGCTGGGACGGCGCTAAGCGGTCAGGTCCGACCACATCCCGCTCCTTCGTCGCCGACGGCGACATGATTTCCGCCCGAGCCTGCGCTACGACTGAGCCGCTTGAGGGCGGGCGGGCCTGAGCCTACCTTCCCACGCATGAGCCAGACGGGACCGGCCGGCCTTGAAGGCGTGATCGCCGAAGCGAAGAAACAGGCGCCCGGGCGCGGCCTTCCGCCGGTGCACCTTTGGCATCCGGAACATTGCGGCGAGATCGACATCGTCATCAAGAAGGACGGCCTCTGGTTTCATGAAGGCACGCCGATCGGCCGCGAGGCGTTGGTTCGCCTCTTCTCCACGGTGCTGAGGAAGGATCCGGACGGTTTTCACCTGGTGACGCCGGTCGAGAAGATGCGGATCACCGTGGAGGACGCGCCCTTCATCGCCACACGCGTCGATGCGCGCGACGGCGTGCTCGTCTTCACCACCAACGTCGGCGACGTCGTCGAGGCCGGCCCGGAAAACGCCATCCGCGTCGAGATGGACGAAGCGACCGAGGAGCCCAGGCCCTACCTGCATGTGCGGCGGGGCCTCGAGGCGCTGATCGCGCGGCCGGTGTTCTACGAGCTGGTGGAGATGGCCGAGGAGCGCGCGACGCCGGCGGGGCCGGTCTTCCACGTTCGCTCGAACGGCGTCTGGTTCCCCGTTGGGTCGGCCCGGAGCCGGCGCTCGTGACGCCCGCCGAGATGCGGGAGCGGATCAGGAGTGCGCTGGACCCGATCGAGAGCTTCGATCCCGAAGCGCCGCCCGCCCATTCCGACTTCGACCTCAATCCGGATGCGCGCGCCGGCGCGCCGACCAGCTTCACGCAGGCGGCGGTGCTGGTGCCGCTGATCGAGCACGACGAGGGCGTCACCGTGCTCTTGACCCGCCGCGCCGACACGCTGCGTTCGCACACCGGCCAGGTCGCCTTCCCTGGCGGCCGCTGCGACCCGGGCGAGACGCCGTGGGCGGCGGCGCTGCGCGAGGCTCAGGAAGAGGTTGGCCTCGATCCGGCTTTCGTGACGATCGCCGGCCTCTCGTCGCGCTACCAGACCCGCACCGGCTTCGACATCACCCCGGTCGTGGGCTTCGTACGGCCCGGCTTTCAGCTGACGCCGAACCCGCACGAGGTGGCGGATGTGTTCGAGACGCCCCTCGCTTTTCTGATGGATCCCGACAACCACGAGCGGCAGTTCGCCGAGCAGGCGGACGGGATGAGACGCTTCTTTTACGTGATGAACCACGACGACCGCCGGATCTGGGGCGCCACGGCCGGTATGCTGCGGGTGCTGTACGAGCGGCTGCAGGCGGCGATGGCGGACGGCGGATGAGCGAGGCCGCGCTCCTTCCGATGCAGCCCTGGATGCGCGCGCCCGAGACGCGCGCGGTGATGGCGGCGCTCGAGGCGGGGGGCGGCGCGTCCCGCTTCGTCGGCGGCTGCGTGCGCAACGCCGTTCGCGGCGAGCCGGCGGGCGACGTCGACATCGCCACCACGCTCAAGCCGGACGCCGTGACCGCGGCGCTGACGGCGGCGGGGCTGAAGGCCGTCCCGACCGGCATCGAGCACGGCACGGTGACCGCCGTCGCCGGCGGCAAGCCGTTCGAGATCACCACGCTGCGCCGCGACGTCGAGACCGACGGCCGCCACGCGGTTGTGGCGTTCACCGACGACTGGGGGGCCGACGCCGCGCGTCGCGACTTTCGCCTGAACGCCCTCTACGCCGACGTGGACGGCCGGATCTTCGACCCCACCGGCGAGGGGCTGGCCGACGCGAAGGCCGGCCGCGTGGTCTTCGTCGGCGATGCCGAGACCCGCATTCGCGAGGACGCGCTGCGCATCCTGCGCTTCTTCCGCTTTTTCGCCTGGTACGGCCGGGGCGAGGCGGATGCTGGGGGCCTTGCGGCCTGCGGGCGCCTCAAGTCGCTGATCGCCGCCCTCTCGGCCGAGCGGGTGGCGCAGGAACTGTTCAAACTTCTGGCGGCCGAGGATCCGCGCCCGGCGGTCAGGCTGATGGCGGCCACGGGCGTCCTGGCCGAAGCGCTGCCCGAAGCGACGTCGATTGGCCGCTTCGAGAGCCTGGTCGAGATCGAGACCGATCAGCTCTTCCAGTGCGACGCCGAACTTCGCCTTGCCGCGCTTCTCCCCGACGACCCGGAAGTCGGCCGTGCGGCGGCGGAGCGCCTGCGGCTCTCGAACGCCCGGCGCGACCGGCTGGTCGCGGCGCTTGGGACCGAGCCGCCCATCGTCTCCTGGATGAGCCCGCGCGAAGCGCGCCGCTCAGTCTACCGGCTGGGCGTTGCGGCCTTCTGCGACCGGGTGCTGCTGGCCTGGGCGCGGTCGGAGCGGCACGCCGCTGCAAACCAGTGGCGGGCTTTGATCCCCATGGCGCAGAGCTGGCCGCGGCCGACGCTGCCGCTGACCGGCGCCGAGGTCATGGCCGCTGGCGTGCCTGAGGGTCCGCTGGTCGGCGAGGTGATGCGCGAGGTGGAGAGCTGGTGGGTCGACCAGGACTTCATCGACGACAAACTGTCCATCGTCGAGCGACTGAAGGCGGTCGCCCAGGGGATGGTCTACTGACCAAGGAGCGAGCCATGCGCAAACCCAACTGGCGAATTTCGACACGCCTTGCCGCGACGCTGTTGGTCGCGGCTCTGTGCGGGGCGGCGAGCGCCCAGCCCGAGATCGTCGGGCCGATCCAGAAGGCGCCGCTCGATCAGACGGTGACGGCGGACAAAGTCGAGGTCGCATGCACCGGGATCGGCGCGAACGCGCGCGACGATCCGCGCTGGAAGGCCTTTCCCGTCCGTGTCGAGTTCGCGGCGCCGAACGGCGACTATTTTTCCGACGAGATCGTCTCGCTGAGCACGGCCGCCGGCGAGCACCTGATCACCGTGGCCTGCGAGGGCCCCTGGGTGCTGCTCAAGCTGCCGGCCGGCCGCTACACGATCGCCGCGCGGCTGAACGACGTCGCCGCCAAGACCGAAACCGCGACCTTCTCGCCGCCGCGCTCGGGACAGAAGCTGGTGATGATCCACTTCCCGGACGCCGGATGACGGCGGTCGTCGGCGTCGCCAACCACAATGGCTGGGCCAACTTGGTCAGCGTGGCGATGGGCGACGAGACGCCGGTGGTCGTCGACCGCCGCCGGGTCGAGCTGGTGACGCCCGACCTGCCGAACCAGCCCTACCAACACGAAGCCCTCGAGCTGCCGATCGGCGAAGCGCAGGCGTTGGTCGACCGGGTCCGGACCGCGGCGGCCGCCTGCGCGCGCGACGCGCTGGTGACGCTGAAGGCGGACCTGGAGCCGGCCCACGTCTTGGTGGAAATGGCGCTTCCCGCGTCGCCGTTCGGCGAGCGGCTTCCAGCCGCCGTCATCGACGCGCTCGACTATCGCCCCTTCGTCTACGTCGCCGACACCATCCTCTACCTCGAGGCGCTGGAGGAGGCGGCCCCCGCGCTCGGGCTTGTCGTATCGCGGCATGAGAAGGCCGACGCCTTCGACCTTGCGGGTCGCGCGCTTGGGATAAGCGGCAGCGAGGCCGAAGCCTGGGTCAAGGCTCTCGGCAAGCCGCTCGGCCCGCCTTGGGCGGCCGAGCACCAGCGCGCCGCGGCCGCCGCCATCGCGGCGCTGCCGGCCTTGGGCGGCGGCCTAACGACAAGGCCCCGTTAACCCTAATTTTACCCTTAGGGCGCGCCGCGCCTCATTCTGTCCCTCGTTCCGCCGTGAAGCCCTGGCAGAGGTGCAGCATCGGGGTCATGGGTCATGCGGACTCGCGCCCGGGAGGCGCCAGCATGAGCGGACGACGCATAGCGGCCTACACGGCGATCGGGCGCCTCGACGGCGCCTGCCCCAACTGCGCGGTCGACCTGCCGGCCTGGCCGACCTGCTCAGGCGCCTGCCCGCACTGCGCGCGCGAAATCTACGTCCGCCGCCGTCCGCTCGACCGCGAGTGGGTTCTGGTCGCCGAACGCGAGCTGACGCGGCTCGAACTGGAGTGGGAGCTCTATCGCGAGCGCGGCGGCGACCAGCCGCTGAGACCGCTCCTCGACGAGAGCGCGCTGGAAGTCGAGCGCGGCCATCTGCGCATGCGGCTCGGCCGCGAGCCGACCGAGGCGGATGCGGCCGCGGCGCTGATCTCGCGCCGTGCGTTCGCCCACATGCGCTCGCTCGAGCTCGGCAGCTTCCGCGACCTGAACGTCGCCAAGGCGGCGCTGGCGGACCAGCAGGGCAAGCGCAACGAGGCGCTGGCCGGCTATTTGGGCGCCTGTTTCCTCGACCTGAACGGCGCGCACAATCCGCCGCGCAACGCGCCTGGCCGCATCGTCGCCGCCGCCACCGGCTTCGACGCCGCGCGGGCGTTTCTGGCGCACCCGGTCGTGAAGCGGCTGATCCAGCTGATCGCCGTCCTCGACATCGACGAGGACACGCTGCGCGACACCTTCATCGGCTTCTGCGAGCGCTACTACCAGCCGTTCCGCGCGCCACGCCGTCCCGCGGAAGTCTGGGCGCCGCTGGCCGAAGTGCTCTTCGGCCAAACCGAAGTCGCCGCTCAGGCGGCCTAAGGCCAGCGCACCAGCGGCGGCATCGAGGAGAGCATGGTCTCGATGTTGGCGCCCTGGCGCAAGCCGAACATCGTGCCGCGGTCATAGAGCAGGTTGAACTCGACGTAGCGCCCCCGGCGCACGAGCTGCTCTTCTCGGTCGGCGTCGGTCCAGGGCTCGCTCATGCGATGGCGGGCGATCTTTGGATAGACCGCCAGGAAGGCCTCGCCGACGGCGCGCGTGAAGGCGAAGTCGCGCTCGAAGTCGCCCGAATTCAGTTGGTCGTAGAAGATGCCGCCCACGCCGCGAGGCTCCTTGCGGTGCGGGAGGTAGAAGTATTCGTCGCACCAGGCCTTGTACTTGCCGTAGGCCTCGGCGTCGTACGCGTCGCAGGCCGCGCGCAAGGCGGCGTGGAAGGCCAGCGCGTCCGGCGCCTCCTGGCTGCGCTGTTCGTCGAGCGTGGGGGTGAGGTCGGCGCCGCCGCCGAACCAGCCGACGCTGGTCGAAAGGAAGCGGGTGTTCATGTGCACCGCCGGCACGCGCGGGCTCAGCGG
Organism: Caulobacteraceae bacterium; assembly: GCA_035294785.1. Classification (GTDB taxonomy): domain Bacteria; phylum Pseudomonadota; class Alphaproteobacteria; order Caulobacterales; family Caulobacteraceae; genus Poindextera. The sequence goes on along the minus strand of DATGKF010000068.1, from coordinate 13,896 downwards.
GTGAATGATCAGGCTGATCGAGGCGGAGACGTAGGCAGGGTCCTTGTCGGCGCCGGGCATGGCGGCGGCCATCTCCGGCGTGAAACGGCCGTTGGCGGCCGACGTGTGCACGCCGGCCTTTTCGAAGAAGCGGCCGGTCAGGAAGCCGCCCGTCCCCCCGCCGGCGCCGCCCTCGCGCGCCCATGGGCGAAGCTCGAACCGGCCGGGCTCGCCTTCATAGAGTTCGCCAGGCGCCTCGTCCTCGAGGCGCTCCAGCTCGGCGCAGATGCGGTCGCGCAGGTCCTCGAACCACGCCTTGGCGCGGGCGCGGCGCGCTTCGACTTCCGGGGCAAGGGTCGTGCTCATGCCGCGTGCCTAGCGCGCCGAAGCGGGGTCGGGAAAGCCATTCGTCTGCCGCAGCGCTTCGGTAAGGGCCATCGCCGCGGCGGCCACGACGTTCAGCGAACGTGCGGGCGGGGCGATGGGGATGACGAGGCGCGCATCCGCCGCTGCGTGCACCGCCTCCGGAACGCCAGCGCTCTCGCGGCCGAACAGCAGCACGTCGCCGGCGCGGAAATCGAATGTGGTGAAGGTCTGCGCGGCGCGCGTCGTGAAGAGGACGAGCCGCTCGCCGCGCGCGTCGCTGGCTGAGAAACGGTCCCACGAATCGTGGCGCGCCACGCGGGCCATGGCGGCGTAATCCATCGCCACACGCCGGATCGCCCGGTCCGTGAGCGGAAAGCCGCAAGGTTCGATAATTTCAAGGTTCACGGCCAGGCAGGCGCATAGTCGAAGGGCGCCGCCGAGGTTTTGCGGAATGTCTGGTTGAAAAAGAGCGAGGCGCATTCTAAGCGATCCAGCAAGGGGCGTTGGCGGGCTTTTTCAAGCGACTCGCAGCGGCTTGTGGCAAGCGGCTTCCGAAGCCGCGAAGCGAAGGGGAAGCTTAAGACCGTGGTCGACTCTGCAGCCGCCGACGAGCACGCCCCCGATGCCGACCGGCGCGACTTCATCCAGATCGCCGCCGCCGCGGCCGCGATCGGCGGCGTCGCCGCCGTGGCGTGGCCGTTCATCGACCAGATGAACCCTTCCGGCGACACGCTGGCGCTGTCGTCGATCGAATTCGACCTGACCAAGGTGCAGCCGGGTCAGCAGGTGGTGGTGAAGTGGCGCTCGAAGCCGGTTTTCGTGCGCAACCGCACGCCGGCGCAGATCGCCGCCGCGGTGGCCGACGACCACAAGGACCTGCGCGACCCCGCCACCGACGCCTCCAGGCACAAGCCCGGCAAGGCCGAGTGGCTGGTGCTGATCGGCGTCTGCACCCACCTGGGCTGCATCCCGAACTTCGGCCAGGGACCGTATGGCGCCGACGGGGGTTGGCTCTGCCCCTGCCACGGCTCGGTCTACGACTCCTCCGGCCGCATCCGCGCCGGGCCGGCGCCCCTCAATCTGGCCGTGCCCGACTACGCCTTCGAATCCGACACCAAGATCAAGATCGGCTGATTTCTCGATGAGCGGACACTCCTACGAGCCCAAGACGGCCATCGAGCGCTGGCTCGACGCGCGCCTGCCGATCATCCGGTTCAGCTCCGATCACCTGATGGACTTCCCGACGCCGAAGAACCTGAACTACTGGTGGACCTTCGGCGCCATCCTCGCCTTCTGCCTGGCGACCCAGATCGTCACCGGCGTCATTCTGGCGATGCACTACGTCCCGAACGCGAACCTGGCGTTCGATTCGGTCGAACACATCCGCCGCGACGTGAACTACGGCTGGCTGATCCAGTTCATCCACGCCAACGGCGCCTCGATGATGTTCCTGGCCGTGTACGTGCACATGTTCCGCGGCCTCTACTACGGCTCCTACAAGGCTCCGCGGGAGGTGCTCTGGCTGCTCGGGATGATCATCTACTTCCTGATGATGGCCACGGCCTTCCTCGGCTACGTGCTGCCCTGGGGCCAGATGAGCTTCTGGGGCGCCACCGTCATTACCAACATCTTCGGCGCGATCCCGGTGATCGGTCCGCCGATCACCAGCTGGCTCTGGGGCGGGTTCGCCATCGACGATCCGACGCTGAACCGGTTCTTCTCCCTCCACTACCTCTTGCCGTTTCTGATCGCCGGCGTGGTCGTGCTGCACATTTGGGCGCTGCACGTGCCGGGGAACAACAATCCGACCGGCGTGAACGTGAAGAGCAAGACCGACACGGTCCCCTTCCACCCCTACTACACCTTCAAGGACGGCTTCGGGGTCGCGCTCTTCATGATCCTGTTCGCGGCCTTCGTCTTCTTCGCCCCAGACGCCATGGGGCACGTCGACAATTACGTGCAGGCCAATCCGCTGGTGACTCCGCAGCACATCGTGCCGGAGTGGTACCTTCTGCCGTACTACGCGATGCTGAGAGCCGTGCCGAACAAGCTGATGGGCGTGATCACCATGTTCAGCGCCATCGGCGTGCTCTTCATCCTGCCCTGGATCGACACCTCGAAAGTGCGCTCGATGCGCTACCGGCCGATGGCGCGCTGGTTCTTCTTCATCTTCATCGTCACCTGCCTCGTGCTCGGCTGGTGCGGCGCGCACGAGCCGGACGCAACGATCATCCCGGGCGTCGGCGGCGGGTTCAAGCTCGGCGACTACCCGATCAACACCGACGTCTGGCTCTCCAGACTCGGGGCCCTCAGCTACTTCGGCTTCTTCGTTTCGCTGTTCTTCGTCGGTCTGATCGAGACCCCGTTGCCGGTGCCCGAGGCGATCTCGACGCCGGTCCTGTCGCATCCGGCCGCCGTCCCGGCCGGCGCGGCCGCGGCGCCCGAGAGAGAAGGTTAGGTGCCCATGTTGCGCAAGGCGCTCGCCCTTCTCGGCCTGCTCGCGCTCGCCGCCGCCCAGCCGGCGCTCGCCGCGACCACGTCGAAGCCGCTCAAGGACGACGTGCGCTGGAGCTTCGAGGGGCCGTTCGGCCGCTTCGACCAGGAGCAGCTGCAGCGGGGCTACAAGGTCTATCACGACGTCTGTTCGGCCTGCCACGCGATGCACCTGATGAGCTATCGCAACCTCGGCCAGCCGGGCGGGCCGTTCTACGACCCGAAATATCCGAACCCGAACGACAATCCGTACGTGAAGATGCTGGCCAAGGACTTCCAGGTCACGGACATCGACTCCAACACGGGCGATCCGGTGAAGCGCCCGGCGACGCCGGCCGACAGCTTCGTATCGCCGTTCCCGAACGAAGCCGCGGCGCGCGCGTCGAACGGCGGCGCGCTGCCGCCGGACCTGTCGTTGATCATCAAGGCCCGCGAGGACGGACCGAGCTACGTCTATTCGCTTCTCACCGGCTACGCCGACGCGCCGGCCGGTCTGAACGTGCCGCCGGGGCGCTACTACAACCCCTACATGCCCGGCGATCTGACGAGCTTCTGGACCGGCAAGGGTCCGGTTCCGACCGGCGGCTTCATCGCCATGCCGCTGCAGCTGACGGCCAACCGGGTCACCTTCGATGACGGCGTCAAGGCGACGCCGGCGCAGGAGGCGCAGGACGTGGTCGCCTTCCTCGCCTGGGCGGCCGAGCCGCATCAGGAAGATCGCAAGCGGCTGGGCCTGTCGGTGATGATCTACCTGATCGTGTTCGCCGGCCTGATGTACTGGGCCTACCGCCGCGTCTGGCGGAACGTCGAACACTGATCGCTACATCTCGCTCCTGACGCCGGTGGCCTTCTGGAAGAGCTGCAGCGTGCGCAGCCGCGCCAGGCGGGCGCAGTCCGGATCGTAGTCGGCGCGGCGATCGGAAACGAAGCCGTGTCCGGCGTCGTAGACGTAGGCGGGGATCTCGGGATAGGCGTTCGTGATGCGCTCGACCGTTTCCGGCGGGATGGACGGATCGCGCTTGCCGAAATGCAGGATGATCGGGCAGCGGGGCGCTTCGTCGATCAGTTCGGGGATGCGCCGGCCATAGAAGGACGAGGCGGCGGCGACGCCCTCGACACGGGCGGCCGCCAGCCAGGCGGCGGTCCCGCCCCAGCAGTAGCCGACCACGAACACCGGCGGCTTCAGCGTGGCGACGGCGGCGGCGAGGTCGCCGGCGACCTGATCCCACGGCGTTTCCTCGGAGTAGCGCCGCCCCTTGCCGACCCCGTCTGCGTCGTAGCCGGCCGCGAACCGGGGCTCGATCCGGTCGTAGAAGGCCGGCGCGAGCGTCTCGTAGCCGTCGGCGGCGAACCCGTCGCAGAGCTCGCGGATGTGGCCGGTGACCCCGAAGATCTCCTGCACCAGCACGAGGCCGCCGTGGCGGGCGTCGTCGTTCGGGGCGCGGTAGGCGTCGAACGTGAAGCCGTCGACGCCGCTCGTCAGCCGGACGGTCTCGCCCATCAGGCGGCGCCGTTGGCCTCGAACAGCGCCAGCGTGCGCTCGCGCGCCAGCTTGGCGTCGTCCGGGTCGGAATCGGGTCGGCCGTCGTTGTTGAAGCCGTGGCCGGACTTCTCATAGATGTAGACCGGCACCTGCGGCTGGGCGCTCGCGAGCTTGGCCTTCACCTCGTCGGCGGGGATGTAGCCGTCCTTGCGGCCGAAGTGGCAGATCACCGGGCACTTGGGCGTCAGGTCGGCCGCGCCGGGCACGCCGCCGCCGTAGTAGCTGGAGCCCGCCGCCAGCCCCTCGAGCCGTCCCGCCGCCTGCCAGACCATGGTGCCGCCGTAGCAGTAGCCGACGATGAACACCGGCCCGCGCGGCCTCAGGTAGTCGATGCACGCCTGGATGTCGGCCAGCGCGTCGTCCGGCTTGGCCTTCCCGACCGTGGCGATGGCCGTCTGCATCTCGTCGTGCGTGCACTCGAAGTTCGGCGTGACGCGGTCGTACATGTGTGGGGCGAGCGCCTCGTAGCCGCGCTCGGCCCAGCGCTCGACGTCGGCGCGAACGAACTGGTCGACGCCGAAGATCTCCTGGATGACGATCACCCCGCCGCGCCGACGGCCCTCCGCTTCCGCGTGCAGCGCGCAAAACTCGAACCCGTCCGCCGCCGTCGACTTGATCTTGATCGTCTCGCTCATGGCCGTCCTCCCAATCTGGCCAAAGCCCTAGTCCAGACGGACACGCGCGCGCAATCGCGCGTGCTAGGCTGGCGGGCAATGGACGATGATCCGCACGACCTCGAACGCTTCGTCACGGCGCAGGCGGGCGTCTATGAGACGGCGCTGGAAGAGCTGCGCCGCGGCCGGAAGGAGAGCCACTGGATGTGGTTCGTCTTTCCGCAGCTCGCCGGCCTCGGCGGCAGCCCCATGGCCGAGGTCTTCGCCATCGCCTCGCTGGACGAGGCGCGCGCCTATCTGGCGCATCCGCTGCTCGGCGCGCGGCTGACCGAGTGCGTCGGCGCCGTGACGGCGGTCGATGGCCGTTCCGCCGTGGCCATCTTCGGCTTTCCCGACGTGCTCAAGTTCCGCTCGTGCCTCACCCTCTTCGCCCACGCCGCGCCGCATGAGCCGGCCTTCGCAGCCGCCCTCGCCAAGTACTACGACGGCCAACCGGACGAACGCTCGCTGGCGCTGCTCGGCCTTGCCTAGACGTTGAAGCGGAAGTGCATCACGTCGCCGTCGCGGACGCGGTAGTCCTTGCCCTCGGCGCGCAACTTGCCGGCGTCGCGCGCGCCCGCTTCGCCGCCCAGGCGCACGTAGTCCGCGTAGGCGATCGTCTCGGCGCGGATGAAGCCCTTCTCGAAGTCCGTGTGGATCACGCCGGCCGCCTCGGGTGCGGTCGCGCCGACGGGGATCGTCCAGGCGCGGCTCTCCTTCGGACCGGCGGTGAAGAAGGTCTGCAGGCCAAGCAGCGCGTAAGCTTCGCGGATCAGCCGGTTCAGGCCCGGCTCGGCCAGGCCGAGGGCTTCCAGGAAGGCGGCGCGTTCGCCGGCGTCGAGCAAGGCGATCTCGCTCTCGATCTTGGCGGAGATGATGACGCTCTTGGCGCCGTCCTTGGCCGCGCGTTCGGCGACCAGAGCCGAGAGCGCATTGCCCGCCTCGGCCGAGTCCTCGTCGACGTTGGCGACGTACAGCGCCGGCTTGGTGGTGAGCAACTGGAGCATCCGCCAGGCCTTGGCGTCGTCGCCGCTGACGTCGGCGGTGCGCGCCGGCCGGCCAGCCTCGAGCGTGGCCAGCGCCACCCGCACCAGGCGCAGCGCCCCGGCGCTCTCCTTGTCGCCGCCCTTGGCGCGTTTCTCCAGGTTGACGACGCGTTTCTCCAGGCTCTCCAGGTCGGCCAGCATCAGTTCGGTCTCGATGATGTCGAGATCGTCGATCGGGTCGATGCGGCCCTCGACGTGGCTGACGTCGTCGTCGGCGAAACAGCGGGAGACGAAGGCGACCGCGTCGCAGTCGCGGATGTTGGCGAGGAACTGGTTGCCGAGGCCCTCGCCCTTCGAGGCGCCGCGGACCAGGCCGGCCACGTCGACGAAGTTGATCCGCGCCGGGATGATCTCCTTCGAGGCGGCGATCTCCGCCAGCGCCTCCAGGCGCGGTTCGGGCACGGCCACGTCGCCGACGTTGGGCTCGATGGTGCAGAACGGATAGTTGGCCGCCTGCGCCTGCGCCGTTTCGGTCAGCGCGTTGAACAGTGTGGACTTGCCGACGTTCGGCAGGCCGACGATGGCGACTTTCAGGGCCATGGAACTCTTGAGCTTGGGTCGGAAGCTGCCGGACCTAGCACGTCGGGCGCCGCCTGCGCAGGCCTTGAGATTTGCGCCTCCGCACACGACATTCCGGTCCCCTCATGCAAAAAGGACCCCCGCCATGAGCGCCGAGACCCTCGCCGCCCGTCCCGTCCTGGCCGCCGTCCCCGGCGTTCCGACCTCAGACGGCGCCGGCGTGAAGATGACCCGCATGCTCGGCACGGAGCAGGCCCGCATGTTCGATCCCTTTCTCATGCTGGACCACTTCAACTCGGACCAAGCCGACGACTACATGGCCGGCTTTCCCGAGCACCCGCACCGCGGCTTCGAGACCGTGACCTACATGCTCGAAGGGCGCATGCGGCATAAGGACAACACCGGCCGCGAAGGCGTCGTCGGGCCCGGCGGCGTCCAGTGGATGCGCGCCGGCAAGGGCGTCGTGCACTCGGAGATGCCGGAGCAGGCGCAGGGGCGCATGCGCGGCTTCCAGCTGTGGATCAACCTGCCGGCGGCGCTGAAGATGAGCGCCCCGGACTACCAGGAGTTCGACGCCGACCGGATCCCGGTCGAGGCGCGCGACGGCGGAACGCGTGTGAAGGTCGTGGCCGGCAAGACCGCGCAAGGCACGCGCGGCCCCGTCGGCGACGGTGCGGTCGATGCCCTCTATTTCGACGTGAGCCTGCCGGCCGGGCAGACGTTCGACGAGCCGATCGCGGCCGATCACAACGTCATGCTGGCGCTCTACGAGGGCGCGGTCAGCGTCGGCGGACAGCGCGTCGACGCCGTTGGCGCGATCTTCCTCGGCGAAGGCGACGCCGTCCGCGTGACCGCCGAGAGCGACGCGCGCTTCCTGGTCATCGCTGGCAGGCCACTGAAGGAGCCGGTGGCCTGGAGCGGCCCCTTCGTGATGAACAGCCGCGAAGAGGTGGCCCAGGCGTTCGAGGACTACCGCGCCGGGCGCTTCTAGCTCCGACGAGCCGATCAGCGATATTTAACAGTAATTAAGATGGATAGACATTACGATAGGAACGATTAACCGTTCAGTCGTCTTACCTACATATTATAATTGGAGGTGTATATACTAGAGATTCATTCAAATTAAGGGTTCTTATTCTAATCCCATTGTTGCCCGCGGAAGGGCCTGGGGCCAAGCTTGATGGCAAACACCACAGTTGCGTGGCGCGCGCGCGAGGCGATCCCGATCGACGACAACCGTCGCCGCGTGCTCACGAGGACCGCGCCTTTCCGCCGCGGCGCCGAGACATCCTTCCAGTTCAAGCTGGTGGCGCGCTGCGTTCTCGTCACCGTGGCGGCGCTCGTGCTCGCCTTCCTCGCCTTCCACGTGGAGGACTGGAGCGCCGACCGCGCAGACCTGGCCGCCGATCAGCGTGACCTGGCGCGGATGATGGAGCCCTTGCTCGCGCGGGCGACCGCCGATGAGGACGCCGCCCCGCTCGAGGTCGCTGTCGGGATGGCGAAAGGCGACCAGCACACGACCAACGCCGTCTGGTATCCGGCCGACGGCGCGCCCGTTGTGGTGCTCGCGCCGGCCGACCGGCTGGCGAGCGTCGAGCCGGGCCATGTCGCCCGCCAAACGGTTCGCTCACTCGCCGACGGCGGTGTTGTCGTCGACACGCCCTATTTCGCGGGCGGGCGGCTCGTGGGCGAGCTGGTCATGCGCACAGACGCCGGCAACATTCAGCAGAAGCTCGCACACAACGCGGTGATCACGGTGTGGCTGGTGCTGGCCGGCGCTGTGATCGCCGCATTGCTGGCCATGGTGCTGGCGCGGCAGGTGCTGCGCCCGCTGCGTGTCCTGGACAGCAGCATCGAGCGGGTGCGGCGTTCGCGCGACCTGAGCAGCCGCGCCGAGGTCGTCTCGCGGGACGAATTCGGCCGGCTGAGCCGCAATTTCAACGCGCTTCTGTCCGACCTCGAGGCCTACGACACGCGGCTCCAGCATAGCCTGAGCGACCTGACCGAGGCCAAGGAGCAGGCCGAAGCAGCGAACGTCTTGAAGTCGCAGTTCCTCGCCAACATGAGCCACGAAATCCGCACACCCCTGAACGGGGTGCTGGGTATGGCGCAGGTGATGGCTATGGACCGCCTGCCGCGCGTCCAGCGAGAGCGCCTCAAGGTGATCGAGGAGTCGGGCGGGGCGCTGCTGACCGTGCTGAACGACATCCTCGACCTCTCCAAGATCGAGGCCGGCAAGTTGGAGCTCGAGGCGGAGAGCTTCGACATGAACGACCTCGCGACCAGCGCGTGCGCTGTGTTCGACGCCGCCGCGGCGGCGAAGGCGATCGACTTCAGCCTCGAGGTCAGCGAGGCGGCGAGCGGCCTCTGGTGCGGCGACTCCGGGCGCGTGCGTCAAGTGATCGGCAATCTGGTCTCCAACGCCCTGAAGTTCACCGCCGACGGCCACGTGCGCGTGCGCATCGACGCCGGGCCGGCCGCCGCCAGCAGCCGCATGCTGACGATACAGGTCGCCGACTCCGGCATCGGCATCGCCGCCGATGTCCTGCCGAAGCTGTTCCAGAAGTTTGTGCAGGCTGACAATTCAACCACGCGCCGGTTCGGCGGCGCGGGACTCGGCCTTGCCATCTGCCGCAATATCGTCGGGCTGATGGGCGGGACGATCGAGGTCGAGAGTGAGATCGGCGCCGGAACGACCTTCAACGTGCGGATGCCGCTGGAGTGGGTTGGCCCCAGCGCCACGCCTGCGGTCCGTAACACGGAGCCCGACGTTGAGGGCGGCGAAGACCTCGACCTATCCTCGCTCCGCGTGCTCGCCGCCGAGGACAATGCGACCAACCGCCAGGTGCTGCAGGCGGTGCTGAACGCGCTCGGCGTCTCGCCCGAGTTCGCCGAGGACGGCCGCGAGGCGGTCAATGCGTGGCAGTCGCGCCACTTCGACCTTGTCCTGATGGATATCCAGATGCCTGTGCTGGATGGGGTCGCGGCGACCAAGGAAATCCGCGCCATCGAGGCCCGCCGGCGGCTGGTCGGCACGCCGATCGTGGCGCTCTCGGCCAACGCCATGAGCCATCAGGTGGCCGAATATCTCGCTGCCGGCATGGACGCCCACCTCGCCAAGCCGATCGTGCTCGATCTTCTCTACGCCACGCTCTGCGAGGTCGCCGCGCACAAGCCGGCGCTCGAGGCCGAGGCCGCCTGAAGCCAGTTCTAGATTCGGCGGAGACCGCTCGGCGTCTTCCCCATGAGCGGGAAGCCCGGATTCTTGCGTGGACCGGTGTCCGCCGGCTTCACCCCGCCGGGGCAGGTCGCTTCGATCGCCGCTTCCAGCACCGTGTAGAGCTCGACGATGGTGGTGGGCTTGGTGATCACCCGGATCGCGCTGCGCAGCCGGCTGCGGATGGCGTCGCCCGGAGACGCCGACGAGGTGAGAACGACCATCGGAAACCCATGCTCGGCGCGTCCGGCAAGCGTGACCAGCAGGTCGAAGCCGTCCATGCGCGGCATGCGCAGATCGATGAACGCGAGATCAGGCGAAATCAGGCCGTTCTCGATCATCGTGATCGCCTCGATGCCGTCGCAGGCGTGAACGACCTGGCCGACGGCGGGATTGTCGGCCAGCGCGCGACGGATCAGGTAGGCGTCCGCTTCGTCGTCCTCGACCGTGAGGACGCGCAGGCCGGGCGACGCTGGCGAACGCTTGAGGGTCTGCGCCTCGGTGGGTAAGTCGATTGACATGTCTACTGGCTCCATCGGCCGGTGGAGACGCGCCGCAGCACGCCGTTCAAACGGGATTGCAGTTCGAGGTAGGTCTCGGGCTTGATGACATAGAGCAGGGCGGTGCTCTGCCGGGTCTTGGCCACATCGCTGGACAGGCATGAGGTGGTCAGGAAGACCACCGGCACGGCCGCCATCGCCGGAATGCGGCGAAGCGCCGCCAGAAATGCGAACCCATCGAGGCGCGGCATTTGGATGTCGAGCAGCACCAGATCCGGTCGCATCTGCCGGCCGGTCTCGAGTTGGCGCAGGGCGAACTCCGGCGCGTCGGTGGCCAGCGCCGTCGATACGTTCGGATGGCGCCTGAGGACGTTGAGGATCAACGCGGTGTCGGCGGCATCGTCATCGATCAGCAACACGTTGAGCGCCCAAACGCGGCGCGGCGGCTGCGGATCGAAATAGCCCGCGGGCGGCAGACCCCAGACTTCCTGGGTCCGACTCTCCAACATTCCTGAGCTCATCAGTCGCGCTCCCTCCAGTCGTAACAGCCTGCATAGGAAGCAATGTTTAAGAAAAATACAGGAGACACAGATAACAAGACCTGACCTTGAGACGATCTATTAACTGGAACGTCGCCATATATACTTATTAAGTACGAAACCATACACGAAGACTTCATTCAAATTAAGGATTGCTGATTTAGCGTCGATCGTCGCCTTACAGACAGGCGCGGGGCTCGGACCCAATGCCTTATCAAGCGCAGAGCCATCGGAGCGGGCGCGGCCCGAGATCGGTCGGCGTCAATGCCTGAGTCGAGATTGCACGCCGTGGTCAACACCGCGGTCGATGGGATCATCCTCATGGACGCGGGTGGATCGATCACCATGTTCAACCACGCCTGCGAGCGCATGTTCGGATACGGCGCGGCCGAGATCGTCGGCGGCGATGTCAAGCAGCTGATGCCGCCGCCCTATCGCGACGAGCACGACCAGTATCTCGACAACTACCGACGCACCCGCAACCGCAAGATCATCGGCATCGGCCGGCAGGTGGTCGGCCGCCGCAAGAACGGCGAAACCTTTCCGCTCGACCTGTCCGTCGGCGAGGCGGAGCAGGGCGGCGAAGTTTTCTATGTCGGCATCCTGCGTGATATGACCGAACGCGACCGCGCCGCGCAGATGCGCGAGTTGCTGATCGAACAACTCACCGCCTCGAACGAGGAGCGGGGCCACTTCGCCCACGTCGCCTCGCATGATCTGCGCGAGCCGCTGCGGATGGTGACGGCCTTCTCCAGGCTGTTGTCGCAGGACTACGGCGAGCGACTCGATGAGCGCGGCCGCGAGTATCTGTCGCTGATGGTCTCGGCGACCGGCCAGATGCAGGACCTGCTCGACGATCTGGTCGACTTTGGCCGCCTGGGCCTCGAGGCTGAACGAGCCGCCTGGTTCGCTTCGGACGAAGCCGTGGCCCAGGTGCTCGAGACCCTGGGCGGCCCCATCCGCGAGTCGGCGGCGACCGTAGTCTGCGATGAGCTGCCGCGCATCTATGGCAACCCGATCCGCTTCCAGCGCCTGATGCAGAATTTGATCGGCAACGCCCTCAAGTACGTCGCCGCCGGCGTCGAGCCGCGCGTCCATGTGGCGGCCGCACGCGAGGGCGCGTTCTGGCGTTTCGGCGTCTCGGATAACGGCATCGGAATCGAGCCGCGCCACTACGAACAGATTTTCGAGCCGTTCAAACGCCTGCACGCCAAGGGACTCTACTACGGCACCGGTCTTGGCTTGGCCATCTGCCGGAAGATCGTCGCCGGCTTTGGCGGCGCCATGGCCGTGACGTCGCGCCCGGGCGCGGGTTCGACGTTCAGCTTCACAGTGAAAATCCAGAGCGAAGAGGACGGTGATGACGAGCACGACAGTTGAGGCGCAGGGTCGCCCGGCCGAGGTCCTCCTGGTCGAGGACAACTATGGCGACGTGCTCCTGGCGCGCGAGGCGTTCCTCAGGGCCAAGTTCGCCAGCAATCTCGCGGTCGCGGGCGACGGCGAGCAGGCGTTGAGCATGCTGCGGCAGGAAGACGGCCACGCCGACCAGCCGGTCCCGGACCTGATCGTTCTTGACCTCAATCTGCCGCGTATGGACGGGCGCGCAGTGCTCTCCGCCATCAAGTCCGATCCGAGCTTGCGACGGATTCCGGTGATCGTGATGACCAGCTCCAAGGCCGACGTCGACGTTCGCGACGCCTATGCGCTGAAGGCGAACGGTTATGTCATCAAGCCGGCTGACTTCGAACGCCTGCAGGAAATCGTCGTCTCGCTCGCCTCGTTCTGGTTCACCGTCGCCGTGCTGTCGACCGCGCGAGCTGTTGTTGCGACCGATGCCCACTAGCGCGCAGCACTGGATCCGGCCGACGCCGCTTCACCGGGTGACGCTGGCGTTCTCATGCGCGATCGTGATCCTGATCGTCGTCGGCGCCTTGTCCTATCGCAGCCTGGTGGTCTCGAGCGAGACTGACCGCTGGGTCGGCCACACCCACGAGGTTCTGGCGAACCTCGACGAGTTGAACCTCGGCGTCGCCGATCTGGAGGCGACCAGCCGCGGCTTCGTCCTCACTGGCTTTGACGCCGATGCAGCCGCCGTGCGCGCCAGCGCCGCCGGCGCGGAGGCGCACGAGGCGGCCGTGCGCGTGTTGACGCGCGACAACCCGCGTCAGCAGCAACGCTTGCCGTCGCTCGAAAGGCTTTTGGCCCAGAACGTCCAGTGGGCGCAGTCCCTGGTCGCCTTGCGCCGGACGCGAGGGATCGACGCGGCGGTCGCTGCGGCACGCGGCGGGGACGGCCACCGCCTCGGAGCGGCCATCTCGGCCGTGACGGAGCAGATGCGGGGCGAGGAGCTTCGCCTGCTTGGGCTGCGCGAGGGCGAGGCGCGGCGAATCTCGGATCAGGCCAAATGGGTCGTGGCCTTGGCGGCGCTGCTCGGCCTGCTCATTACGGTCGCCGCGGCCTGGAGCGTGCGCCGCGACGCCCTTCGACGCACGGCCGCCGAGGCGGCTCTGCGCGATAGCGAAGACCGGTACGGCGCTCTGATCGAAGGCGTGCGCGACTATGCCATCGTCATGCTGGACCCGGTTGGCAAGATCATCAGCTGGAATCGCGGCGCGGAGCGCATGACAGGCAGCCCGGCCGAGCAGGTGCTGGGCCAGAACTTCGCGAGCTTCTTCCCACAGGACGAGGACCGGGCCGCGGCGATCCTGCGATCGACCGCCGCCGGCGGCGCGCATGAGGACGAGGGCGTTCGCGTGCGGGAGGACGGCACCCGCTTCGCCGTCCATACGACCTACGCGGCCATCCGCGGGCGCGCCGGAGCGCTGCTCGGATTCTCGGCGGTCAGCCGCGACCTCAGCCGCGCGACGGAGTCGGAAGCCCGCTACCGCGGCCTGCTGGAGGCGGCGCCTGACGCCATGGTGGTCATGAACCAGGCCGGCGAGATCGTGCTCCTGAACCTGCAGGCGGAGAAGCAGTTCGGCTACAGCCGCGACGAACTCATCGGCCAGAAGGTGACCAGCCTCATCCCCGAGGGCTTCGCC
>DATGKF010000067.1:0-60975 GCA_035294785.1 Caulobacteraceae bacterium | reverse complement strand
GATCGGACGACTCCTTCGGGTCTGCGGCGGCGAGCGGGCTCTATAGCGAGGCAGGCCGCCCGCGGCAATCATAACATAAGGATATCTTTATATCACCAGAAGGGCTTGGCCCCGCGAAAGCGCTTGAACGCCGCCTCCGCGGCGGCCAGGGCGGCGGCCTCGTCGCGCTGACGCTCGCCGGCGACCAGCCCCGCGGCGAAGGCCAGGCGCGCGGCGGCGGAAGCCTTCTTTTCGTCCACGCCGGCCAGCCGGACAGTCAGTCCATCGGCGGCGGCGATGTCGGTGAGCGCGCCCAGCGCGTCCTGCAGCTCGCCCATCGCGTCCACGAAGCGCCGCTGCCGCTTGGCGTGCTCGCCGGCATAGAGGCTCGCGAAGAAGCCGCAGGCATAGCGCAGCTTCTTGGCCGCGATGCGCAACTTGTGCCGCGGTGCGGGCGCGAGCTTGGCGAGTCTGCGCCCCTTCTTCAGCACCTTGGCGGTGCGCGTCGACAGGATGTCGCGCCCCGCCTTGCGGGCTGGCCGGCGGCGGAGCGCCGTGCGGAACTCGTCAGGGTCTATGGTCCACGGGCCGGTCTCGATCCAGGCGGCTGTCTCCAGCATCAGCCCGCGGAAGCGCTCCGACGCCAGCGCCGCCTCGGCGCGGTCGTAGGCCTTGGTCTGGGCCGTGATCAACGCCCGGCCGAGCGCGGGCAGGCCGGCCCAGTCGCGGTGGCGTTTCGCCGCCGGGCGGAAGGTTTCGGTGATGAAGACGTCGAGGTTGCGCGCGTCGTCGAGCTCCTTGGTCAGCCACTTCAGCTCGGCCTTGATCCGGTCCACGGCGCCGTCGGCCAGCATCGGCTTGAACAGCGAGAGGGCGCTGCGCAGCCGCCGCGCGCCGACGCGCAACTGGTGCAGGGCCTCGATACGCCGCGCGTGCCGGAGCACGCGCGCATTGGCGGCGACCTGCGCCAGCGCGCCGACCGCGATGCCTTTGAAGGCCGCGGCCGCGTCATCGTCCGCCGCCAGGTCGGCGTCGCGCGCCTTGACCGGCGCCAGCGCCTCGCCGCCGATCAGCGCGTACCCGCGCTCGGCCTTGCTCAGGAACGACAGGTTCATCGGCGCGATCGCCGAGAGCTCGCGGGCGAGCGCGAACAGGGCGCACGGCTCGCCGGCCTTCAGCTCCAGTTCCAGCTCCAGGATCGGCGCATCGTCCGCGCCGGCCACGATCACACCGCGATCGAGCGCCGCCTCGACAGTCGCGCCATGGACGAGAAGCTTGCGCACGACCCGATCCACACGCGTCTCGAACGCCGGCGCGAGCGCGTCGGCGCAGCCGTTCAGCGCGCCCGCGAGCGGGGTGTCTGCGGCCCCGGCCAGGTCGGGCTCCGGACCCGCGAGCACCCGCTCCCACTCGCCGCGCGCGATGCCTGTTCCGGCCGCCTTCACGGTCTGTACGAAGCGGCGCCCGTCGTCACGCACGCGCAGCGCGACGCCGGCGGCGCGCAGCTGCGCGTCCGGCGTGTCGAAGTAGACCGAGCGCAACGCCTTCGGCCGCGCAGGCAGCTTCAGCGCGCGCCTGAGCTGCTCGGCGGCGCCGGCGTCAACCTCGAACTTGAGTTCGATCTCCATCCTTAGCGAGCGTCCGCTGCCTCGACCGCCCATGGTGCACGCCCGCCCTCGCCGCGCGAGCTAAAAACGCGCTCGCGCCGTTCAGCGATCCTCGTCGAAGCGGGTGGCGATGAGATCCTTCAGCGCATCGACCGCCGCCTGCGCGTCCGGGCCCTCGGCCTCGATGACGATCGTCGATCCCGGGCCGGCGGCCAGCATCATCAGCCCCATGATCGAGCGGGCGTCGACCGTCTGGTTGTCGCGCGTGACGGTCACCTCGGCGTCGAATTCGCCGGCCAGCTTGACGAACTTCGCAGACGCGCGGGCGTGGAGGCCGCGCTCGTTGACGATCTCGACGGTGGCGGCCGCCTTCATCCTGGCCGGCTCAGACTACTTCTCGCCGGCGAGCACGTAGGAGGCGACGGAGATGTACTTCCGGCCCGCTTCCTGCGCGTAGGCGACGCAAGCCGCCAGCGGCTCCCTCGCCCGCACGCCGGCGAGCTTGATCAGCATGGGCAGGTTCAGCCCCGCGATCACTTCGGCGTGGGTCTGCTCCATCACCGAGATGGCGAGGTTCGACGGCGTGCCGCCGAACATGTCCGTCAAGAGGATGACGCCCTGGCCCTGGTCGACTGCGGCGGCGGCCTTCAGGATGTCGCGGCGCCGGGCCTCCATGTCGTCGTCGGGCCCGATGCAGACCGCCTCGACCCCGACTTGCGGTCCCACCACATGCTCCATCGCGGAGACGAACTCGGCCGCAAGGCGCCCGTGCGTGACGATCACGAGGCCGATCATACAGGAAACCTCACGGGACCCCTCCCGCGCCCGGCGTGGGTCCCGCCGGCGCGGGGCGCTTGATACGCCGATTGGCGCCTGAGTCCAACAGGCTCAAGGCGTGGGCGAGTTTCAGCGGCGCCGACTCTTCGAAAGCGACGATGCCGAGGCGCGGCAAGGTGAGGTCGAGGAGGCGCTCGCAGGCCAGCTCGGGCGCGCGTTCGACCACCGTGCAGCAGTGGGCCACGAGCTCGACTTCGGCGAAGGCGAGGGCCCGCGCCGGCAGAACGCCGAGCCCCCGCGCCTCGATCAGGCCGGCCAACGGGTCGGGCGCGCGGCCGAAAAGGCGCCCGTCCGACGTCCAGATCAGCGTGCGGTCGTCGGCGACGAGGCGCCAGCCGCTCGCGAGGGCGCGGAGCGCGAGGTCGCTCTTGCCGGCGCCGGAGTCGCCCTCGATCAGCACGCCGCGCCAGCGGCCGCGCCCGCGCAGCGCGATCAGGCCGGCGTGCAGGATCATGCGGCGACGGCCGCCGGCAAGGTGATGACCAGGCGCGCGCCGGCGATGCGCCCATCGGCGCCGGTGCGATTCTCGGCGCGGATGCGGCCGCCGTGCGCCTCGACGATCTGGCGTGCGATCGGCAGGCCAAGGCCCGAGTGGACGCCGAACGCGGCGCCGCGCGGCCGCGACGTGTAGAAGCGCCCGAAGACGGTCTCGAGGTTCTCCTGCGGGATGCCGGGGCCGTCGTCCTCGACCGCAGCGACGACTTGGCGGCCCGCGCGCTCGAGCGTCACCCGCACCTCCGGATTCGGCAGCGTGGACAGGACCGTGAACGAGCGCGCGTTGTCGATCAGGTTGCGGAAGACTTGGCTCAGCGGGCCTTCGCGCGCCCGCACCGTCAGCGGTTCGCCGCCGCCGGACAGGAAGCGAACGGGCGGATCGCCCGGCTTGGCCGCCTGACCGTAGAGATCCACCAGACGCGCCAGCAGCTCCTCCAAGTCCACTGGCCGCGGCGGTTCGCGCGACAGCTCCGCGTCGAGGCGCGAGGCGTTCGAGATGTCGGTGATCAGCCGGTCTAGCCGGCCCACGTCGTGCTTCAGGACCTGACTCAACCTCGTCCGCGCTGTCGGGTCGTCGATCATCTCGAGAGTTTCGACCGCCGAGCGGATCGAGGTCAGCGGGTTGCGGATCTCGTGCGCAACGTCGGCGGCGAACCCCTCGATGGCGTCCATCCGCTCCGACAGCGTCTGTGTCATCGTTTCCAGCGACCGCCCGAGGTCGCCCAGTTCGTCAGCCCGATTGGCGATGTCGGGCAGCGAGATGGCGCGGGCGCGCTGGGCGGTCACGCTGTCGGCGGCATGGGCGAGGCGCAACACCGGCCCGGCGATCAGCCGGCTCAGGAGAAAGGATGAGGCGAGCGTGACGAGGACGGCGATGACGATGAACGGCACCTGCGCCAGGCGTTGCGCCGCGACGATCTGATCGACGTCCCCGCTTTCGAGCGTGAGCACGCCGAGCACAGCCTGCACCTTCTGGATGGGGATGGAGACCGAGACCACGAGCCCGCCGTTCGGGCCGGGCCGGAGCTCGCGCACCGTCTCGCCCTTCATCGCCTGATTGACCTCGGCCTGCAGGGCCGCGCCCGCGGTGCGCTGGGCCGCCTGCTGGCTGCCGGAGTTGAACAGGTCGAAATGCCAGACGATCTCGCCGGGGCGGTGCGCGGGCGGCAGGGGACGCACATCGATGCGATCGTTCAGGACATAGCTGTCTGCGACCAGCCCGCCCTGGTCGTCGTAGATTCGCGCGCGCTGCGACCCCTGAACGAACAACAGCTGCAGCGTGTCGCGGGCGCGATCGGGGTCCATCGCCGGCGTGGGATCGCCGACCGTCGCGGCCTGTTCGATCACGTTGGCGATGAAGCGCCCCTGCGTCGTCAAGCTGTCGATCTCGGCGGTGACCAGGCCGCGTCGCAGCTCGTTCAGGACCAGTGTCCCGCCTATGAGGATGGCCAGGCCAAGCACGTTCAGCGTGACGATCAGCCGGCCGATGCGCGACCCGGGCAGCCGCCACCGCCGCTGGTCCGTCCGCTCAGGCTTCGCGGTAGCGGTAACCGACGCCATAGAGGGTTTCGATTGCGTCGAACTCCGCGTCGACCTGGCGGAATTTCCGCCGCATGCGTTTTACATGGCTGTCGATCGTGCGGTCGTCGACGTAGACCTGATCGTCGTAGGCGGCGTCCATGAGGTTGTCGCGGCTCTTCACGAACCCCGGCCGCTGGGCCAGGGACTGCAGCAGCAGGAACTCGGTCACCGTCAGCTTCACCGGCTTGCCGTCCCACAGGCAGTCGTGGCGGGCCGGGTCGAGCGTGAGACGGCCGCGGCGGATCGCCTTGCCGGTCGCGCCGGCCGTTGCCGCCGCATCGCGGTCGCCGCCTTCGCCGCGCCTCAGCACCGCCTTGACCCGCTCGATCAGGAGCCGCTGGCTGAACGGCTTGTGGATGTAGTCATCCGCGCCGAGGTTGAAGCCGAGGATCTCGTCGATCTCCTCGTCCTTCGAGGTGAGGATGATGACCGGCAGCTCGGAGTTCTGCCTGAGGCGCCGCAGCACCTCCATCCCGTCCAGGCGCGGCATCTTCACATCGAGGATGGCCAAATCCGGCGGGTCGCTTTCCAGAGCCGCAAGTCCGGTCGCCCCGTCGTAGTAGCCTTTAACTTTGTGCCCCAGGCTCTCGAGCGCCAGCGACACGGAGGTGACGATGTTTTCGTCGTCGTCCACCAGGGTGATTTTCGCCATCCGCGTGTTCCAAGACCGGAAATCCAGAAGCGAAAGCTACTGACCGGGCGCCCTTGGAGCAATGCGCCCAGGCGAAACTGTGGCGTAAACCGTTCTCAACGGCGTCTTAAGCCTAATGGCCGCATCGTAGGGCCCATCCGCGCAGGGGGGCAGCCGGTGGGCCGCGATCAGATTCACTTCGAGCTTTTCGCGCGCCGCCAGCACGGCTCGTCGTGGTCGCTCGAACTGGCGACGGAGGATCGCACCCGCGCCATCGAGTCGGCGGAGGAGATGCTGGCCGAAGGCCGCGCCATCTCCGTCAAGGTGACAAAAGAGACCCTCGACGACGAAACGCGCGAATTCAAGACCGTCACCATCCTGAACAAGGGCGAGCCCGACAAGGGAAAGGCCAAGGCGCCGACGGAGGGGCTCGAGCCGCTCTGCGTGAGCCCGCAGGATCTCTACACCATCCACGCCCGCGACCGGATCGGCCGTCTCCTGGAAGGCTGGCTTGGCCGGCAGAAGGCGACGCCGTTCGAACTGCTGCATCGCGCCGACCTGATCGAGAAGATGGAGGCGACGGGGCTGGAGCTGCAGCACGCCATCCAGAAAGTCGCCATCCCCGAGGCGCAGGCGCGCGGCAAAACCGTCCACCACATCATCCGCCACTTCCAGACGCTGGTGCAGGCGACGATCGACCGGGTGATGCGCGACGACCGCAAGAGTCGCTTCCCGAATTTCGAGAAGGAACCCTTCGCCGCAGCGGCCGAGCGGCTGGCCGGCTCCCCTGAGGCTGAGTACCTGCTTGGCGGCGGCGTCGCGGCCGCCATGGCCTCGGGCTCCAGCTGGAGCGCTAAGGTGAACCGCCTGCTTGACCTTGCCGACGGAGCCCCGCGCGACCCGACCGCACGCGCGCTCGCCTTCCAAGTGCTCGAGATTCCGCTGGCGGAGATTCTCGGCGCCCGGGCCGGGGTGATGGAGCTCCTCGGGGTTCACCTCGACCTCGGCGGCGCGCTGGCGGCGATGACGCGGCTGGCGGCGGCGGAGTCGGTCGACGCGCTCATCTCCATCGAGCCGGCCGTGGCCAAGGTGATGCCGCTGCTGCAGGGGCCGGCCGCGCGCCTGGCCAACTGGCTCGACGGACCGTATTTCGAGAACGTCCGCGCCGCCATCGCCCACCGCGTCCTGCACGAACTGATGGGCCCAAAGCGGCTCAGACCCTCCGACGCTGAGGGCGAGATCATCATGCTGCGGGCGCTGGCCATGTCGCTCACCACCGCGGCGGGACGCATCCTGACCATGGAGGAGGTGCAGGAGGCGTTCGTCTGCCGCTCGCGCACGCTGGTGCGCGGCGACTTCGTCGAAGCCTATCTTGGCCACGACCGCAGCCTTTTGGGCGAGGTGGAAGCGCTGCTCTGGCTCTCCGAAAACGTCACCGGCGCGGCCAACAAGCGCCAGGCCAGCCGCTGGGTGCAGGCCAACGTCAGCGCGCTCCGCTTCGAAACCGACCTGCGCAGCGGGCCCGACTCGGCGGCGACCAAGCTCGCGGCGCTGGCCGACCTTCAGCGCGCCGTCTTCCGCTGCGGCTTCGTCGAGGAGGAGGCCCAGCCCATCGCCCTCAAGATCGGCGAGGTCGGCGGCATGGTCGAGGCCGACGCGCGGCTGACGCAGCAACTGGCGCGGGCCACCGCCCCGGTGATCAACCGCCTCACGCTCCTGCTCCGCCTCGCGGCCGCCGAGACCGCGCCAAGGGGCCCGGCCGCTGATCGCGCCCGCGCTGAAGCGCTGCGCCTGATGCGCGCGCCGGAAGTCCGCGCCGAGATCGCCAAGGCCCCCGACGCTGTCGATCGGGTGAAGGCGCTGATGCAGTCGGCGGGGTTGGCGGCGTAGGACTTAGGCGAACACCTGCGCCAGCTGCTCCGCTTCGCCGGTGGGCGCGAGCTGGTTGTAGGCCGACGCGCTCGCCGCCGCCTCGAACGGGAAGGTCAGCAGGTAGGCCAGCGGCACGGCGACCAACTGCCCCATCTGGGTGAAGGCCGGCGCGCCGCCGGTGAGGCCGATGCCCAGCCCGATCGCGAAGCCGATCAGCAGCGAGACGAAGAAGGTCATCACCGACACCAGGATCGCGAAGCCGAAGAGGATCCAGCGATGGCCCCTGGTCAGGTCCGCACTTCGCCCGAAGCAGGCGGTCACCTCGCGCCGCTCGAGCACGCGCACCGGGCCGATCACGTACCACATCATCGCCAGGATGATCCCGGGCACGATCAGCGCCAGCGAAGCGGCCCCGATCGCCAGGCCCGCGAGCCAGCTCTGGCCGAACAGCGGGAACCACTCCCGCATCCCCGTCGACAGACATTGGCTGGCGCTCGCCCGACGGCCGGCGAAGTGAGCGCCAGCGCCATAGATGACCGCGCCGCGCACGGCGCCGGAGCCGATGCTGGCGACCGCGGCCTTCGCATAGGTGTCGATCAGATCGGCGGCGCGCAGGTCCGCGGTCGGGTCGCTCTGCGTCAGCAGCATCAGTCCCCAGCCGGCGAGCAGCGTCGGCAACGTGACAAACAAGGCCGCCAGGCCAATGTAGAGCGCCCAGTTCTGCGCAAACGCGGCGAACGTCCCGCTGATCGCCGCGCCGAAGTCGAAGCGGTTCGGGTTGGCTTCCGCCATCTTGTCTGCCCCCTGTTCGACGCCACGCTACCGCATCGATAGCGAGGTTCAAGCGAACGAACCGGGGGTCGAGCGGCGCGGCGGCCGCGATTGCGCGGTCCGAGTGGGCGGGCTATCCGCTAGCGCGCGGATTCGGGCCAGGACGTTTTCGATGCAGGGATTGGTGACGGTGTTCGGCGCGTCGGGCTTTGTGGGCGCGCAGGTGGTCCGGGCCCTCGCCAAGCGCGGCTGGCGGGTGCGGGCGGCGATGCGCCAGCCCGGACGCGGCTACCGACTGCGCATGCTGGGCGCGGTCGGCCAGATCGAGGTGGTGCAGGCGAACGTCCGCGCGCCGGCCTCCGTGGGCCGCGCACTCGAGGGCGCCCAGGCTTGCGTGAACCTGGTCGGCGTGGTGGCCGAACGCGGCCGCCAGCGCTTTCAGAGCGTGCACGTGATGGGCGCGCAGACCGTCGCCGAGGCGGCGGCCAAGGCCGGCGCCACGCGCCTCGTGCACATTTCGGCCATCGGGGCCGCCGCCGACGCGACCTCGAAGTACGCGCGCAGCAAGGCCGAGGGCGAGGCGGCCGTGCGAGCGGCCTTTCCCGGCGCGACCATCCTTCGCCCTTCGATCGTGTTCGGGCCCGGCGACCACTTCTTCAACCGCTTCGCCGTGATGGCGCTCATGGCCCCGGCGCTGCCGCTGATCGGCGGGGGCAAGACGCGCATCCAGCCGGTGTTCGTCGGCGACGTCGCCGCCGCCGTCGCGGCGGTGCTCGCCGACCCGGCCACGGCCGGCCGGACGTTCGAACTCGGCGGCCCGGGCGTCTACAGCTTCGAGGCGCTGATGCGGATGCTGCTGGCGGCGATCGGCCGCAAACGCTGGCTGGCGCCCGTGCCCTTTCCGATCGCCCGTGTCCTGGGCGCGGCTGGCGATGTGCAGGCGCTTATCATGCCGCCCGTCATCACCAGCGATCAGGTGGCGGCGTTGCGCTCAGACATCGTGGTCGCCGAGGACGCCGAGGGGCTCGAGGCGCTGGGCGCCCACCCGACGGGGCTCGAGGCCATCCTGCCCACCTATCTCGGCCGCTACCGCAAGGGCGGCCAGTATGCGGATCTGGTGAGCGCCTCGGCCTAGCGCCCGAGCGCCGTCAGCAGAATCAGGCCGCCGGCGCCGACGATCACGCGCCACCAGGCGAAGGGCCGGAAGCCGCGCGTCGACACGAAGTCGAGCAGGAAGCGCACCACGACCAGGCCGACGAGGAACGAGACCACGAAGCCGATGGCGATGATCCCGCCGTACTGCAGATTGATCATCGAGCGGTGCTTCCAGGCGTCCAGCGAAAACGCGCCGACCATGGTCGGGATGGCGAGGAAGAAACTAAACTCCGCCGCGGCCCGCCGGTCGCTGCGGAACAGCAGCGCGCCGACGATGGTCGAGCCCGACCGCGAGACGCCGGGGATCAGCGACAGGCATTGGAAGGCGCCGATGATGGCCGCCAGCCCCAGGGGATAGCGCATTGCGTCTTCGTACTTCGGCTCCGGCCGCCAGAAGTCGACGACCCACAGCACGACGCCGCCGATCAGCAACGAGAGGCAGATCAGCTTCGGGTTCTCGAACGCGCCTTCGATCTTCTTCTCGAACAGGAAGCCGAGGATGGCCGCCGGCAGGAAGGCGATGATCACCGAGAGCGCGAAACGCCGGGCGTTCGGGTCCGACGGCAGGCGGATGAACACCGTCCACAGACGCTGAAAATAGAGCAGCACCACCGCCAGGATCGCGCCCAGCTGGATCAGCACGATGAAGACGTCCCAGGGAACCTCGGGCAGGTTCAAAAGCGTCTTCGTCAGGATCAGGTGGCCCGTCGAGGAGACCGGGACGAACTCGGTCAGGCCCTCGACGACGCCAAGAACGATCGCGGTCAACCAGTCGGGCATTGGCGGCTCGTAACATGCTTCGCGGGGATCGGCGCAAGGGCTAGCCGCGACTCGCGTCGCCGGAATGTTTCAGGGCGACGGGTCGGGGCCAATGTAGCGCGCGCGAGGCCGAATCGGCCGCCCGCTGGCGATCTGTTCCAGCGCGTGCGCCTGCCAGCCGGCCATGCGCGCGATGGCGAACAGCAGGAACGGCGCCCCCTCCGGCAGATCGAGCGCCACGGCCAGCGCCGTCAGGGCGAAGTCGACGTTGGCCCCGATGCCGGTCAGCCGCTCGCCGGCGGCGCGCACCGCCTCATAGGCGGGCGGGACGTCGATTGCGTCCAGCAGCGCCTTCGCCCGCGGGTCGCCGGCCGGGTAGAGCTGATGGCCGAAGCCGGGGATCGGCAGGTCCTCGGCGATGCGGGCGGCCAGCGCCGTCTCCGGATCGGCCTCCGCCGCCTCGGCGATGAAGCGGGCGACGCGGGCGGTCATGCCGCCGTGCAGCGGCCCCGAGAGGGCGGCGAGGCCAGCCAGGCACGCCGCCGCCAGCGACGCACCGGTGGACGCGGCGACGCGCGCCGCGAAGGTGGACGGGTTCAGTTCATGGTCGGCCAGCAGCACCAGCGCGCGGCGAACGAGATCCGGACCGGCCGGCCCGGTCTCCCAGGCCGCCGCCAGCCGCTCGTGGATCGGCCCTTCGATGTGGCGGCCGGCGACCGCGTCGGCGGCCGCGTCCAGAAGGCTCGCGCCTTCCGCCGCCAGCACGATCGGCGCCCGGCGTCGCGTCGGCTGGTCGATCGCCGCCCGCTCGGCCAGCACCGCGAACAGCCGCTCGCGTGGATCGCCATGCGGGACCGCAAAGCGGCTTTCGCGCACCTTCATCCGCACGCCGTCGCCGCCGCGCAGCAAGCGCGCGACGCTCTCCAGCGTCTCGGTCTCCGCCAGCACGACCGCGTCGCGGCCGCGGTAGTAGAGCCGCCCCTCGATCACCGTCGTGATCGAAGAGGCCAGCACCGGCTCGCCCCAGGCGATGGCGTCCTCGGCCACCGTCGCGGCCTTGCGCCCGCGCGCCTTGCGCAGCTCCAGCCGCGCGACGTCGGCGGCGCGGTACTGGCTGCGGCGCGGGTCGTCCGGATCGGGCCGCGCCTCCAGCCGCCCGCGGCTCGCGTAGGCGTAGAGCGTCTGCGGCCGGACGTTCAGCCGGGCCCGCGCGTCGGCGGCGGAGAGCCAATCAGTCATTCGTGATATTGATTCACTTGATCAAGATTGACCATAGCGCGGACGATCGCAAATGGCAAAGCTGAACGAGAAGGAGTTTCGCCATGTCCGATGGTCTCGAAGGCGTCGTCGCCGCTGAAACCGTGCTCTCCGAAGTCGACGGCGAGGCCGGCCGGCTGGTCATCCGCGGCTATCCGGTCAGCGCCCTCTCCGGTCACGTGACGGCCGAGCAGGCGACGCATCTGCTGCTCGACGGGTTTTTCGACGACCTCCCTGACGCCGACGGCCTCGCCGCCGCGCTCGGCCACGCCCGCGCCGAGGTGTTCGCCGAGGTTGCCGCGCTCGACGACCGGCTGCTGCGGCTGGGTACGATCGAAGGCGTTCGCGCGCTCACCGCCCGCCTTGCCGACGGCGACGATCTCGACATCGCCCTTCGCCTGATCGCCGCGCCGGCGGTGTTCACGCCGGCGGTCTCGCGGCGAAGGGCCGGCGAGGCCCCGCTCGCTCCCGACCCCAAACTCGGCCACGCCGCCGACGTGCTGCGCATGATCAAGGGGCACGCCGCCGCTCCCGCCGAGGTCGACGCCCTCAACGCCTATCTGGTCACCGTCTGCGACCACGGGCTGAACGCCTCGACGTTCGCCGCCCGCGTGGTGGCCTCCACCCGCGCCGGCCTGACCTCGGCCGTCGTCGCCGGCATCAGCGCGCTCAAGGGCCCGCTGCACGGCGGCGCGCCGGGGCCGGTGATCGAGATGCTGGATTCCATCGGAGAGCCCGAGAACGCCCGCGCCTGGCTGGAAGCGGCGCTCGACCGCGGCGACCGGCTGATGGGCTTCGGTCACCGCGTTTACCGCGTGCGCGACCCGCGGGCCGATGCGCTCAAGCGCGCGGTCAAGGTGCTGGGCGAAGGCTCCAATGTCCTGCCGGGCCGCCTGGCGTTCGCCGAGGCGGTCGAGTCCGCGGCGCTCGCCGTCCTCAAGGAGCGCAAGCCCGACCGGTCGCTGCAGACCAACGTCGAACTCTACACCGCGCTCTTGCTCGAAGCTCTGGCCTTCCCACCCGACGCCTTCACCTGTGTCTTCGCCATCGGGCGCGTCGCCGGCTGGGTCGCCCACGCCCGCGAGCAGGTCGCCGGCGGCCGCCTCATCCGCCCGCAGTCCGTCTACATCGGCCCTGCCCCGCTCGCCGCGGCCTAGCGCGTCGCCGGTTCACCGGCGGCGCCAACGCGCGGATGCCGCAGTGGCGCGCACCCAAAGGGCCAACCGGGAATAAACGCCGTGCGCCGCCCGTCTCTCCTCAGAGAGACAGGGCAGAGACACCATGGCGAAGCACGAGCGGGACGACGAAACGGGCGGCGTGACGCGCCGCAAGCTGATGGCCTGCGCCCCGTGGGCGGGGGCCGGCGTGGTCTGGGGCCTGGCCGGCGGCATCCCCTACGCCGTCGGCTTGCTTGGCGAGGCGCAAGCCCAGACCGCCGGCGCGCTCACGTTCGTTCAGATCAGCGACAGCCACATCGGCTTCGCCAAGCCGGTGAACCCGGATCCAAGGGGCACGCTGACCGAGGTGGTGGGGCGGATCGCGGCCATGCCGTCCAAGCCCGCGTTCATGATCCACACGGGCGACATCACCCACCTTTCCCATCCGCGCGAGTTCGACGACGCGGCGCAGATCATCTCGGGCGCCGGGCTCGCCACCCGGTTCGTTCCCGGCGAGCACGACCTGCTCGATCCGGAGATGTCGATGTACCGCGAGCGCTACGGGGCGGGCGCCAAGGGCGCCGGCTGGTACAGCTTCGACGTGGGCGGCGTGCACTTCATCGCCCTCGTCAACGTCGACATGAGCGGGCGCGACCTCGGCGAGGTCTATATCGACGATCCCGGTCCGAAGGCCGGCGGCCTCGGCGTTCTGGGCGAGGACCAGCTGGCTTGGATCGCTGACGACTTGCGCGGGCGCGCGGCGTCCACCCCGATTGTCGTCATGGCCCACGTCCCGCTCTGGGCCGCCTATCCGACCTGGGGGTGGGGCACCCAGGACGGGGCCCGCGCGCTGACGCTCTTGCGGCGGTTCGGCTCGGTGACCGTGCTGAACGGCCACATCCACCAGGTGCTGCAGAAGGTGGAAGGCAACGTCGCCTTCCACACGGCCATGTCGACGGCTTTCCCACAGCCAGCCCCTGGGTCCGCGCCGAAACCGGGGCCGAAGAAGATCGCCGCCAACCGGCTGCGCAGCGTGCTGGGGGCGACCACGGTCAGCTTCCATGCCGGCCAGC
This sequence comes from Caulobacteraceae bacterium, assembly GCA_035294785.1. GTDB lineage: Bacteria > Pseudomonadota > Alphaproteobacteria > Caulobacterales > Caulobacteraceae > Poindextera. Next base: position 47,801 of record DATGKF010000067.1, on the reverse strand, counting down.
GCCGCCTGGCCCTCGTCGACGCGACGCTGGAGAGCTGACGATGACGAGCAGCACAACCGCACACCCCATCCGGCGCCGGCGCCGGCGCCTGCAGGCTCTTCTCGCGTTCGCGGCGATCGCCGCGGCGGGCCTCGCCGTCTTTTGGATCGTCACCAGTCCGCGCACCATCTCGGCCGCCGATCTCGGGCCGCACACGCCGAACCTCGACAACGGCAGGACGATGTTCTTCGCCGGCGACTGCGCCGGCTGCCACGCCGTGCCGCGCCAGAGCGACTCCAATCGGCTGGGCGGCGGGCTGGCGCTGGTCTCCAAATTCGGGACCTTCTACGCGCCCAACATCTCGTCCGACGCGCACGACGGCATCGGCGGGTGGACGGAAGCGCAGTTCGTCACCGCGATGAAGTACGGCGTCGCGCCGGGCGGCGAGCACCTCTATCCGATCTTCCCGTACGCGTCGTTCCAGCGGATGAGCACGGGCGACATGCGCGACCTCTTCGCCTACCTCAAGACCCTGCCGGCTGTGAGCGGGCGGGCGCCGGATGCGAAGCTGGCTTTCCCGTACAACATCCGTCGGCTGATGGGCGGTTGGAAGCTGCTCTACCTCGACGGCAAGACCTTCACGCCCGATCCGACCAAGTCGGCCGCGTGGAACCGCGGCGCCTACCTGGTGAACGGTCCGGCGCACTGCGCCGAGTGCCACAGCCCCCGCAACGTCTTCGGCGCGATCGAGGCCAACAAACGCTTCGCCGGCAATCACAACGATTTCGGCGTGCTCGGCTTTCCGAACATCACACAGGCCGGCCTGGACGCCTGGACCGACGACGCCATCGCCGAGATGCTGCGCAGCGGCTTCACCCCCGACAGCGACCGCGTCGGTGGGCCGATGACCGAGGTGGTCCGCAGCACCTCCCAGCTCAGCGACGACGACCGCGCGGCCATCGGCGTCTACATCAAGTCCCTGCCCCCGATCGCTCAGCCAGCGGCCGGGTCGCCGGCGGCTCGGGAGTAGCCGCCGGCCGCGACCAGAACGCCGGGCGCGCCAGCGACCAAACCTGAATGCGTCATCGGGCCGGTTGGAACAGCTCGACCGGGTTGCCCGAGGGATCTTCCGCCAGGATCTGCGATCCGCCCGGCCCGGTGACGATCTCGTTGCGGAAGGTCACGCCGCGGGCGCGCAGGCGCTCGGCCTCGGCGGCGATGTCGTCAACGATCACCTGGAAGCGGGTCCAGCCGCCGGGCGCCGGCTGGCGGCCATCCGGCATCGGCCGGCCGGCGGAGCTGGCTTTGCCGCTCAGCAACAGCCTGAGATGGCCGCGCTCCACCGAGCCGAAGGCCGGGGAGGAGATGACCACTTTGAAGCCGAAATGGCCGACGTACCAGTCGACGCACGCCTGCACGTCGTCGACCATGTAGCGGACGTTCACGATGTCGGTCGGATCGGGCATCGGGCTTTTCCTTCGGTTGTCAGTCTGCGGCAGTTCGATCGGCGAGCACGGCGAACAGGAAGGCGATGCGGGTCGCGAGCTCCGCCGCGGTTTCCTGGAACAGCGGGTAGGTGACGTCGTCGCCGTTGCCGGTCGCCGGGTTGGCGATGCTCCAGTGGATGGTTTGCGGGTCGCCAGGGAACGGCGGGCACGCTTCGCGGACCCGGTCGCACAGGCTGATCACCCAGTCGAAACGCTGGCCGGCGAACGCGTCCAGGCGCTGGGGCGTGTGAGCGGCCAAATCGAGGCCGAACGTCTCGCGCATGACCCGCACCGCGTTGGGGTGCACGGGTCTCGGGTGGCTGCCGGCGCTCACCGCCTCGACGGCGCCGCCCGACCGCGCCCGCGCCAGCGCCGCGGCCATCGGCGAGCGCGCGCTGTTGCCGGTGCAGAGGAACAGCACCCGCACCGGACCGCCCGGCGCTTCCTCACGCCGGGGCGGTGCCAGGCGCAGCCCAGGGTGCAAGGCGCCGCCGGCCGCCGACAACAGCTCGCCGACCCGCGCGAGATCGAGCGCGTAGTAGGCGTCGCGGCGGTCCGCGGCGCTGCGCCGCGACGAAACGAGGCGCCCGTCCCGCAGCTTGCCCAGATGGTAGGAGACCAGGTTCTGCGGCTCGCCGACGAGCCCGGTCAGCTCGTGGACCATCCGGTCGCTTCTGGCCAGTTCGCCCAGCAGACGCCAACGCAAAGGGTGTCCGGCCAACTGCAGAAACGCGGGCGGCGGAACATCGGCAGGGCGCTGGGACGCGGTCATCGGCGTCTTGATACATCAATCGCAGTCGATGAATCAAGATAGATTGATGTATCAGCGCTTCGCCAGACCGGCGAAGCTAAGCCGCGTCCGCCCTCACGCTCTCGATGCGGTCGACGAGGCCGAAGGCCAGCGCCTGGTCGGCGCTGAGGAAGTTGTCGCGGTCGAGGGCGCGCTCGACCTCCTCGTAGGTGCGGCCGCAGTGCTCGGCGTAGAGGCGAGTCATCCGCCGCTTGGTTTCCAGCACGTCCTCGGCGTGGCGCTCGATGTCGGACGCCTGGCCCTGGAAGCCCCCGGACGGCTGGTGCAGGACGATGCGCGTGTTGGGCAGGCAGACGCGCTGGCCCTTTTCGCCGGCCATCAGCAGGAAGGAGCCCATCGAGGCGGCGAAGCCCATTGCGAAGGTCGCCACGGGGCTCTTGATGTAACGCATGGTGTCGTAGATGGCGAAGCCGGCCGTCACCGACCCGCCCGGCGAGTTGATGTAGAGGTTGATGTCCTTCTTCGGATGCTCCGCCTCCAGATAGAGCAGCTGGGCGCAGACCAGCGCCGCCATGCCGTCCTCGACCGGCCCGTTCAGGAACACGACCCGCTCGCGCAGCAGGCGGGAATAGATGTCGAAGGCCCGCTCGCCGCGGCTCGACTCCTCGATCACCATCGGGATGAGGTTGGCCATCACGCCGCCCATGCCAGGCTCCCAAGGATGGCCGGCCGGCGAAGCGCGTTCGGCAGGCGAACGAGGGCCCTCGCCAGCGTCGGCGTGCGGGCGAAGCCGTCGTGCACCACGCGCAGCCGCGTGCCGCCGGTGATCATCGGCGTCAGGGTGAAGGTGACGTCGCTCTCGATGACGCCCCCGGCCTCGTCGCGGTCGCGCCAGACCAGGCGCAGCCGCTCGCCCGGATCGGCCTCAACCACCTCCGCCTGCTCGGCCGCCTCCGGCAGCCAGCGGTCCAGTAGCGCGGGCTCGGTCACGGCGCGCCACACCTTGGCCGGCGGCTCGTCGAGGTCGCAGTCGATGACGATGGTTTCGTCGCTCATGGCATGTCCTTCAAGACGTCTCTCAGGCGACCCAGGCGCTCGGGCCAGAAGGCGCGGTAACGGTCGACCCAGGCCGACAGCGGGGCAAGTCCCTCCGGGCTCTGGCGGTAATAGGCGTTGCGGCCGGCGCGCCGCTCACGGACCAGGCCCGCCGCCTTCAGCGCCGCCAGGTGCTGCGAAATCGCCGGCTGTGAGACTGAAAACCCGCTGCGCAGGTCCGAGACGGTCATTTCACCGGCGCTCAACCGCTCGAACACCGCCCTGCGGGTGGGGTCGGCCAGAGTGCGGAAGAGGGCGGCTTCGGGCGGCACGGCAAATGCATAAGCCCTCGCTTATCGATTCGTCAAGCCGCCGCTCTTGCGCCGCGCCGCGCGAAGGCGGAACAAGCGCCTCTTCAGAGACTGGGGGATGATCACGTGGCGCTGCGGCCGCGCGGGCCGCTTTGGCGGCACGGCGATTTTCTGAAGCTGTGGGGCGCGCAGACCGTCTCCGACTTCGGCGCGCGCATCACCCGCGAGGGGCTGCCGCTGGCCGCGGTGCTGAGCGTGCGCGCGACGCCTGCTCAGCTCGGCGTGCTGGCGGCGCTGACGCTCGGTCCCAGCCTGATCGTCGGCCTGACCGCTGGCGGCTTCGTCGACCGCACGCGCCGCAGGGCCGTCCTCATCGGGACCGATCTCTTGCGCGCGGCCGTGCTGATCGTCGTCCCCATCGGGGCGCTGATGCATTGGCTGGCGATGCCGGCGCTGTACCTGGTCGCCTTCGTGGTGGGGGCGGCGAGCGTGCTGTTCGACATCGCCGACCACGCCTACCTGCCGAGCCTCGTCGGGCGCGGCGACCTCACGGACGCCAACGCCAAGCTCAGCGTCACCGAGTCGGTGGCCGAGATGGGCGGGCCGGCGCTGGCCGGCGTCCTGGTGCAGGTCCTGACCGCGCCGATCGCCATGGCCGTGAACGCGGCCACTTATCTGGTTTCCGCGCTCTTCCTCGCTGGCATTCGCCACCGCGAAGCTGCCCCGCCGCCGACGGAACAGAAGACCTCGCTGCGTGCCGATCTCGCGATCGGGCTGGTCGTGGCGCTGCGCCAGCCGCTGGTGCGGCCGCTGTTCCTGGCCGGGCTCGTCGCCGGCCTTTTCGGCGCCTTCTTCCAGACGCTCTATGTCGTCTTCGCCATCCGCACGCTTGGATTTTCGCCGGCCCTGCTGGGCGTGATCATCGCCATGGGCGGCGTGGGCGCGCTTGGCGGCGCGCTCGTGTTCCAGCCGCTCAGCCGCGGACTCGGCTACGGACCGGCGGTCGTCGTTTCGGCCGTGGTCTCGGCGGCGAGCGCGCTGCTGATCCCGCTCGCCGGCCAGGGTCGGCTCGTCGCCATCGCGATGATGGTCGCCTCGCAGCTGCTCGGCGACAGCTTCGGCGTCGCCATGCTGATCGGAACCAAGAGCCTGCAACAGTCGGTGCTGCCAAACGCGCTGCTCGGCCGAGTCGGGGCGGCGATGCGGGCGGCGGGCGGCGCGGCGGCCATCGTCGGCGCCGTCGCCGGCGGCCTTCTCGCCGGGCCGTTCGGCGTTCGCCCGACGCTGATCGTCGGGGCTGCCGGCCTGCTCGCCGCGCAGGGATTCATCCTCTTTTCGCCGCTCATTCGGCTGCGCGTCCTGCCCGCGCCCGCGGCATGATGGTTGCAGCCGACCGGCCGAGACGGCGGCCGGCCTACACGATCGGGAAACGGTGTCCCGCTAGGTTGCCGCCTGTCCACCGGCCGCGCCAGGAACCAGCTCTTGTTGCTCGACGTCGTCAGCCCGAACGCCCTTCGCTCCACCGACGTGGCGGCCTGGCGAGCGATTCAGGCTGCCGATCCGGCGCTGGACAGCCCCTTCTTCGCGCCCGAGTGGGCGCAGACGGTCGAGCGCGTGCAGGCCGGCCGACGCGGCGCGATCCGCGTCGTCGTGCTGCGCGAGGGCGACGATCCAGTCGGCTTTTTCCCCGCCCGCGTGGTCGGTCAGACGGCCATGCCGGTCGGCGCCCCGATGTGTGACTACCAGGGCCTGATCGCGCCGGCGAACGTCAGCGTCGAGGCCAGACGCCTCATCGAAGCGCTGGACGTCCAGCGGCTCGACTTCTCCCACACGCTCGCCGAACAGCCGACGTTCCGGCCCTTCGTCCGCGGCGCGGCCGATTCCTACGTGATCGACGTCGCTGGCGGCTACGAGGCCTACGCGATCCAGCGGCGCGAGGCCGGCTCGGGCGTGATCAAGGACATCGACAAGCGCCGCCGCAAGGTCGAGCGCGAGGTCGGCGCGGTGCGTTTCGAGGCGCTCGCCCGCTGCCCGAAGGCCTTCGACCAGTTGCTCGACTGGAAGCGCCGCCAGTACCGCGACACCGGCCAGACGGTGATCTTCGACGCGCCTTGGACGGTCGATCTCCTGCGCGCGCTGCACGACATCGACGGCGGCGATTTCGGCGGCGCCCTCTTCACGCTGCACATCGGCGACCAGCTGGCGGCGATCCACTTCCACCTGCGGGGCGTGCGCACGCTGCACGCCTGGATCATCGCCCACGACGAGACGTTCGAGCGCTACTCGCCTGGCCTCATCCTGTTCCAGGAGCTCCTGCGCTGGATGGATCAGACGCCGTTCCAGGCGCTCGATCTCGGGGCCGGCGACTACCGGTTCAAGCAGCAGCTGTCGAACGCGCGCCGCTCCGTCGCGCACGGCTTCGTCGGCCGCCCCTCGCCGGCCAGTCTGATGCGCGGCGCCCAGTATGGCGTGCGCGCGGCGGCCGAGCGGCTACCGTGGCCCGGCGTCTCCGATTTGCCGGCCAAGGCCATGCGAAGGCTCGATCTCTGGCGCGGATTGCGGTGAAGCCAAGCCGCCGTTAGGTTGCGCGGCTCTTTTCGAGCCCCTCTTTCCCCCTTAAAGCCATGACCCTCGCCTTCGCCCAGATCGAGGCCGCCGCCGAGCGGCTGAACGGGCACATCGAACGCACGCCCTGCAGACACTCCAAGACCCTGTCGCAGATTACGGGCGCCGAGGTGTGGGTGAAATTCGAGAACCTGCAGTTCACCGCCTCGTTCAAGGAACGCGGCGCGCTCAACAAGCTGCTGCAGATGAACGACCGCGCCCGCGGCGTGATCGCGGCCTCGGCCGGCAACCACAGCCAGGGCCTCGCCTTCCACGGCCAGAAGCTCGGCATACCGGTCACGATCGTGATGCCGAAGGCGACGCCGTTCGTGAAGGTGCAGCAGACCCGCGACTTCGGCGCCGAGGTGGTCGTCGACGGCGACACCTACGAAGACGCCGCCGCCCGCGCGGAACAGCTTTGCGAAGAGCGCGATCTCATCTTCGTGCACCCGTTCGACGACGCCGACGTCATGGCCGGCCAGGGCACGATCGCGCTGGAGATGCTCCAGGACGCGCCCGATCTCGAGGTGTTGCCGGTGCCCATCGGCGGCGGTGGGCTGATCGCCGGAGTCGCCACCGCGGCCAAGCACGTCAAACCGGACATCAGCGTCATCGGCGTCGAGCCGGCCAGCTTTCCCTCCTTCACCTCGCGCATGCGCGGCATCGCCGCCGTCGACGGCGGACAGACGATCGCCGAGGGCATCCAGGTGAAGCGCGTCGGCGACCTCACCTACGCGGTCGTGCGGCCGCTCTTGGACGACGTGCTCCTGGTCGAGGAGCCGTCGCTGGAGCGCGCCATCGCCCTCTACTGCAACGTCGAGAAGACCGTCTGCGAAGGCGCCGGAGCGGCCTCGCTGGCGGCGCTGATCGAGCATCCCGATCGTTTCAAGGGCAGGAAGGTCGGGCTGATCCTCACCGGCGGCAATATCGACCCGCGCCTCCTGGCATCGGTGTTGACCCGCGAGCTTGTGCGCGACAAGCGGCTGGTGTCGCTCAAGATCGTCGGCGACGACCGCCCGGGCCTGCTCGCCAACGTCTCGGCCGTCATCGGCAGTCACGGGGCCAACATCGTCGAGGTGGCGCACAATCGCCTCGCCCTCGACGTGCCGGCCAAGGGCGCGGAGTTCGACATCATGATCGAGACCCGAGACGCGCGGCACACGCGCGAGGTGGTCGACGCCCTGCGCGCCGCCGGCTATCCGCCGAGGCCGCTCTGATGCGCGCGGCCCTGTTCGCCATGGCGTTGGCGGCTGTCGCGCTGGGCGGCTGCCACGCCCAGACGGACCAGACGGCGGCCAACCTGGCCGCGTCGAAGACCTTCCTGGTGAACAACGCCAAGGCGGCCGGCGTCGTCACGCTGCCGTCGGGGCTTCAGTACAAGATCGTGACGTCCGGGCCGGCCAGCGGCGTGCATCCGGGGCCGGGCGACGAGGTCAAGGTCAACTACGAAGGCAAGCTCGTGAACGGCACGGTGTTCGATTCGTCGTTCGCCCGCGGCGAGCCGCTGAGCTTTCCCCTCGACCGGGTGATTCCCGGCTGGACCGAGGCCCTGCAGCTCATGCGCCCGGGCGACGAGTGGATTCTCTACGTCCCGCCTGAACTCGGTTACGGCGCGAAAGCCGCAGGCCCGATCCCGCCTGACAGCGTCCTCATCTTCCGCGTCCAGCTGTTGGCCATCCTCCCGGCTCCGCCGGAGAACGGCTGACGGTCGCTCTTAAGCCGCCGACGCGCTGACGCCGGTCTCGCTCAGCCACTCAAGGATCTTCTGCTTGGGCATGGCGCCGACCTTCATCGAGGCCATCTGGCCGCCCTTGAACAGCATCATCGTCGGGATGCCGCGCACCCCGTAGCGCGAGGGCGTCGCGGGACTGTCCTCGATGTTCACCTTGGCGATCGTGACCTGGTTGTGCAGCTCCTCTGCGATCTGCTCCAGCGCCGGAGCGATCTGCTTGCAGGGGCCGCACCACTCGGCCCAGAAGTCCACCAGGACGGGCTTGTCGGCCCTCAGAACGTCCTGTTCGAAGCTGTCGTCGGTGACCGTGACGGTGCTCATTGAGCCTAGACTCCCATGCGACTCGACTCCGTTCGCCGAGCGCTCGGCCGCCATCTAGTGAGCGGAAAGGTTTCCATCAAGCGTCCGCGGCGATGCGGGCGAGGGTCTCGGCTACGATGTTTTCTGGAACGGGCATCAGTTTCGGTCCGTCGGTCCAGACCAGCGCCGCCTCGATCCGCCGGCCGGGAAAGACCTCGCCCAGTACGGCGGCATAAAGGGCCATCTGCGTCAGGTAGGCGGGATCGGCGTCCTCGACGCGGTCGGGCGCGGGCCGGTTGGTCTTGAAGTCGACAACCAGCACCCGCTCCGGCTCGACCACCAGCCGGTCGATGCGGCCGGAAACGGCCAGGCCCGGCGGCAGCGTCCTCGCGCCGCCGGCGACGGCGACCTCCGCGCGGCTGCCGGCCCCGAACACGGCGGCGAACCGCGCATCCTCCAGCACCGCCAGCGCCGCAGTCGCCATCTCCTCGCGCTGCGCTGTGCTCAGGTCCGGCTCGCGCGCGAGGATGCGCCGCGCCGCGCCGCGCCGATCGGCGCCGATGTCCGGCAGCAGCTGCAGCAGCCGGTGGATCAGGATCCCGCGCCGGAAGCGGCCAAGCCCCTGCTCGGCGGCGAGCGGGGAGGGCGCGGCTCCGCCATCCGCCTCGGCGAAGGTTGACGGCGAGGCGTAACGCACCACCAGCGGCTCGGCCGGCGCCGGCCGTGCGGCCCAGACCGGCGTCAGTGGCAGCTCCGCGGGTCCGGCCGGCCGTGCGGCGACCGCGGCCGGATCGTCGCCGAAGCGGAAGGCGCCGTGCTCGCCCTCGATGACGCGGGCCCGCTCCGCGATGGCCGGCAGCTCTCGCGCACGGCCGATCACGTCGTACCAGCTCCGCGGATAGAGCCCGGCGCCGCCGCCCACGGACTTGACCCCGCAGACGATCAGCCGATCCCGGGCGCGGGTGAGCGCGACGTAGAGCAGGCGCATGCTCTCCTGCTCCACGGCGATCTCGCGCAGTCCGCGGGCCGCGGCCGAGGCCTCGCAGTCGTCCACCTTGCGCGGCGCCCAGAGGAAGCCGCCGTCGCCGGTCTCCAGCAACGGGCTGCCTTGCGGCGTCGCCCGCGTCGTGGTGTCGGGCAGGATCACGATCGGCGCCTCGAGGCCCTTGGCGCCGTGGGCGGTCATCACCCGCACCTCGCCCTGGGCGTCCTCGGCTTCGCGCTTCACCACCAGATCTGTGCGGCCCATTTCATCCAGGAAGCGCTCCAGGTCGTGGATGCGCCGTCGCTCCAGTCCCAGCGCCTCGCCGAGGAAGGCCTCGATGGCGTCCTCCGCCTCGCGCCCGAGCCGGGTCAGCAGGCGCTGGCGCATCGAGCGGCCGCGCTCGTCCAGCCGGCTCAGCACGCGGGCGTAGAAGTCGAACGGCGGTCGCACGTTGGCCTCTGCCCGCGCCCAGGCCAGGAAAGCGCGAGCCGTTCGCCACTCTTCGCGCTCGTCGGCGCGTCGGTTCAGCGCGGCCCAGAGCGAAGTGGTGCGGTGGTGGGCGAGATCGAACAGCGACGTTTCGCTCACGTCGCAGAGCGGGCTGCGCAGGAGCGCCGCCAGGGTCAGGTCGTCGGTGGGAAAGCGGGCGAAGCGGCCCAGCGCCATCAGGTCCTTGAAGGCGATGTGCTCGGAGAGCGCCAGCCGGTCGGCCCCGCCCGACGGCACCGCCTCGCGCTTCAACGCTCGGATGATCTCGTGGAAGAGCGCGTTCCGCCGCCGCACCAGCACCAGAAAATCGCCCGCCGCCGCCGGACGGTCGGCCCCTTCGGTCTTGTCGTACACGGCAACCTGGTCGTCGATCATCGCCTTGATCGTGCGCGCGATCCGCCGCGCCAGCTTCTTGACGCCCGTCTCCGCCGCGCGCGCGTCGACCGGCGTCCACCACTCCGCCACCGCGTCGGTCGGGTCGCTCTCGGTCTGCGCCCAGATGTCGACGGCGCCGAACATCGGATCGTCGCGCAACGACCGGTGGCGCAGCGGGCGATGGGCGCCGGGGCCAAGGCCCGCGGCGGCATACTCGTCGGCGAACACCGCATCCACGAACGCCAGAACGCCGGGGGTCGAGCGGCGGCTCTCCTCCAGCGGCACGCTGACGAAGGCCTGGCCGGCGCCCTCGATGCGCCCCCGATACTGCTGGGCCTCGGCGTCGAACCGCTCCGGCCGCGCGCCCTGGAAGGAGTAGATCGACTGCTTCTCGTCGCCGACGACGAAGACGGTTCGCTCCGGTGCGTCCACGTCGCGTCGCGGCCGCCCGGCGCCGGAGAAGAACTCTCCGGTCAGGTCGCGCAGGATGTCCCACTGCTGCGGCGCGGTGTCCTGGGCCTCGTCCAGCAACACATGGTCGATGCCGCCGTCGAGCTTGTAGAGCACCCAGGCCGCATCGGCCCGCTCGGTCAGGAGGCGGCGGACCGCCTCGATCAAGTCGGCGAAGTCCAAGGCGCCGATGGCCGCCTTTTCGGCGGCGTATAGCGCCGCGTAGGCGGCCGCCAGCGTGATGGCGTAGCAGGTGTCGCGCGCGATGCAGGCTGCCTTCGCGCGGCGCGACACGTCGGCCAGCCGCGCCTGTTCGGCCTCGAGCCAGGCGCGCGCGCCGCCGTCGACCTGCTTGGTGCAGACCGATTTGAGCGGCGCGCCATCGATGGTCGAGAACACCTCCCACATCGCGGCGAAGCCGGAGAGTTCGTTCAGCCGGGCCATCGCCTGGCCGCGCTTGGCGTCGGTCACGGATGGGCTCGCCGCCAGCGCTTGCGCCGCGCCTTGCCAGGCCCCCCAATCGATCGCGTCCACCGCCGCATGCTCCAGCGCTTCTGGATCGACAGGCGCGTCGAAGCCGCAGCGGTCCCAGACGTCGGCGGGCCACTCCGGGTTCTCGGCGTAGGCGGCGATCGCGCCTCGCCGGGCGGCGAAGTCGGCGAACATCTCGTTGAAGCGGCGGAAGTCCAGCACCATCGAGAAGTGGCCGTAGGCGCGGCCGACCGCCGCCTCTGGTCCGTCCAGCGCGATCGTCGCCAGCCGGTCGCGGGCGTGGGCGGCGACGATCTGCGCCTCGGCGTCCTCCAGCACCTGGAAGGTGGGCGAGACGCCCGCCTCGAGCGGGAAGCGCTTCAGCAGCGTCTCGCAGAAGGCGTGGATGGTCTGGATCTTCAGGCCGCCGGGCGTCTCCAGGGCGCGGGCGAACAGGCGACGGGCGCGCGCGAGGTCGCCGACCGGCTCGTCGAGGTCCGCGAGGGCGCTCTTCAGCGCCTTGTCGGTGGCCACCGCCCAGCGGCCCAACTGATCGAACAGGCGGGTCTGCATCTCGGCGGCCGCCGCCTTGGTGTAGGTGACGCAGAGGATCGCGGCGGGATCGGCGCCGCGCAGGAGGAGGCGCGCGACGCGCGCGACCAGCGTCCAGGTCTTGCCGGTCCCGGCGTTGGCGGTGACGAAGGCGGAGGCGTCCGGGTCGGACGCGCGGATCTGCGGCTGGAGGCTCATGATCCCTCCGGCCCGTCCTCGCCGATGACGTACCATTCCCAAAGGCGCGCCAGGTGGTCGTAGTCGCCCTCGAACTGGCCGATGAACTGCGGCGCGGCCCAGGAGAGGTATGGGGTCTCCGGGTCGTCGAAGCTGGCGACGCGGCGGCTGAGGCCGGCCAACGCCTGCTCGGCAAGCGCCGCGCTCTCGTCCGCCTCGGCGCGCACCTCGACCCGCACGCCCTGCCGCGCCGCGAGGATGCGCACGTAGATCAGTTGGCCGGGCGCGATCGGTCCGATGTCCCCAAAACCGCCGCGCTGGAGGATTGCTCCGGTCAGGGTGAGCTGCGGCGAGAGCCCGCTGCGCACCTGCGCCGCGGTGGGGGCGCTGCCGGTCTTGAAGTCCAGCACGTCCGCCCACGCGCCGCGCCCCTCGATGCGGTCGGCTTGCGCGGTGAGCGTGAACGGCCCGCCAGGGGCGTCGATCGCCGTCGCCCCGCCCCGCTCGAGCAGCAGCTGTGCGCCTTCGCTGCGCAGCCGATGCAGCCGGACGGCGTCGGGCGCGGCCAGCCGCGCCAGCGCGCGCTCGCGCGCCAGGGCCGGGCCGGGCATGCCGGCGCGGGTCAGCTCCTCGACCACGAGGTCGGCGAACAGGGCCTCGGCCGGGCCCGTGTCGACGCCATCGCCCTCGGTCGCGAAGCGCTCGAACGCCTTGTGCGCCGCGGTGCCGCGCGCGCGCGCCTCGATCGGCGCCGCCGGGCGCTCCAGGGGCCTCAGGCCCAGGACATACCGCGCGTAGACCGCGTAGGGATCGCGCACCCAGCGCTCGACCTGGGTGACCGGCAAAGCGCGCGGCCGGGCGGCGACAGGCGGCCTGGGTTCCGGGCGCTTGGCGGGGGCTGGCGCGCCCGGCGCGTCCAGCGCGCGCGCCCAGGCGGCGAGTTCCGGCCGCCCTGGCGGCGTCCGCCCGGCGCCCTCCACCAGCGTCTTCAGCCGCCAGACCCAGCGCGACGGCGTTGTCGGCGCCCCGCCGCGGCGCGCCGTGGTGATGAGGATGAGATCGGCGGCGCCGGCGGCCTGGGCGAAGTCGTGGGCGGAAAGGCCGATGCGCCGCTCAGGCGACGATAGCCCCTCGGCTTCGCGCATGGGCCGCGACAGGAACGGGTCGGCGCTCGGGACCTGCGGCCAGACGCCTTCCTCGAGGCCCGCCAGCACCAGCCGGTCGGCGTCGATCAGCCGCGCTTCCAGCACGCCGAGGATGCGCAGGCGCGGGTGCACGGCCGCGCCGGCCCGCACCGTCTCGCCCTCCAGCAAATCCTCGACCAGGTCGGCGAAGGCGCGCGCGCCGACCGGCGGCAGGCCCTCGCTCTCGCCGATCAGCGCGGCGATCAGGCCGGCCGCCGCTTCGCCGTCGGCGCCGGCCCAGAGCGCATCGGGCCCGCCGGTCAGCGCCTCCATCGCCGCCGCCAGCGCCCGCGCCGCCGCCTCGGGCGCCGCCGGCCCCGCCGCAAGCGGCCGCGCCGCGTCGGCGAGCACGGCGCCGAGGCGCGCCGCGAGGGCGCGCGCCGCGTCCACGGGACGACGGGTCTCCGCCTCGCCCAGCCGGGCGTCGATGGCCGCCTGGTCCGTGGGTCGCGCGCCGCGCAGGGCCTCGCGTTCAAGCACGTCGGCGCCCGGTCCAAGTTGGGTCAGTGGGTGCTTGAGGATGGCCAGCATCAGCACCGGGTCCAGCGGTTCGGCCGCCGCCCGCGCAACCAGGGCGGCGAGTTGGCCGACCGGCGTTCCGGCCAGACTGGCGCCGGCGGAGGATTCGACGATCACGCCCCAGCGCGCCAGCCGCGCCGAGACGCGGCGCGCCAGCCCCTGGTCGGGCGTCACTAGCGCGGCCGTGCGGTTGGGCGTTTCCAGCACTTCGCGCAGCGCCAGCGCGGCGATGTCGGCAGCGTCCTCCTCGTTGCGCGCGGCGACCAGGGACAGCCCGGCCAGACCCTCGCCAATCGCGTCGATGCGCTCGGCCTTGCCCTCGGCGCGCAGCCGGTCGATCTGCCGGCGCCAGTCGTCCGTGGCCTCCGGCGGCTTCAGGGCCTCGCTGATCAGGCGACGTCGCCAGCGGCCGCGGGCGTCGCCGGGCGCGGGCGGCGACCAGGGACGGACCGCATCGCGCGCGACCCCGGCCGCGTCCAGCATGCGCTTCATCGCCGCCTGCGGGTGCTGGTCGCCGACCGCCGCCCAGGCGCGCTCGTCGAGGTCGAGATCGAGGCCGGGCAGCACCACCGCGCCGCGCGGCGCGCCGGCGATGGCGGCGATGAGGGCGGCCGTCGCCAGGTTCGACCCCGTGGAGCCGGCCGCGACCAGCGGCGCGGTCGGGGCCTTGCTTGTCCAGCGTTCGGCCAGCGCCCGCGTCAGCTGGACCCGGCGCGTCATCGCGTCGGTGAGGCCAAGCTCGGCCAGCCGCGCCGGCCACGCGTCGAGCGCGATGGCGAGGAATTCGGCCGAGACTTGCCAGTGGCGAGCCATCTCCGCCTCCACCCAGTCCGCGACCGGGCGCAACGGGCCGACTTCGTCCAGCTCGACGCCGTCCAGGAAGCGCCCGAGCGCGTCGGCCAGATCGAGCGCGCCGGCGGCGTCGAGCGAGCGTCCCAGCAGGTGGGCGTTGGCGGCGACGAGCCGGGCGAGCTCGAAGCGCCGCCGCCAGGGACTGATGGCCGGCGCGAGGTCGAGCGCGACGTCGCCGGGCTCGAACGGCGGCTCGCCGTCCTCGAGGTCGCCAAGAGCGCGGATCTGCGGCAGCAGCCGCGCCCGCCCGCCGCCCGTCTCGAGGAACGCCGCCGCCAGCCCGCGCGCCGCCCGGCGCGAGGGGACGAGCACGATCGCCTCCGCCAGCTCGCCCGGGTCCGGCAGCGCCTCGACCAGCCGGGACGCCAGGTCGGTGAGGAACGGTCGGTGCGGGGCGATCGTGAACCAGCGCGGCGCGGGTCCGTCGAACGGGCTCATGCGCCCAGCCGGGCCTCGACGCTTGCGCGCCCGGCCGGATCGCTGACGTGCATCCAAAGGCCGTCCGGCGCGGCGCCGTGCACGCGGCCCCGCGCCGCCAACGCCTTCCAGACGTCGAGCAGCGAGAAGGGGCCGTCCGGGCCGTCGGCGACGATGGCCGGGTCGCAGATGTGGGCGCCGACATAGAGGTAGGGCGCGGCTTCGCCCGGCGCCTTGAAGCGCACGCGCCCATCGGCATCCAGAAAGACGTCGCCGGAGTCGTGAAAGCCGATCGAGGTGGCTGTTGGCGCGAGCAGCAGGCGAACGTCCATCGCCTCCGCCCGCCACCCGTCAGCCAGCGTCTCCAGCGCCGGCGCGCCGCCGCCCAGCGCCACGGTGTCGATGTTGCTCACCCAGACGGGACCCGCCCCCAGCAGCGGGATCGCGCGCTTCAGGCCCCCGCCGGTCTCCAGCGCGGCGGCGCGCTCATCGGAAATGGTGACGGCCGGCGGGCGTCGGCGGCGCTTGAGGTGATCCTCCAGCCGGTCGGCGAAGGCGTGCACGTTGACCACCGCCCGTTCGACGCCGGCCGCGGCCAGCCGGTCCAGCACATGGTCGATCAGCGGGCGGCCGCCGACCTCGACCAGCGCTTTCGGGCGGTCGTTGGTGAGCGGCCTCAGCCGGGTGCCGAGACCCGCCGCCAGCACCATGGCCGTCTTCGGCCCGCTCATCGAGGAGGCTCGCGGACGACGTTGGCGGCGAACCAAGCGCGCAGGGGCTCGAGCTCGGGCGCCGCCAGGCAGCGGTCGAGGAAGCCCCACATGCGCGGCATGAAGGCGGCGTAGCGGGGCCGGCCGTATGCGGCCACCTGGCGGGCGAAGATGAAGAGGATGCGCGCGCAGTTCAGCGCCGCCAGCGCGTGGTAGTCGGCGAGAAAGGCCTCGCGCTCGAGCTCTGGCCGCGCCGCGAGGTAGCGGTCCAGCACCGCCCGCTCGCGCTCCGGCGTGATGTCGCTGCGCCCCGAGTGCATCAGCATCGAGACGTCCCAGGCCGGGTGAGCGCGAACGGCGTCCTGGAAGTCCAGCATGCCGACCCGCGCGGCGCTGCGGCGCCCCGGCAGCCAGATCAGGTTTTCCGGGTGGTAGTCGCGGTGGCAGAACACGCACGCGCCGGCCACGCCGCGGGCGCGGATTGGCGCCCAGAGCGTCTCCCACGCCGCCACGGCCTCGGCGGAGAAGGGCGGCTGGCCAGAATATTTCGGCCACCACTCCAGGAACATCGTCCCGCCGGTCTGCAGCGCCAGGTCGTCGTAGATCAGCAGCGGCCAGTCGACGTCCGGTCCGACCAGACGCTCCGGCGGGGCCTCGGCGTGCAGCGCCACCAGCGCATCGACGGCGGCGTCGTAGAAGGTCGCCTCGTCCTCGCCGCGCTCGATCAGCTGCGCGAAGAGGTCGTCGCCCAGGTCCTCCAGCACCGCCAGGCCGGCCGGCGCGTCGGCGGCGATGATCTCGGGCGCGGAGAAGCCGCGGCCCTTCAGGTAGCCGGCGCAGGCGATGAAGGCCTCGACCCGACCGGCGGCGAGGCGCGCAAGCGCGTTGTAGCCCAGGGCGCGGCGCTCATCGGGCGTGGCGTCCGGCGGGCACGGCTCGGTTTCGGCGTTCGGCGGCTGGTCCATGAAGATCATCGTCGCGCCGTTCGGCCGATGCAGACGCTCGTACAGACGCGTCGAAGCGTCGCCCGCCAGCCGCTCGCGACGCGCGTCGCCGACTCCATGCGCGGTCAGGAACGCCGCCTTCTCGGCCTCGCGATCAGAACTCAAGCGGTCGTCCTTCCCAGGCGCCGTGCGGGGTCAGGCGGGCGAGCCGGCTCTCGGCGGGCGGCTCGCCCTCGATCAGAAGCTCTATATCGAGTCGATCATGCGGCAGACGTCGCCCGAGCCGCTCCGGCCACTCGATCACCGCCGCGCCGTCGTCCAGCGCCTCGTCCAGGCCGATCTCCATCGTCTCGTCGGGCGTGGCGAGCCGATAGAGGTCGAAGTGCGCCAGCGTCAGGCGCTCGCTCTCGTAGAATTGCACCAGCGTGAAGGTGGGGCTGGGCACATCCTCGCGTGCGTTGGTCAGCGCGCGAATGAGCGCGCGCGCCAGCGTGGTCTTGCCGGCGCCCAGCACGCCTTTGAGGCAGATCGCCTCGCGAGGCGCAAGCACGTGCGCGACCGCTTGGCCCAGCCGCCTTGTCGCCGCCTCGTCCGGCAGGCGGAAGTCGCCCTGCGCCTCCAGGATCATCGGAACGGCCGGTCGGGATCGTTGGGCAGCACGCGCTCGATGTAGGCTTTCAGGCGCTCGGTGATCTCGCCGGCGTCGCCCTCCAGCGCGTCGTGAGGGACGAGAGGGCCGATGGTCAGCCGGTAGCGGTCGCCCCGCTTGTTCAGGAGTTCGTGGAACAAGGTGATGTCGCGCAGCTCGTTCGAGACGCCATCGAACAGGTGGAAGAGCGTCGAGTATGGGCCGGTCATGCGGATCGGCGCCACGGGCGCGTCATGCTTGCGCGCCAGCGAGACGGCGCTGGGCGCCCACTCGGGATCGGCCACCACCCCGTTCCGCCGCCGCGAGATCCGGCCCGCCGGAAAGACGACCAGCGCCCGCTCGGCCTCCAGGGCCGCCCGCGCCAGCGTCAGCGTCTGGCGCGCCTTCTCGCGCGTGCGTTTCGCCTCCACCCACTCGACCGGGATCAGGATGTCGCCGAAGCCGGGCGCGACGCGGAAGGCGTCGGCGTTGGCGAAGAAGATCATGTCCGGCCGGACGGCCTTCAGGGCGTCATAGACCGCGACTCCGTCGGCGATGCCGGTGGGATGGTTGACGATCACGACCAGCCGGCCTCGCGGCGGGACGCGCTCCAGCCCCGAGGTGGTCACCTTCAGCCCCAGCAGGTCCGAGCAATGGTCGATCGCCTCCTGCCCGCGCATGGGCTTCAGCGCGTCGGCCAGGCGCACCGCCTTGCGGTAGTCCAGGAGGCGGTAAAGCAGCGGCCTGATCAGCGGCCAGCTTCTCTTGGCCACCCAGCTGGGCGCCCGCTCCTCGATCAGCTCGTCGACGATGTGGACATTGCGCGCGACCGGCGTCGCCAGCGCGTCCGTTGGCTGGACCACGACCATGGCCGAAGCATGCCCCGCACCGGATCGAGGGGTCAATTCCGCCGCCGGATGGGCTAGAACGCCCGCGCCAGTCCGAGGAGTTCTGCGCATGCGCGATATCGTCCATTTCGTGAACGGCGAATCGTTCGCCGGTTCGGCAGGCCGCTTCGGCGACGTCTTTGACCCGAACACTGGCGAAGTGCAGGCGCGGGTGGCGCTGGGCGGCGCGGCGGAGGTGGACGCGGCGGTGAATGCTGCGGCTGCGGCGCAGCCGGCGTGGGCGGCGACCAATCCCCAGCGGCGAGCGCGGGTGATGTTCGAGTTCAAGCGCCTGGTCGAAGCGCGCATGGACGAGCTGGCGGCGCTGCTCTCGTCCGAACACGGCAAGGTGCTGGCCGACTCACGCGGCGATGTGCAGCGCGGGCTGGAGGTGATCGAGTTCGCCTGCGGCGTCCCGCACGCGCTCAAGGGCGAATACACCGAGGGCGCGGGGCCCGGCATCGACGTCTATTCCATGCGCCAGCCGCTGGGCGTCGTCGCCGGCATCACCCCGTTCAACTTTCCTGCCATGATCCCGATGTGGATGTTCGGGGTGGCGATCGCCGTCGGCAATAGCTTCATCCTCAAGCCCTCCGAAAAGGACCCCAGCGTGCCCGTGCGGCTGGCGGAGCTCTTCATGGAGGCGGGCGGGCCGGCGGGCGTTCTGAACGTCGTGCATGGCGACAAGGCCGCCGTCGACGCCATCCTCGAGCACCCGCAGATCAAGGCGGTCAGCTTCGTCGGCTCGTCCGACATCGCCGCTTACGTCTATGCCCATGGCGCGGCGACGGGAAAACGGGTGCAGGCGATGGGCGGGGCGAAGAACCATGCCATCGTGCTGCCCGACGCTGACCTCGACACCGCCGTCAGCGACATCATGGGCGCGGCCTACGGCTCGGCCGGCGAACGCTGCATGGCGCTGCCGGTGGCCGTGCCGGTCGGCGAGGCGACCGCCGAAGCGCTGCGCGACCGGCTGCTCGACCAGATCGAGATCTTGAAGGTCGGCGTCTCGTCGGATCCGGCCGCCCAGTACGGGCCGGTGGTCACCGCGGCGCACCGCAAGCGCATCGCCGACTACATCCAGTTGGGCGTCGACGAGGGCGCCGAACTGGTCGTCGATGGCCGCGACTTCGCCCTGCAGGGCTACGAGGACGGCTTCTTCATCGGCCCATCGCTCTTCGACCGCGTCACCGACGACATGCAGACCTACAAGGACGAGATTTTTGGCCCCGTGCTCCAGTTGGTGCGCGCCGAAAGCTTCGAGCAGGCGGTCGCGCTGCCGTCCAGGCACCAGTACGGCAACGGCGTCGCCATCTTCACCGGCAACGGCCGCGCCGCGCGCGAGTTCGCGTCGCGGGTCGAGGTCGGCATGGTGGGCATCAACGTGCCGATCCCGGTGCCGGTCGCCTACCACACCTTCGGCGGCTGGAAGCGCTCGGCGTTCGGCGACGCAAACCAGCACGGCATGGAGGGGGTGCGCTTCTACACCAAGATCAAGACGGTGACGGCGCGTTGGCCGGAAGGCGCGCACGGCGACTCCGCCTTCGTCATCCCCACGATGCGATGAGGGCCCGGCAGGCGTTTCTGCTGATGGCGGCCTTCCTCGTCGCCGTTGGCCTCGTGCTGTTCATCTGGTGGGACCAGGTCGCGCGCTGGCGGCCGCATCCCATCACCCAGCAGCAGGCGACGATTGCGACCGCCGTCAGCGGCGCCGGCTGGGTCGGCGCCGGCGCGTCGGGCGGGCCGAAGCTCTACGTCGTCGCCACTCGCGCCTGCGCGGCGTGCGACGCGTTCGACAAAACCGAACTTCCGAAGCTGCAGAAGGCCGGCGTCGACGTGCGGATGATCATGATCGCCCCCACCGACTCGACCCCGGCCGAGCGGGCGACGGTGGCCGAACTCTGGGTCAATCGCAGCTGGCCGCTGCTCCAGGCCTGGCTCGCCGCCGACCCCAAGACCTGGACCACGCCGCCGGCGCCGCCGGCCGACGGCGACGCTGGCCGCACCGCCGTCATCGCCGCCGGCCGCGACCTAGCGACTCAGCTTACCGCAGCGCTGAAGCCCAACGGCGTCCGCTACGCGCCTCCGCTCTTGATCTGGTGGGCCAAGGACGGCGCGCTCGAAGCCAGCGCCGGCGACGCGCCCAAGACCTGGCGCGACGCCGAACAGGAACTCGTCGCCCGGTAGGCTACGCCGGCTGCTTGGTGGTGCGCAGGTAAGGCTTGTGCTCGGTCCAGCCGCCGGGGAAGAGGTCCTTCGCCTGCTCGTTGGTGACCGACGGGACGATGATCACGTCCTCGCCCTGCTTCCAGTTCACCGGCGTCGCCACCTTGAACTTGTCGGTCAGCTGCAGGCTGTCGATGGTGCGCAGGAGCTCGTCGAAGTTGCGCCCGGTCGCCGCCGGATAGGTGACCGTCAACCGCAGCTTCTTGGCCGGATCGATCACGAACACCGAGCGCACCGTCATCGTGTCCGACGCGTTCGGGTGGATCATGCCGTAGAGGTTGGCGACCTTGCGGTCGTGGTCGGCGATCAGCGGGAAGTTCAGCTTCGCCCCTTGCGTCTCCTCGATGTCCTTAGCCCAGCCGGCGTGGCTGTCGGTCGGATCGACGGAAAGGCCGATCACCTTCACGCCGCGCTTGGCGAACTCGGGCTTCAGCTTGGCGACCGCGCCCAGCTCGGTCGTGCAGACCGGCGTGTAGTCCTTCGGGTGCGAGAACAGCACCACCCAGGAGTCGCCCACCCAGTCGTAGAAATGGATCGGCCCCTCGGTCGAATCCTGTGTGAAGTCGGGAACGACGTCGCCCAGTTGCACCGCCATCTTTCGTCTCCTTCGTCATGCGCCTCGCCCACCCGATTTTCCCGCGTCGGAGGGGCGCTCATCAAGGTAGTATCCGACCGACCGCCGTTCAAACGCGCCCCTGCGGAGATTCTCCTCGATGCTGCTGCACCTTTCCACCTGGGCCGAGACCGAAGCCTATCTCGAGCGGTCCAAGGCGATCGTGATCCCGATCGGCTCCAACGAGCAGCATGGGCCGACCGGCCTTTTGGGCACCGACTGGCTCTGTCCCGAGATCATCGCGCACGCGGCGGAAAAGGCGCACCCGGAGCTGCTGATCGGGCCGACCTTCAACGTCGGCATGGCCCAGCATCACCTGGGCTTTCCGGGCACCATCTCGCTTCGGCCATCGACCTTCATCGCCGCCATCGGCGACTGGGTGCGATCGCTCGCCCTGCACGGCTTTGCGCGCATCTATTTCCTCAACGGTCACGGCGGCAACGTGGCCTCGATCGAGGCGGCGTTTTCGGAGATCTACGCCGAAGCGAGCTTCGCCAGGCGATCGGCGGGCTTCGCGCTGCGGCTGCGCAACTGGTGGGACCTCAAGGGCGTCACCAAGCTGGCCTACAGCCAGTTCCCCTCCGGCCACGGCAGTCACGCGACCCCCTCCGAGATCGCCGTCACCCAGTGGGCCTATCCAGACGCGATCAAGTCGGCCAACTACGCCCCGCAGATCGCCTCGTCCGGACCCATCCGCGAGGCGCTCGACTTCCGCGCCCGCCACCCGGACGGCCGCATGGGCTCCGACCCGGGCCTGGCCACGCCGGAAAAGGGCGGCGAACTGGTGGCGCTCGCCATCGAGGGCCTTCTCGCCGACGTCACCGCCTTCGCCGGCGAGGTCGCGCCGCTCGCTGCGACGGTGACGGCGGAGGCCTGAGGCGCGCGGTCGCGCTTGACCGGCGAGCGACACGCTGCAACCTATGGGGTTGCGTGTCCCAGGAGTGCGCTTCAGTGAAACTCTGGTCGATTGGTCTGTTCGTGGCGGGCGTTGTCGCTGCCGGGGCGGCGTTCGCCGATGGCGCGCCGGCGCCCGCGGGGGATCAGTCTGCGGCCGCAAACACGGCCCCTCCGCCGAAGAAGAACGGTTTCGATCCCGACAAGGTCGTCTGCAAGGAGGTCGCGGTCACCGGCTCCCACCTCTCTGGCGAGCGAGTCTGCATGACCTGGCAGCAATGGGAGCAGGTCGACGAGGAGGAAAGCAAGACCTACAACGACGCGATGCGCCGGTCGAACGGCGTCCCGGGCGGCAGCTTCGGTCCCGCGCACTAAGCCGTCAGCACCGCTCCGCCACTCACGGTCACCGGCCACGGCCACAGTGAGCGGCCGGCGCATGGGCCGGCGAGGCAAAAGCCGTCCTCGGCGCGGAACAGCGCCCCGTGTGTCGCGCAAAGGATAAGATCGCCCTCGCGGGTGAGGTAACGGTTCGGCAAGAAGGCGAGCGGGGCGCCCGTGTGGGGGCAGCGATCGATATAGCCCGCCACCCGACCGCCCTGATGGACGACGAAGCCCAGGAACAGCTGCTCGCCGTCGCGGAACAGGAACCCCTTCGCACCGGGATCGGCGATGTCGCTCAGCGCACAGAGCCGCGTCCCGGGCTGCGGTTGCGCCGCGTTAGCCAAGCGAGCCCACCGTGACCCGCCAGACGCGGATCTCCACCCGCTCGAACAGGCCGGCCGTTCGATAGGGGTCGCCCGCCGAGAAGGCCTCGATCGCCGCGCGGTCGTCTGCCTCCATGAGGAACATCGAGCCGGCCATCTGGCCCGCATCGTCCAGCAGCGGCCCGGCCGCCTTCACCAGCGAAAGCCGCTCGCGCACGTAGGCGAGGTGCGCCTCGCGCGTCGCCATGCGCAGCTCGAGTCCATCCGCCTTGTCGATGCAGCTCAGCACATAGAGGGCCATCAGCCGTCCTCCTGTTCGGTGCGAAGCGGGCGGGAGAGCAAGGCCCCGATCGCCTCGTCAAGCCCGCGCTCGCCGGCCAGCACCGCGGCCACGGCCTCGCAGATCGGTGTTTCGACGCCAAGCCGCGCCGCCAGTTCGCGCAACGCCGGCGCGGTTTCATAGCCCTCGACCACCGCGCGCCCGTCTCCCAGCGCCTCGGCGACGCTCAGCCCTCGCCCGAGCGCGAGGCCAAAGCTCATGTTGCGCGACTTCGGGCTCGAGCAGGTGAGCACCAGATCGCCGAGGCCGCAAAGGCCGGCCACCGTGCGCGCCTCACCGCCCAGCGCCACCGCCAGCCGCGTCAGCTCGGCGAAGCCGCGCGTGACCAGCGCCGCGTGCGCGCTCCGGCCCAGTCCGCGCCCCTCGGCGACGCCGCAGGCGATGGCGAGCACGTTCTTGATGGCGCCGCCCGCCTCGGCGCCGATCAGGTCGCGGGCCCAGTAGGGGCGGAAGGTCGGCGTCGCCAGCGCTTCGGCGATCGCCTGACCCAGGCGCTCGTCGTCGCAGGCCAGCGTGACGGCGGTCGGCAGGCCGCGCGCCACCTCGCCGGCGAAGCTCGGGCCCGACAGCACGGCCAGCGGCGCGCCGGGCGCGGTTTCGGCCGCCACCTCGGTCATCAGCTTCAGCGAGCCCCGCTCGACGCCCTTGGCGCAGAGCACCAGCGGCCGCTCGTCGCTGGGCGGCAGCCTCCTCAGTGCGGCCCGCACATGCTGCGCCGGAGCCACCACGAGGATGAGGTCCGCTGCGGCGAGGTCGGTCAGCACCGCGGTCGCGCGGACGGCGGCGTCGAGCAGCACCTCCGGCAGAAAGAGCGGGTTGGCCTGGCCGGTGTTGATCGCCTCGACCACCTCGGCCTCACGCGCCCAGATGAGGGGCTCGAGGCCGGCGCGCGCCGCAACCTGCGCCAACGCCGTTCCCCAGGCGCCGCCGCCGACGATCCCGACGGTCGAGAAGCCGCTCACGCCTTGGCCCCTTTGCGGCCGGGAATATGCGTCGGCTTCAGCCGCGCGGCCGCCTCGTCCAGCGGCCAGCGGGGCCTTGCCGCCGCGTCGAGCCCGTCAATCAGCCCCAGCGCCAGCCGTTCCGCGCCAGCGAGTGCGATCATCGCGGCGTTGTCCGTGCAGTAACGAAGCGGCGGGGCGGTGAAGGAAAAGCCGTGGCGCGCCGCCGCCGCCATCAGCACCCGCCGCACCTCCGCGTTCGCCGCCACCCCGCCGGCGACAACGAAACGCGAGCCGGCGCCGTGGCGCTCGGCGTAAGCCTCCATCGCCCGTTCGCTGCGCTCGGCCAGTTGGCGGGCGATGGCGGCCTGGACGGCGGCGGCCAGGTCGCGGCGTTCGGCGTCCGAACTCACGCGCTCGGCCAGCCGCGCGGCGGCCGTCTTCAGGCCCGAGAACGAGAAGTCGCAGCCCTCCCGTCCGGCCAGCGCGCGCGGCAGCGGAAAGCGGCTCGCGTCCCCGCCCTCGGCCAGCCGCTCCAGCGCCGGCCCGCCCGGGTAGGGCAGGCCGAGCGCCTTGGCGATCTTGTCGAACGCCTCGCCGGCCGCATCGTCGATGGTCGACCCCAGCCGCGTGCAGCGTCCGACGCCCGCGACCGCGAGCAGCTGGCAGTGCCCGCCCGAGACCAGCAGCAGCAGGAAGGGATAGTCGGCCTCGGCCGCCAGCCGGGCCGACAGCGCATGCCCCTCCAGGTGGTTGACCGCCACCAGCGGCAGCCCGCGGGCCAGCGCGATCGCCTTGCCGGCCGACAGGCCCACCATCACCCCGCCGACCAACCCCGGGCCGGCCGTGGCCGCCACGCCGTCGAGCGCGTCGAAGCCGACCCCGGCCGACTTCATCGCCGCTGCGATGACCGCGTCGATCGCCTCGACGTGCGCGCGCGCCGCGATCTCGGGCACCACCCCGCCGAACGGCGCGTGGTCCTGGACCTGGCTGAGCACGATCGACGAGCGGACGACGACGTGGCCGTCGCCGGCGCTCACCACCGCCGCGGCGGTCTCGTCGCAGCTGGTCTCGATCCCGAGCACGGTGAGTTGCCGGCGCATGGCGGCTCCTGTAGCAGGCCGGGCGGGCGCGAGCGATTGCGCGCGAAGGAGCAAGGCGATGGACCCGGTCCGCATCGGCACGCGCGGCTCCAAGCTGGCGCTCACCCAGGCCGGCCAGGTGCAACGGATGATCGCCGCCGCCCTCGGCGCCGACCCGGCCGAGGTCGAACGCGTCGCCCCGCTCGTCGTCATTTCCACCACTGGCGATCGCGTGCAGGACCGCGCCCTGACCGAACTCGGCGGCAAGTCGATGTTCACCAAGGAGATCGAGGAGGCGCTGCTCGCGGGCCGCATCGATTGCGCCGTGCACTCGCTCAAGGACGCCCCGATCGCCCGCCAGCCCGGCTTGGTGCTGGCGGCCACGCCGGAGCGCGAAGACCCCCGCGACGCCTATCTCAGCCCCGCCTACGCCACCCTCGCCGACCTGCCGCGCGGCGCCCGCCTTGGGACCGCTAGCCTCCGCCGCGCATCGCAGGCGCTGCATCGCCGCGCCGACCTTTCCATCGTGCTGGTGCGCGGCAACGTCGACACGCGCCTGCGCAAGCTCGAGGCCGGCGAGGCCGAGGCCATGCTGCTGGCGCTGGCGGGGCTGAAACGCCTCGGGCTCGCCGACCGCATCCGCCACGCCCTCGACCCGGTCGAGTACCCGCCGGCGCCCGGCCAGGGAGCGCTTGGGATCGAGACGCGCGAGGCCGACGCCGGCGCGCCCTGGGTGCGGGCGTTGGACCACGCCGAGACGGCGCTCGCCGTCGCCGCCGAACGCGGCGCGCTGGAGACGCTGGAAGGCTCCTGCCGCACAGCCGTCGGCGCCTACGCCGCCATCTCCGGCGGCCGCCTGACCCTCGTCGTCGAAGCGCTCACGCCCGACGGCCGCGAGCGCTTCCGCCGCCACGGCGAAATCGCCGCGACCGACCGCGTCGCCGCTCGCGCCCTCGGGCTCGCCCTCGGCGCGCAGATCCACGCCGAAGGCGGCGACAGACTCATGGCCCCGCCATGAGCGAAGCGACCCTCTCGGCGAATTAGAGCGTGCGGGTCGTCTGGGTCACGCGCACGCTGCCCGAGGCCGAGGCGACGGCGGCGCGCCTCGAAGCGAAGGGGCATCGCGCGATCGCGGCGCCAGTGCTCGAGGCCCGCCCCCTCGCGGTGAGCCTCGACCTCCACGGCGTCGCCGCGCTCGCGTTCACCAGCGGCCACGCGATCGCCGCCTTCGCGCGCCTGACCGCGGCGCGCGACCTCGCGGTCTTCACGGTCGGCGTCGCCACCGCCCGCCAGGCGCGCGAGGCCGGCTTCGCCGACGTGCGCTCGGCCGACGGGAACGTGGAGGCGCTGGCGGACCTGATCGCCGACGTCCGGCCGGGCCATGTGCTCGCGCCCGCTGCGGCCGAGCCCGCCGCCGACCTCGCGCGGCTGCTCGCCGCCCGCGGCGTTTCAGCGACGTCGGCGGCCGTCTACGAAACCTCGCCCACGACGCTCGCCGGCCCGCCGTCCGACGCCGACGCCGTCCTCATCCACTCCGCCCGCTCCGCCGCCATCGCCGCCGATCTGATCGAGGCCGCCAACCGGCTCGATCTCGAGGCGTTCGCCATCTCGCCGGCCGCCGCCCGCCCGCTCGAGAGGCTCGGCCTCGCCCGCCTCGCAGCTGCGCCCTTTCCGAACGAAGCGGCCCTGCTAGACTTGCTCTGATCAAAATCGAGGCAGGCCCTGACCGCATGAGCATGGCGCCGGAACCGGACGAGCTGGGCGGGCCTGGGCTGCCGCGCGATCCGCACGAATATGCGCTGCGCCGGCGCGGGCTCGGCGTCGCGTTCTGGGCGATGATCGCATTTGGCCTCGTCTGCATCCTGGCCGGCGTCGCTATCGATCGCTATGGGCCGAAGCTGTTTCCGCCGAAGACCGCGCCTACGCCGGCCGCGCCGCCGGCCGCCGCGACCGATGCGACCCCGGTTCCGGCGGCCGCCAGCGACGCCACGGCCCCGCCCAGCGCCGCGCCCGGCGCGCAGACCCCGGCCGCGCTGGCCGGCCTCACCGCCCGCGTCGACCGCCTCGACGCCGACAACCAGCGCCTGCGCGCCGCCGCCGCCGAGGCGCTGGCCGCCGCCGACCTGGGCCAGGCCGCCCAGACCTCGCGCCCGTTCGCAGACGAGGTCGCGGCCTTATCGCGACTCCTGCCCGATTCCCCCGATCTGCGGGCGCTCGCCGCCTATGCGGCGAGCGGCGCGCCCAGCCGCGCCAACCTCGCCATTCAGCTCGACGGCCTGGCCGACCACATCGTCGTCGCTGCTCAGGAACCGCCCAAGGACTCCGGCGCGCTCGCCCACCTGGGGCACATGCTGGCCGCCGTTTTCACCGTCCGCCGCGTCGACCGGCTGACGGGCTCGGACCCCGACGCCATCCTCGCCCGCGCACAGCGGCGCGCCGACGAGGGCGATCTCGAGGGCGCCGTGCGCGAGGTTGACACGCTCTCGCCAGCCGGCCGCGAGGCTGCGGCGGCATGGCTGGCGGAGGCTGGCCGGCGCATCGAGGTCGACCGGCTTACCGCCGCCATCCGCGCCGCGGCCGAGCACGACCTGACCGCCCAGGCTCAATCCGCGGCATGATCCGCGGCATCCTCATCCTCGTCGCGCTGGCGGCCGTGGTCGCCGCGGCCTTCGTGCTGGCCGGAGAGCCCGGCCGCGCCAGCGTCGAGTGGCTGGGCTGGCGTATCGACATGACGGCCGCCGCCGCGGCGCTGGCCATCCTCATCGGCGCCTTTCTCGCCGTCGGCTTGTGGCGCGTCGCCCTTTGGATCGTCGAGACGCCGCGTCGCCAGGCGGCCGCCAGGGCCGAGGCGCGCCGCCGCCGTGGGCTCGAGGCGCTGGGCCGCGGCTTCCTCGCCGCCGCCGCCGGCGACGGGTCGGAGGCCAGGCGCCTCGCGCAGCAAGCCGGCGAGTTGGTGGAGGACGCCCCCGCGCTCGTGCGTATCCTGGCCGCCCAGGCGGCGGAGGCCGCCGGCGATCCCGCCGCCGCCCAGGCCGCCTATGCCGCCATGCTCGGCTTCCCGGAAATGCGCCTGGCCGGGCACCGGGGGTTGATGCAGGCCGCGGCCGCCGCCGGCGACCACGAGGCGGCGCTACGCCACGCCAAGGCGGCCTATGGCCTCGCCCGCACCTCGCGCTGGGCCTGGCGCGCGCTCCTGGAAAACCGCCTCGAAGGCGGCGACTGGGCGGCCGCGCTCGAACTCGTCCAGGGCGGGCTGGATCGCAAGATCGTCTCGCCGATCAGCGCCGAGCGCGCCCGCGCAGCCCTCCTGGCCGCGTCGGCGGCCAGCCTCGAAGCCGCGGTTCAGCCCGGCGGCCGCGCCCAGGCGCTCGAATACGCCGGGCAGGCCGCGCGGCTCGATCCGGCCTTTTCGCCCGGCCCGGTCATCGCCGCTCGCCTCTATGCCGCCGACGGGCGCCCGGGCCGCGCCAGCGCTCTGATTGAACAGGCCTGGAAGGCCCGCCCGCATCCGGCCCTCTATCTGATCTGGCGCGACCTCGGGCCGCGCGAGACGCCCAAGGCGCGCGCCGAACGGCTCGGCCAACTCGCCGCGCTGAACGCTGGCGCGCGCGAAAGCCGGCTGGTCGAGGCCGAGCAGGCCCTGCTGCTGCGCGATGCGTCCAAAGCCCGCGCCGTCGCCGAGCCGCTCACCGAGGCCGGTCCCGACGCGCGGCTCTGTGGCCTCATGGCCCGCATCGCCTTCGCCGACGGCCAGACCGACGAGGCCCGCGCCTGGATGGCGCGCGGCCTCTCCGCGCCGCAGGATCCCGACTGGACCGATATCGACCCGCGCGGCCAGGCGTTCGCCTACGCCCCCACGGACTGGGCGCGGCTGGTGTCCACCTACGCCGAGACCGGGGAACTCATTCACCCGCGCCTCGAGCGGCGCGAGCGGGTGATGAGCGAGCTCCCGGCGCTTCCCGCCGCCTACGAGCCGGTCGCCCCGCTGCCCGACAGTCTCCAGGCCCCGGACGCCTCCGACCCCGAAGACGACTGGGCTCACGCCTGACGGCCGTCGGCGCCCGATTGCCGCTCACCACGATCCGGGCTAGACACGGCGCCCTTCACGCCGGAAGGCCGCCTTAGCTCAGCCGGTAGAGCGGCGCATTCGTAATGCGTAGGTCGGGTGTTCGAGTCACCCAGGCGGCGCCAGGCAATGCGTTGAAATAAAAACGATTTGTCGTATGGCCGCCGCGGTGCCGCTGGAAACCGCCATTGGCGGCGTTCGAAATCAGTCGTCAGGACAGTGAGCCGCCGATCGCCTCTCGCTGGGCGGAGGGCGAGCGTCCGCGCTGGGGTGGAAGCAGCCGAAGGCGCTCCAACACCGAAAGTTGGTTAACAACGGACTCGACAGGTGCGCAGGCTGGCATAAGGCTATCGGGCCGGCGCGACAAACCGACGTCGGCGAGCACCCAGCGTTCCAGCCCCAGGGCCGCCGGGTCGCACCGATTGGAGTCGGGAGGACAGGATGAACTGGAAGCTTTTCGCGATCTGCGTCGCCGCGGTGGTCTTGGCGGCCAGCGGCGCCCAAGCAAAGGTCCGCCATCACGACCGCCACCACGCCGCGGAGACCGCGCGGATCGCCGGAATAGACTATTCTCAGCCCTCGCAACCCATCGCCTACGCGCTCCTCGACGCATATCTGCACGCGTCGCCGCGCGAACGGGCCGCTCGCGATTGGTCACTTGGCAGCAGCATGTCGGCGACCGCCACGAGCAGCTCGTCCGCCGTTAGCACGTCGTCTAACGACACGACGGCGCCGCCGTCGGGCGCCAACCAAGCCTCCGCAAGCGCCCCAACCGAAGCGGGCTCAGGCGCGGCGCCACAGTCAAACGCAAGTGCGACCCCTGCCAATTCCGCGGCGGCGCCTGCGGATGCTGGAGCATCGAGCCCGCCGACGACGCCGGCGGCGCCAGGCAAGACGCCCTAGCTGCGCCTGCTGTCGATCGCCGCGCGTGGAGCGTTGAAGCGCCGGCGTCTTGCGACTCGTTCTCACAAGCTGAACGGTAGCTAAACACCGTCTTCAGGGTCCCTTCCACGGCCGCGCTTCAACGTCCCCCAGCGCCGACCGGCCAATCGCGGCTGGGCGGGCTTATCGAAGGAGACGTGTGATGAAGTTGCGTTCAAAAGCGCTGGCGGCTGTCGGCGCGTTGGTGGTGGCCTCGGGCGTCGGCTACGGGGTCGGCGTGGCGCAGGCTTATCAGCCGCACATGCAAAACGCCTTGGTCGACCTGCAGAATGCGCGGTCCGAGCTGGCCGTGGCGCTGCGCGACAAGGGCGGCCATCGCGCGGTGGCGGTGAACCTGGTCAACCAGGCGATCACCCAGGTGCAGGAAGGCATCGCGGCCGGCTACTACAACCAGTAGCGGCGGCCCGCGAGGCCGGGCTGGCGAGGGGCCGCGGCCGCCGCATCGGCCGCGCGCCGGCTCTCGCCTCGCCCGCCGGGCGTTGCCGGCGGTGACGGCTTACCGCTAAGCTCGCCCGGGCGGCCGGCGGCGCTCCCCGCCGCTGGCGCGCATTTGGGGAGGGTCAGACATGACCACCAAGATGAAGTCGAGGCTCGTGCTGGTCGCGGCCTGCGCCGCCGCTTTCGCGGCGGGGGCGGGTTGCACGGGCATGGCCGCGGTTGGCCAGCCGCACATGCAAAACGCACTGGCGGCGCTTCAGACGGCGCGGAGTGAACTGCAGGTCGCCGAGCGCAACAAAGGCGGCCACCGCGCCAACGCGCTCGGTCTGGTCAACCAGGCGATCACCGAGGTCGAGGCCGGCATCGCGGTCGGCGAGGGCGGCTGAACGGCGCTTCACGGCGTCGCCTGTTCGCTTATAACGTAAAACGACCGCCGGTCCGGCGGCCAAGAGGGAAGGGAAGGCTGTCATGAAAATGCGTACAAAGGTCCTTGCAGCCGTTGGCGCGCTCGCGCTGGTCGGCGCTGGCTGGGGCGTCGGGTTCGCCCAGGGCAACCAGCCGCACATGCAGAACGCGCTCGCGGCGCTGCAAACCGCTCGCGGCGAACTGCAAATCGCCGAGCGCGACAAGGGTGGCCATCGCGCCGCAGCCCTCAACCTGGTGAACCAGGCGATCACGCAGGTGCAGGCGGGTATCGCCGTCGGCGCGGGGATGTAGGCTCAGGCTCGCGTAACACTTTGAGGTCCGGCGGGGCGTGCCGCCGGGCCTCGTCAGCGATGCAGGGCCGCCCAGGCGACGATGATGGCGCCGAACGCCGTCACCCAGCACAACAGTCCCCACAACAGCTGAAACGCCTTCGCGGCGCGGCCTTCCTCGCGCGGTCTCACGCGCTGGGCGATAGAGAGTTTCGTCATTTCTGACGCCTCTTGTCCCGCCCCCCGCCGCACAAACTGATCCCCCAGGCGTGAATCCTTGGTCAACGGCCTCGCGGAGCGGAGCGGGGTTGTTATGGTGGCCGCATGGCCGAGGTTGACGAGCACGTCGTACACGAGGTCGAGGGCCAGGCGCTCACGCCGCTCCAGGCCAGCGCGGCGATCGCCATCGGCGTGCTGTCGCTGTTGCTGGCCGGCGTGCAGGCGCTGTTGCTCGGCGCGTTGGTCGACGAACACCGACTGACCGCGCCGGATATCGGCCTTTCGGCGACTCTGGAAGCGCTGAGCATGGGCGGTGCGACGGCGCTGATCGGCGTGCTCGTTCCGCCCCGCCGGCTGCGGGCGATCACCATGGTTGCGGCGGTCGCGCTGTTCGCCTGCGATTTCGCCACCAGCCGCGCCAGCGGGATGAGCGTCATCGCCATCCGTGCGGTGGCCGGCCTGCCCGAGGGCGTGCTCTTCTGGATCACCATCGCCATGATCGCCCGCACGCTGACGCCGGAGCGGTGGGCCGGCGTCTTCATCACCATGATCACGCTGGCGCAGTTCGGCGGCGCCGTTCTCGTCGGAAAGCTGATCCTGCCGGCCTACGGCGCGGCCGGCGGGTTCGTATTCATGGCCGCCTCCTGCCTTCTGGCGCTGCCGATCGCGGTCTTCCTGCCCAGGGCCTACGGCCCCTTGCCCGACGGCGGCGAACAGTCGTTCCCGCTGCCGGCCCGCGGTTGGGTGGCCCTGCTCGCTATCCTCGCGCTCGTGGCCGGGGGCGGGGCGGTGGGCATCTATCTCGTGCCGATCGCCCACCAGGCGGGCCGGAGCCTCGGCGACGCCGCGACCGCCAACGCCTTTTCGCTGGCCGCGCAGGTGGTGGGCGGCGCGCTGGCCGTCTCCCTGGCCGGCCGGGCCAGGTACTTCCCGGTCCTGGTGTTCGGCGGGATGGCGACGCTGGCCGCCTGGACGGTCTACGCGTTCCGCGAGCCGGCTTGGCTGTTCGTCGGCGTAACGGCGTTTTTGGGGTTTGTCAGCGTGTTCACCAACCCGTTCTACGTGCCGATGACCATCGATGCCGACCCCTCCCGGCGCACGGCCGTGCAGAACGGCGCGGTGCAGATCCTCGGCGGCGCGCTCGGGCCGCTCCTCGCCTCGCGCGTGGTGAGCGATGCAAACGCGCGTGGCTCTCTGGTCCTCGGCGGCGTCCTGATCGTCGCGGGCACCGCTCTGGTCGCGTGGCTCAGGCTCACGC
This sequence comes from Caulobacteraceae bacterium, assembly GCA_035294785.1. Lineage (GTDB taxonomy): Bacteria > Pseudomonadota > Alphaproteobacteria > Caulobacterales > Caulobacteraceae > Poindextera. The sequence goes on along the minus strand of DATGKF010000067.1, from coordinate 15,544 downwards.
ACCGGCCGGCGGAGCTGGCTTGATCGGCTGTTACACCGACCGCTGGAGCGCCGCGCCGGGCGAGCGCGTCACCCTCTTCGCCAGCGCAAGCGCAGGTGGCGACTCCGCGCTCGAGGTCGCGCGCGTCGGGGCGGAGCGACGTCTGGTGCTGAGCGCGCGGGTCCCGATCGGCGCGCACCCGACGCCGGCGAACGCCGATGCGGCCGGCTGCGGCTGGCCGGCGGCCTTCGCGTTCGATGTCGGCGACTGGGCGAGCGGCTACTACGACATCCAGCTGACAGGCGCGGACGGCGAGAGCGCCCATCATCTTCTGTGCGTCAGGCCGCCGGCCGGGCGGCGCGGCGCCAAGGCGGTGCTGGTTCTCGCGACCAACACGCTGGCCGCCTACAACTACTGGGGCGGCGCCAGCGCCTACGCTCACGTCGGCTCGCTGATGGCGCGCACGGCGGACCTTCCGACCGCCATGGCCAACGCCATCGGCCGGCTCTCGACCCAGCGGCCGATCGCGCCGCTGCTGATCGCGCCGCCGCCCGATATGCCCCGCATCGTCAACCTGCGGAAACGCGGGTTCGCCGAACGCACCTGGGCGGGCGCGGAGACGAGCGCCTGGGCGCGGGCGCACGCGCAGAGCCCCTATGACGGCTCGGCCGGCTTTCTCAACAAGTGGGAGCACCACTTCGTCCGCTGGGCGGAAAGCGAGGGGATCGCGCTCGACTATCTGACCGACTTCGACCTCGACCAGGATCCGCACGCCCTCGACGGCTACGCCTGCGCCATCCTCGCCGGCCACAGCGAATACTGGTCGGGCCCGGAGCGGGACGTGATCGACGCGTTCGTCGAGGGCGGCGGGCGGCTCGCCATCTTCTCCGGCAACACCGGCTTCTGGAAAGTGCGCTGGGAGGACGCCGGCAGGACGCTGGTTTGCCACAAGTGGAAGGGCTTCGAGGCGGAAGCGGTCGCCCCGGCCGACGCGACACACCTCTGGTCGCATCCGGCTTTCGGCCGCCCGGAAGCGGAGACGACCGGCCTGAGCTTCATTTTCGGCGGCTATCACCGCCTTGGTCTTTGCGCGGCGCGCGGCGTGGGCGGCTACACCGTCTATCGGCCGGAGCACTGGGCGCTCGAGGGCTGCGACCTCTATTGGGGCGATGTGTTCGGCGACGATGTGCCGCTGCTGGGCTACGAGAACGACGGCTGTGCGCTGGGCTTCGGCGCCGATGGCCTGCCGGCGCCGGTCGCGCGGCTGGGCGTGCCGGAGCGCCTCGAGATCATCGCGCTCGCGCCCGCCGCCTTTGGCGAGGTCGAGGGCGCGCCCTATCGACCGCTGATCCCGCCCGAGCGGCTGGACGTGGTGGCCGAGATCGCGTTTGGCGACGCCGGCCCGGCCGCCCAGTCGCGGGTGCTGCGCGGCCACGCGGTGATGGCCGCGTTTAGACGCGGGGCCGGCGAAGTCTTCAACGGCGGCACGACCGAATGGGCTCACGGCCTGGCCGCAAACGACCCCTTCGTCACCCGCATCACCCGAAACGTGCTCAGACGCTTCGGCGCCTGCGCCTAGCCTCGCGCCGTCAGTCCGCGCCCTGCTTCGTGCGGTAGTCGCCGAAGGTGGAGTCGCGGGCGTCCAGCGCCTGCCGGACGCCCTGGCGCATCTGCGCCATGTAGGCGCGGCTGGCCGCCGTGTGCCAGCCGAGCGCGTGCAGGTCGGTGCCGGCCCGCAAGCCGGCGCGAAGGCCCATGGCTTCCATCTGCCGGTGCACCAGCCGCTTGTTGAGCTGGGCGAGCTCGGGATCGACCTTGGCGATGCGTTCCGCCATGGCCGTGACCTCGCGCTCCAGCGCCTCGGCGTTGAACGCCCGGTTGGCGAAGCCCAGGCGCACCGCCTCGTCGCCGCTCATCGAATCGCCGGTCAGCATCATCTCCATGGCCGGGCGCATGCCAAGCAGCCAGGCGTGATACTGGTTGTCGGGCGGCGACATCGTGCGCACGGCCGGGTAACCGATCTGGGCGTCGTGGGCGACGTAGACGAGGTCGCAGGCCACCGCGAGCTCCGAGCCGCCGGCCAGGCACCAGCCGTGCACCTGGGCGATCACCGGCTTGGCCAGGTCCCAGACGCGGAAGCAGCCTTCCACCACGTGCCGCGCCCACTGCCCCTGGCCGCCGGCGGTCTGGTACGGCAGCTCGCCGACGCCGGCGAGGTCGTAGCCGGAGGAGAAGCAGGTCCCGGCGCCGCGGATGATCATCACCCGGACCTCGGGATCGCGGTCGCCGGCCTCCAGCGCCTCGAACATCGCCCCGCGCAGCGCGTTGGAAAGCGCATTCCGCTTCGCCGGCCGGTTCAGCGTGATCCGCCGCACCCGCGGCGCGGGCTCGTCGGTCAGCAGGATCGGTTCGTCGGCCATCGCGGGTTCCTCCCTTGTCCGGCGCCCATCCTAGGAGGGTGCGAGCCGCGGTCCAGCATCACGCCGCGTCAGCCGAGCGGCTCGTCCCGGTCGCGCTCGGCGCGGCGCGCCGCGCCGCGGCGGCCGGCCAGGATGTGGGCGGAGTTGATCAGCCCGACGTGGCTGAAGGCCTGCGGGAAGTTGCCCAGCTGGCGGCCGCTCTTCGGGTCGTATTCCTCGGCCAGCAGGCCGAGGTCGTTGGCGGCGCCGAGCAGCCGCGCGAACAGCGCCTTCGCCTTCCGCGTCTGCCCGGCCAGCTGGTAGACGTCGCAAAGCCAGAAGCTGCAGGCCAGAAAGGCGCCTTCGCCGGGCGGCAGGCCGTCCACCTCCGGCCGCGTGCTGTAGCGCTGCACGAAGCCGTCGACGAGCAGCTCCTTCTCGATCGCGCGGACGGTGCCTTTGATGCGCGGATCGTCCACGGGCAGGAAGCCCGCCAGCGGCATGGTGAGGAGCGCCGCGTCCAGCGTGTCGCCGCCGTAGTACTGAACGAACGTCTTGCGCTTCTGGTCATAGCCCTTCTCGCACACCTCGGCGTGCACGGCCGCGCGCGCCGCGCGCCACCGGTCGAGCGGCGCCTTCACGCCGACCTGCTCGGCCAGCGCGATGGCGCGGTCGAAGGCGACCCAGGCCAGGAGCTTGGAGTGCACGAAGTGGCGTCGCGGCCCGCGCATCTCCCAGATGCCGTTGTCCGGCTCCTCCCAAATCCCCTCCAGGAAGTCGACCGCCACGCAGAGCAAGGGCCAGGCCTCCTTCACCCCGTCGGCGCCCAGCCGGTGCGCGGCGAAGATGCCGCCCACAAGCTCGCCATAAATGTCCAGCTGGCGCTGCTCGTGCGCCTGATTGCCGATACGCACCGGCCGGCTGCCCTCGAACCCCGTCAGGCCTGGAATCTCGTACTCCCAGAGGCGCCTTTCGCCGTGCAGGCCGTACATGATCTGCAGGTCCTGCGGCGACCCGGCCGCGGCGCGCATCAGCCAGCGCCGCCAGGCCTCGGCTTCTTCCTGGTAGCCCGAGGTGAGGAAGGCGTAGAGGCTGAGCGTCGCGTCCCGGATCCAGCAGTAGCGGTAGTCCCAGTTGCGCGACCCGCCGAGCTGTTCCGGCAGCGAGGTGGTGGGCGCGGCCACCAGTCCGCCGGTCGGGGCGTAGGTGAGCAGCTTGAGCGTGATCAGCGAGCGCTCGACCATGTCGCGATGGGGGCCGTCGTACTGCGACCGACCGATCCAGGACCGCCAGAAGGCCTCGGTCTGGGCCAGCAGCGGTTCGGGCGCCCGGCAGTCTGGCGCCGGTTCGTGCGATGGATGCCAGATCAGATTGAACGATGCGGTCTCGCCGGCGCGGATGCGGAACGCCGCGTGGGTCGCAAAGTCCTTGTTGACCAGCGGCACGGGCGTGACCAGTCGGATGGCGTCAGGACCGGCGATAGCGGAAAGGCCGACCGGGTTCGCTCGCACCCACGGCAACAGCTGGCCGTAGTCGAAGCGGAAGGTGATCTTGGTCTCGAAATCGACCGCCCCCTCGTCGCCGCGCACCATGCGCACCAGTTCGACGCCGCCGTCCGTCGCCGGCTCGGGCATGAAGTCGATGACCGTGGCGACGCCGCGCGAGGTCTGGAAGCGCGTCTCGAGGATGGCCGTGCCCGGCCGGTAGCGCCGCGTGATCTTGACCCGCGCGCCCTTGGCGCACAGTCGCCAAGCGCCGTTGTCGTCGTCGCCCAGCAACGCGGCGAAGATGGCGGGCGAGTCGAAGCGAGGCAGGCAGAGCCACTCGATCGTTGCGTCGCGGCCGACCAGCGCGGCGCTGCGCGTGTTGCCGATCAGACCGAAGTCCTCGATCCGCCGCTCCGGGCGTTTGACCGTCTTTCGCGGCAATGCAGAACTCCTGGGCGGCGGCGCGGGTTAAACGCCTACCGCTCAGGTTGGCTGCGCGCCGCGCTCAGTCAACGATCGACGAATAGATGATGTTCTTGAGCTGGCCGCGGAAGTTGAAGGTCGCCGACGGCATCAGCTGAGTCATGAAGACGACGACCAGGTCCTCCTTCGGGTCGACCCAGAAGATGGTCGAGGCCGCGCCGCCCCAATAATAGTCGCCCTCGCCGAGGCCGCCGGTCTCGACCTCGCCCAGCGTCATCGCGAAGCCCAGCCCGAAGCCCACGCCGGCGTTGGCGGTCTCCGAGAAGCCGCCGATGGCCATTTGGGTCAGATCCTTGCCGCCCTTCAGATGATTGCGGTGCATGAGTTCGAGCGTGCGGGGGCCGAGGATGCGGGCGCCCTCGAGTTCGCCGCCAAGGCGCAGCATCTCGCAGAAGCGCAGATAGTCGGCCGAGGTGGAAACCAACCCGCCGCCGCCGGAAAAGAAGCTGGGCTCTTTCAGGTACGTCGACGTCTGCGGATCGTCGGTCAGCTCCAGCGTCTTGTCGCCCTTGCGGCGATAGTTGGCGGCGAAGCGAGCCCGGTCGGCCTCCGGCACGAAGAAGCCGGTGTCCTTCATTTTCAGCGGTTCGAAGATCACCTCCTTCAGGTACTTGTCGAACCGCTTGCCGCTGATCGCCTCGACCAGGTAGCCGCAGACGTCGGTCGCCAGCGAGTACATCCATCGCTCGCCCGGCTGATAGCGCAGCGGCACCTCGGCCAGCTTCATGGCGAAGTCGTGCAAGGTCTCGCCGTCGCCGCGACGGACGCCGGCCTTGGCGTAAGCGGCGTTGACCGGGTCGCGCTCGGCCGGCGCGCCCAGCGCCTCCAGCATCGATCCGTAGGTCAGCCCGCTCGTGTGGCTCAGCACGTGGCGGAAGGTCATCGGCTGGTTCGGCCGGGCGTATTCGGCCGCATCGCCTTCGCCGCCGAGCCAGACCCGGTGGTTTCGCCACTCCGGGATCACCCGCCAGACCGGGTCGTCCAGCTGGAAGTAGCCCTGCTCGTAGAGCGTCATCAGCGCGACCGAGGTGATCGGCTTGGTCATGGAGTAGATGCGGTAGATGGAATCGTCGCTGGTCCGCTTGCCGCGCTCGCGGTCGATCTCGCCGAACGACTTGAAATAGGCGAGGCGCCCGTGGCGCGCGACGCTGATCTGACAGCCGGTGATCTTGCCCGGATCGATGTAGTTGCGGTGCATGTGGTCGCTGATGCGCTCGAGCCGGTCGGCCGAGAGCCCGCTGCCGGCGTGGGTCAGATCCATGGCCGCGTTCCTTCCCTGAAATGGATATCGATATTCGCCGCCATCTTGGGCCGAACGCGGGCGCGGCGCCAAGCGCCGAGACAGCCCGTCCAACTGTGCAGAAAAGCCTCACAGCCGCCAAAATCGGCGGACGGACTCTGAAGCTTCGCGAATTGGCGGCGGAATCCGCGTAAGAAGCGGAAACGCTGGTTTCCTGGGTCGTCAGAAATCGGCGCGGGGGATGGACGTGAAGGCAATATTTTGGGCTCGTGGACGCGGCGCGCTGGCGCTGATCGTGGGCTTTTGGCTGGCGTTCTTCATCCCGACGACCCTCACCGCCACCGTCCAATCCGAGGGCGCGCCGCTCGCCGGCTCAGCGCCGCCGCAGCAGGCGACCGTCCTGCAGCAGATCAACCTGCGAGCCGACCAGATTCTGGCGCTGCGTCGCGCGCTGGCCCAGGCCGAGACGCATGGCTTCGCCCACGAGGCTTTCACGCCGGCCGGACTTGACGGGCTGCTGCAGTCGCGCAACGCCGCCGACCACAAGCAGGGGCAACTGCTCCTGATCGCGGCGACGTTGAAATATGCCCAAGCCGTGCACAGCGGCCGGCTCCAACCCGGCGACTTCCTCCACCTCTGGGGTCTGCATCCGCCGGCGTACGATGCGAAGAGCGATTTCGTGCAGGCGGTGGGGCAGGATCGCGTCCAGGCTTGGCTCGACGGCCTGCCGCCGCCCTACACCGGCTACGACACGCTGAGGAAGGGGCTTGCCACCTACCGCGCCATCGCCCAGCGGGGCGGCTGGCCAACGCTGACCGCCGCCGATCTCAAGGGCGGTATGAACGATCCGCGCGTCGCACAGCTGCGCGCTCGTCTGGCGATCGAGGACAACCAGGTCGCCGACAACGGCTCGCCGGCCTTCGACGCCGGGCTCACGCAGGCGGTTCAGCGGGCGCAAAAGCGCTATGGCCTCGAGGCGAGCGGCGCGGCGGACAAGGCGACGATCGCGGCCCTGAACGTGCCGGTTCAGCAGCGAATCGCCCAGATCATCGACAACATGGAGCGCTGGCGCTGGCTGCCCCAGACGCTGCCGTCGGACCGCATCCAGGTGAATATCGCCGCCGCGGTGCTGACGGTGTTTCACAATGACACACCCACCCTCGCCATGCGCGCGGTGACCGGCCGTCCGGGGGACGAAACGCCGATGTTGTCGAGCGTGATCTCCAGCGTTGTCTTCAACCCGCCCTGGAACGTTCCCGCCGACATCGCCCAGAAGGAACTCTGGCCGAAGGAGCACGCGCATCCCGGCTACCTGGCCGCTCACGCCTTCGTCATCATCCACACCGCCGACGGCGACCGCCTGCAACAGAAGGCTGGCGACATGTCGGCGCTCGGCCACGTGAAGTTCGATTTCCCCAACATATACAGCGTCTATCTGCACGATACGCCGACGCACGGCACCTTCGCCCACAACGCCCGCATGGTCAGCCATGGCTGCGTGCGGCTGGAAAAACCGCTCGTGCTCGCCAACGCCGTGATGGAAGGCGACCCGAAGTGGACGCCCGAGCACATCAACGACACCATCGCCTCGGGCGACACCGTGCGCGCGCCGCTGCCGCGGCCGATCTCGGTCTTCCTGTTCTATTGGACGGCGTTCGCCACCGACGATGGCGTGGTCAGCTTCCGGGCCGACCCCTACGGCTGGGACCAGGCGTTAACCCAACGTTTAGAATCCTCGCAACATACCGTGACTTGACCCAAACGGCGGCTTAGCCCAGTTATCCGATCACGTCGGGGGGCGCCTGCAGTTACGGATTGTCCGGTTTGTTTGAACGACGAGCCCTGCTGAAAGCTGGATTTGGCGCCGCGATCGGCGCTGGTTTGGCCGCCACGCCCTTTGTCGGATGGGCTCAATCGCTCCCGGGCGACTCGTCCATGCGCTCGGTGTCCCTCGATAACCTGCATACCGGCGAGTCGATGGAAGCGGTCTACTGGGCCGACGGGACCTACATCCCCGACGTGCTCGACGCCGTGAACGTCCATCTGCGCGACTACCGCACCGGTGAGGTCAAACAGATCGACCCCCGCCTGCTCGACCTGCTCGACGCGGTCAACAGCATGACCGGAACGCGATCCAAGTTCCAGGTCATCTCCGGCTATCGGTCGGCCGCCACGAACGCCATGCTGCGCGAGCGCAGCGAGGAAGTGGCGAAGAAGAGCTTCCATATTCAGGGCATGGCCATCGATGTACGCCTGCCCGACGTCGATTTGTCGCGGCTGCACGCCGCAGCGCTCACCCTCGGCCTCGGGGGCGTCGGCTATTATCCGGAGTCGAATTTCGTTCATCTGGATGTCGGTCCCCAGCGCACCTGGTACGGCGCTTAAGAGACCAGAGAGAGGAATCCCACGTGGCGCGCGAAGGCGGAGGAGGCGGGGGCGCCTTCGGGTGGATGATACTCGGGGTCGTGATCGGCGTTGCCGGCACGCTCGCCGTCGAGACGCTGATCGGCCATCGCGGGACGCAGGCGGAGCAGCCGTCGTCCGCCGCCACGCCGGCGCTGGCTGTCGTCACCTCCGCGCCGCCGGCGCCGCCGATCCCGGCGCCGGTTGCGCATGACGCGCCATCGACCACGCCGGCGGCCTCACCGCTCAGCCCAGCGATGCAGCCCTCGACCGAGGACGTGCAGGACGACGCCGCGGCGGCCGGTATGACATCGCGCTCGCACCCCTCGGCGAGCGACCAGCCTTCACCGAACTAGATCGCCGCTACGGCGGGCTCGCGGAGTCGGTCGGCGGCTCTTCCGTCGGCGGTCCCGCCGTCGGCGCGACGCGGTTTGCCGGCGCCACGCGGTTCGCCGTCGCCGGCGGCGCGCTGATGACGGTCGGCGGCGCGGCGGAAACGGCCTCATCGCTGTTGTCGGAGGACTCGTCCGCCGGACCGGCTGAGGCCGCTGTCCTGGTGGCCGGCGCGGCGCTCGCCGGCGTCATGGCCGGGCCGTTCAGGGTCGACCAAGGCGTCGCGGACAGCGGCTGGGCGGCTTGCGCCGAGACGGCGCCCGCCGGCGCCTGCTCTTCTTCCTGCCCGGCCCCGGCGCCGCCGGTCAGGGCGCCGTGTATCCCCTGGTAGAGGCCGAAGCCGGCCAGGCAGAGGATGATGAAGCCGGCCGTCCAGACGATGGGCCGGGGAAAAATCCAGAACGCGCCGATCTCGTCCTGGATCGTGTAGTGCTCATGATCGCCGGCCTCGGCCATGCGGCAGCTATGGCGCGAACGTCGCGGTTCGGCAATGGCGACAGCGGCAGGCCGCCGTGATAGGCAGCGCGCCTTTGCCGCGCGAAGGCCGTGAGGGTCCGTTGATCGAGGAAGCCCGCCGGGAAGCGAAGCCGGCCGCGCCGGTCCCCGCCGCGCGCGGCTACGAGCTCTGCGTCGTCGTCCCGACCTTCAACGAGCGCGACAACATGGCGCCGCTGGTCGCCAAGGTCGCCGCTGTCCTCGCCGGAGTCGACTGGCAGATGCTCGTGGTGGACGACGATTCCGCCGACGGCACTGCCGAGGCGGTCAAGGCGATCGCGCGCGCCGATCCGCGCGTTCAGTGCATCCGCCGGGTCAGGCGCCGCGGCCTGGCCGGCGCCGTGGTCGAGGGCGCGCTCGCCTCGGCCGCCCCTTTCGTCGCGGTGATGGACGGCGACCTACAGCACGACGAGGCGCTGCTGCCGCGCATGCTCGAGGTTCTGCGCGCCGGCGACGCCGAGCTGGTGGTCGCCAGCCGCTACGTCGGCGCAGCCGCCCCGGTCGAGGCGCTGAACCCGATCCGTCGCCTCGGCAGCCGTTTCGCCAACTGGCTCGGCCGCGTCGTGCTCAGGCAGGAGCTGACCGATCCGGTCTCCGGTTTCTTCATGATCCGCCGCGAGCGCGTGGAAGAGGTGGCGCCGCGCCTGACCACGGTTGGCTTCAAGGTGCTGTTCGACCTGATCGCCTCACAGCAACGGCCGATCCGCATCGCCGAGCTGCCCTATGTCTTCCGCGAGCGCGTCGCCGGCGGCTCCAAGCTCGACCGGCGGATGGTGATCGACTACCTGGGCCTGCTTTTGCACAAGCTCACCGGCGGGCTGGTCCCGACGCGGGCGCTGATGTTCGGCCTCGTGGGCGCCAGCGGGGTCGCGGTCCAGCTTCTGGCGGTCAAGGGCTTCCTCGTCGCCGGCCTCGCCTTCACCGCCGCGCAGTTCGCGGGCTCGATGGTGGCGATGACGTCGAACTACCTGATCAACAACGAGGTCACCTATCGGGACCGGCGCAAGACCGGCTGGTCGCTCATCGTCGGTTACCTGAAGTTCTGCGCGCTCTGCTCGATCGGCCTCGCGGCCAACGTCGCGGTGGCCTCCAAGGTCTTCCAGTACAGCCATATCTGGTGGCTGGCGTCCGGCGCGGGGGCCGGCTTCGGCGCGCTGTGGAACTACGTCTCGACCGCCGCGGCGGTGTGGTGATCAGCCGCCGGCGAGCGCGCCCGAGAGCCCCGCATAGACGCCGAAACCGGCGGTGACGACGACGATGCCGCCGACCAGCCAGGCGTAGAGGCCTTTGAGCCGATACGAATCGGGCAGCGCCTTCAGGCCGAGCATGTAGAGAAAGCCCAGCACGATCGGCAGCAGCAGGGCGTTCATCACCTCGACCCCGACCGACAGGTTGACGAGGTTGATTCCGGACGCGACCAGAAGGCCGCCGGCGATCAGACAGGCGGTGAAGATCCCGTAGAACCAGGGCGCCTCGCGCGGGTGGTGTTGGAGCGAGCGCTTGTAGCCGGCCACCTCGCCGATGCCCCAGGCGGCGGTCAGGCAGACGACCACCGTCGCCACCAGCGCCGCCCCGGTCATGCCGGCGGCGAACACCAGCCGGCCGACCGTGTCGCCCAGGAAGGGGATGATGGCGTGGGCGATCTGCTGCACGTCGGAGAGCGAGGCGTGCGGATTGGCCATGTGAATGGTCGCGCCGGTCGCCAGCAGCACGGCGGCCATCACCGCCTGGGTGATGACGGCGCCCACGGCTGTGTCGATCCGGGCGACCTTCAGATCGGCCGGCCCGAGCCCCTTATCCAGCACTGCCGACTGCTGGTAGAAGATCATCCAGGGCATGATCACCGCGCCGAGGTTGGCGGCGACCAGATAGAGGTACTTCGGATCGCCCAACGGCGCCTGGCTCAGCTGGGCGATGACCTGCCCGGCGTGCGGCGCCGCGCGCCATGCGACCACGACGAAAGCGAGCTCGAACAGGCCGAAGACGATCGCCACCCGCTCGACCGAGCGGTAGGAGCCGGTCCAGACCATCAACAAGATCAGGCCGACCACCGCCAGCATCATCGCCCAGGTGGGAATGCCGAACAGGGCCGCGACGCCGGCCATGCCGGAGAGCTGGGTCACGATCGCGCCGACACAGGCGACCATCAGCGTCGAGACCGAGAGCCACGCCCAGGCCTTGCCGAAGCGGTCGCGGATCAGCTCCCCGTGCCCCTTGCCGGTGACGAGGCCGAGCCTCAGCGTCAGCTCCTGGACGACGTAGAGGATCGGGATCAGCAGCAGCTGCAGCGCCAGCAGCTTGTAGCCCCACTGCGCGCCGCTCTGCGCGGCCGTGATCAGGCTGCCGGCGTCGGTGTCGGCCAGCATGACGAGCAGGCCGGGGCCCACCACCATCAGCCAATGACGCGGACGGGGCAGGCGAATGGACGGCTGGGTCAGCGAGGCCATGGACACGCGATCTGGAGGTGAGAGCGCTTCTGATAATCACTCGCAATAACTTTCGCAACCGGCCCGCTTCAGAAAGTCGCGAGCGATGCTGTAGGCTTGCGTCCCTTCAGCCCAGGGGAACGCCGTCCATGTCCACCGATCTCTTCTCGCTCGCCGGGCGCACGGCGCTCGTCACCGGCGGCTCGCGCGGCATCGGCAAGATGATCGCGGCTGGCTACATCGCCGCCGGCGCCAAGGTCTACATCTCCTCGCGCAAGGCCGACGCGTGCGACGCCACGGCGAAGGAACTGGGCCCCAACTGCGTCTCGCTGCCGCAGGACGTCTCCACCGTCGCCGGCTGCAAGGCGCTGGCCGAAGCCTACGCCCGGCGCGAGCCGGCTCTCGACATCCTGGTCAACAACGCCGGCGCCGCGTGGCTCGCGGAGTTCGACGCCTTCCCGGAGAACGGCTGGGACAAGGTGATGACTCTGAACGTGAAGTCGCCCTTCTTCCTCACCCAGGCGCTGCATGGCGCGCTGAAAGCGGCCGCTTCGGCCGAGCGGCCGGCCAAGGTGATCAACGTCGCCTCCATCGACGGCATCCGCCCGAACGCCCAGGAAACCTATTCCTATCAGGCCAGCAAGGCGGGTCTCATCCACCTGACGAGACGCATGGCCGCGCAGCTGATCGCCGACCAGATCTGCGTCTCCGGCATCGCGCCGGGCGCGTTTGCGTCCGACATGAACATCGTCGCCCGCGACCAGAGCGAGATGGTCGCACGCCGCATTCCCGCGCGCCGCATCGGGCGCGACGACGACATGGCCGGTGTCGCCATCTACCTGGCCTCACGGGCCGGAGACTATGTGGTTGGCGTGACCATCGCCGTCGACGGCGGCGTCGCGTTCGCCGACATCGGCCCCGTCTGAGGCCGCGCGCCCTACGCAGTTTCCCTTAAGTAGTCGACCCGAATTTCAGCCTCCGGGCGAGGTGTCTAGGGTTCCTGAGCCTTTGCGAAGCTGCGCCCTGCGCGCATCGCTGAATGAGGATCAGGCCTATGACCGTTTTCACGCACTCACTCGATCTGTCCCGCCGTTCGCTGCTGCGCGGGGCCGCTTTCGCCACCGGCGGCGCAGTGCTCGCTGCGGCCGCCTTCGCCTCGCCCGCGGCGGCGCAATCCAAGCTCGCCCAGAAGACGGCGAACTATCAGCCGATTCCGAAAGGCAGCGCGCGCTGCAACAGCTGCAGCCAATGGCAGGCGCCGACGGACTGCAAGGTCGTCGTCGGCCCCGTCAGCCCGACCGGCTGGTGCAGCCTCTACGCCGCGAAGTGGTGAGATGAACCCGGAGGGGAGCGCCGCCATGAGCACATCGGGTCTCGTGCTCCGCGCCGCTGGCGCGGCGCTCGCCCTCGTCGCGTTCGGCCTTGCGGCCGGGCGCGCGGCGGCGGTTCCCGCCTTCGCCGAACAGACGGGGCAGCCGTGCGCGGCCTGCCACGTCGGCGCGTTTGGGCCGCAACTCACGCCCTACGGCCGCGAGTTCAAGCTGCGCGGCTACACGACGCGGACGGTCAAGTTCAACGTTCCCCTCTCGGCGATGGCCGTCGCCTCCTACATCAACACCGCCAAGGGCCAGCCGACGCCGCCGGCGACCTCGTTCCGCGACAACGACAATGTCGCCCTCGATCAGGTGAGCTTGTTCCTGGCCGGCGGCTGGGGTCAGCACTTCGGCGGCTTCGTGCAGGCGACCTACGACGGGGTCGCCAAGGCGTTCCATTGGGACAACCTCGACCTGCGCGCAACGACCAACGCCACGTGGAACAAGGTCAACATGGTCCTGGGGCTCAGCCTCAACAACGCGCCGACCGTGCAGGACGTTTTCAACACGTTGCCGGCGTGGGGCTACCCGTACACGACGTCGAGCCTGGCGCCGGCCCCGGGCGCAGCGCCCCTGGTCGGCTCCCTGGCGCAGACCACGCTTGGGCTCACCGCCTACGCCTGGATCAACGACGAGGTCTACGCCGAGGCCGGCGGCTACTGGTCCCCTAGCCCCAGCTTCCTCACCCACGCGGGCGCCGATCCGACCAGCCCCGGCGCCATCCAGGGCGCAGCGCCGTACGCGCGGGTCGCCTTCAACAAGAATCTCGGCGATCGCAACTTCGAGGTTGGCGCCTTCTGGATGCAAGCTGACATCTTCCCCGGCCTCGACCGCACCACCGGCTTCACCGACCGCTATGACGATCGGGGGCTGGACGGCTCGTTCCAGCTTTTCGCCGCCAAGCACGACGTCTTCACGGTCAACGCCCGCTACACCAACGAGCGCCAGCGGCTGAACGCGTCCACCGCCCTCGGGCTGGCGAACAGCCCGGACCAGACGCTGCAGGACGCCCGCATCGACGCCTCCTACTACTGGCGCGACGAAGTCGGCCTGACGGTGGGCGCCTTCGACACCTGGGGCAGCGCTGACCCGGTGCTGTATTCCAGCAACCGCACGCTGCGTCCCGACAGCGCCGGCCTGACCTTCCAGATCGATGCGACCCCGTTCGGGCGCGGCCGCGCGCCGCTCGGCCCCCGCTTCAACGTCCGCGTCGGCGCCCAGTACACCGATTATCTCGAGTTCGACGGCGCCGCGCGGAACTACGACGGGTTCGGCCGCAACGCCCGCGACAACAACACCTTCCGCGTGTTCACCTGGGTGGCCTACTAAAACCCCATGTTCGAGAACGCTCGGCGGCCGGTCGAGGCCGCGAGCTCGGACCAGATGGCCGCCTCCAGGGACTTGGCCGCGGCGCTCGTCTGACCCTCGACGTGGGCGTGCAGCCCGGTCAGCGCATCGCGCAGCGCGTTGTTGGCGGCCTGCAGCGCGGAGATGTGCAGGTCGGCGTCCTCGCCGGCGGCCAGCGTCTTCAGGCGCGCGGCGAGGTCGGCGGGCGCGGCGACGTCTGGCGCCTGCTTCAGGATGGCGCGGATGGCGCGATTCTCCTCGACCAGCCGGTGCGCGGTGCGGTCGCCTTCCTGCGCGACCATCATCAGCACGGCGGCGGTCAACCCCGCCGAGCCAGCCAGGTAGGGCGACTTCAGGTCTGGCGCGAACTGCATGCCCATGCGCGCGGCGAGGTCGGTGACGATCGAGCGGGTGTCCGGGGTCATAGCTTGCCCATCAGCTCCAGCGCCGCGCGGTCCTGCGCGTTCAGCATCCGCCAAGCCGAGAAGATCAGGATCGGGTCGCGGTTCTCCCCGTCCATCCAGGCCTTGGCGCTCGAGACCCAGATGCCCTGGCCCTTCACGCAGTTGAACAGCTCCCACCAGTGCAGCGCGGCGGGGTCGGCCTTCAGGCCCGAGGCGCGCTCCCAGATGGCGATCGCCTGCTCGCGCGGCAAAAGTCCGCCGCGCCGGTCGTCGCCGCCCCAGCACCAGATGCGGTTCAGGCCCCAGCCGAGGTCCTCCAGCGGATCGCCCAGGTGGGCCATTTCCCAGTCGAGGATGCCGTGGATGTCGCCTTCCCGGTCGTAGAGGAAGTTGCCGGTGCGATAGTCGCCGTGCACGACGCTGATCTTCTGCGCCGGCGGCGGCGGGTTGGCGCGCAGCCAGCGGATGGCGGCGCGGATGATCGGCTGCGGCTCGATCTGGTCCTTGTCGATCTCGCCTTCCCAGTAGCCCAGTTCGCGCTTCCAGCAGGCGTCCGGCGCCGGGACCTCCATGACCTGGTCCAGGCCCAGCGCATGCGGGTCGGCGCGCGAGATCTCGCCGAGGATCGTCCATTTGCGCTCGCCGAGCTTCTCCGCCTTGTCGGCGAAGGGCGGGCTGAGCAGCGCCGTCGGGCTCGACTCGAACCCGGTGATTTCCTCGGCGATGAAGAAGGGCCGGTCGAGCGCGTCGCTGCGCTCCAGCCACAGCATCTCCGGCACCGGCACGGCCGAGCCGTGGAAGGCGCGGTAGGCGGCGAACTCGATGTCGCGCTCGGTGTCGATCAGGCTGGCCGGCGGATCGCGCCGGATGATCAGCGGCCGTTCGATCCGCTCGCCCTTCGCGTCTAGGTAGCTCAGCCGCAGGCGATAGGTCTCGCGCGAGGCGCCGCCGGTGATGCGGCGCAGGGCCGTGACCTCCACCTCGCTCGCGCCCTCCAGCCGCCCGGCGATGTAGTCCGCGATCCGGGCCTCGGTGAGGTCAGCCATCAGGCGGTCTCGAAGCGGATGGGCAGCGATTTCAGGCCGTTGACGAACACCGCCTGGCTCATCCGCGGC
>DATGKF010000066.1:0-5232 GCA_035294785.1 Caulobacteraceae bacterium | reverse complement strand
GGCGAATGATTTCCTTGGCCAATTGATCGAGCGCCGGATCGGCGAAGCCATGCCGCTCGAGGGTCTCCAGATGCTCGTCCAGCCGATGCGGGTCGTCGATGGCGGCGCGCGCGAGCGCCGCCGGCAACGGCTCGGGCGCGCGCGCCAGCGTTCGCCGCGCGGCTCGGCCCTCCGCGGTCAGTGGCGCGTCCTCGTAGGCCGGCCGACGCGGATCGCGGGGGCGCCAGGCGCGCTGGCCCGGCCGCGGCGGCGCGGGTTGGCCGAAAAGGGCGTCGAAACGCCGCATCAGGTCTTCGCGGTAGGCGGCCGCGAGATCGGCGTCGCCGATGGCTTTCGCGGCGGCCCGCAGGCGCTGCTTGAACGCAGCCCGCCGTTCGGGCGTGTCCAGCGGCTCGACATCGCGCTCGCGGGTGAAGAGGGCCTCGACGAACGGCGTCGTCTGGGCAAGCTGGCTCTTCAGCGCCCCCGCACCCTGGTCGCGCAGCACGTCGTCCGGGTCTTTCCCGCCGGCCAGCAGGGCGAACCGCAGGGACCGCCCTGGCTTCAGCAGCGGCAGCGCCCGCTCGATGGCGCGTCCGGCGGCGCGTTGGCCGGCGGCGTCGGCGTCGAAGCAGAGCACCGGGTCGGGGCCTAGCCGCCAGAGCGCCTCCATCTGCTCCTCGGTCAGCGCCGTGCCCAGCGGAGCGACCGCCGGCACCCCTGCCCGCTGGCAGGCGATCGCGTCCATGTAGCCCTCGACGACGACGACGCTGGCCGCCTCGCCGCCTGCTGAAAGCAGCCGCCGCGCCTCGCCGAGGCCGTAGAGGCTCGAGCCTTTGTGAAAGAGGCTGGTCTCCGGCCCGTTCAGGTATTTCGCCCGCGCTTCCGGATCGAGCGCGCGGCCGCCGAAGGAGATCACCCGCCCGCGCGCGTCGGCGATCGGGAAGATGATCCGCTCGCGGAAGCGGTCGTACGGCGCGCCGCCGTCCTCCGGTGCGATGAGCAGGCCGGCCTCCACGAGCTCGCCGGGAAAGGCGCCCTTGGCGACCAGATAGTCCTTCAGCGCCGTCCGTCCGGCGGGCGAGAAGCCGAGCCGGAACCTGGCCCACTCGCTCTCCGGCAGGCCTCGGCGGAAGAGGTAGGCGCGCGCCTCGGCGCCGACGGGCCGGCGAAGCTCGGCCTCGAACCATTTCGCCGCGGTCTCCAGCCAGTCGGCCAGCCCCTGCCGCTCGCGTTCCTTCTCCGCCGCGCGCGGGTCGGGCGCGGGCATGGCGACGCCCGCCTCCGCCGCAAGCCGCTCGACCGCCTCGACGAACGACAGCCGCTCGGTCTCCTGCAGAAAGCTGATCAGGTCGCCGTGCTTGCCCGAGGAGAAGTCGTGGAAGAAGCCCTTGTCGTCGTTGACGAAAAACGACGGCGTCCGCTCCTTGGTGAACGGCGAGAGGCCGACGAACTCGCGCCCCTGTCGGCGCAGCTTGACGCTCCGCCCGATGACATCGGACAGCCGCAGCCGCGACTTGATCTCGTCCAGGAAGCGTTCATCGAAACGCATCCGGCGATGATAGCGCGGATGTGCGCGAGTCGAGCGGTCCTCGTGAGTCTTCTCCGCTCCGTCCTCACGCCCGCGATGCGGCGCGGGCCAGCGCTTCCTCGCCCTTGCGACGTTTGAAGTCGCGAAGCTGCTTGCCCGGCTCGTCGCGGAAGGTCGCGCCGGTCGGGTGGCAGGCGTGAATGCGGTCGAGCCGGAAGCAGCGGAAGTCCTCCCGCAGCTCGCACCAGGCCACCAGCAGCCACACCGGACCAAAGAAGCTGACGGCAAGCGGCCGCACCGTCCGCGTCGATCGGCTTCCGTTCAGCGTCTCGTAGGCGATCTCGAGAACCCGCCGCCGTTCGGCCGCGCGCTTGAGCTGCAGCAGATCGGCCTTCGGCGCCTGGCGCGTGACCCACTGCGGCGCCCAAAGGATGTCCCGGTCCACCGCCCGCTGACCGTCCGCCGCCAGGACCGCGCGGATCTTGGCCACGGCTGCCGCCGCTGCGGCGGCGAGCGGCGCGTCGCTCCATGACTCCAACACACGGGCGCCAAGCGCCAGCGCCTCGGCCTCCTCGGGCGTAAGGCTCACCGGCGGCAGGAAATAACCGGGCTCGAGCAGGAAGCCGACCCCGATTTCACCGCGGATGGGGGCGCCGGCGCTGATGAGAGCCTCGATGTCACGATAGACGGTGCGGGTGGAGACCTCGAGCGCGGCCGCGAGCGTCGCGGCGGTCACCACGCGACTGCGTCTCAGCGCTTCGAGCAAAAGGAGAAGGCGGTCCGCACGCCGCGTCATGTTGACACCACGCTGTCCATTGGAGGTGACCATCATAACCGAAGACGGACGACGAGCGGATCAGGAGGGCGTGCGTGGCGAGCGTCGAGCAAGGGCTGGCGACCTTGGACAGAAACATCGAGGCGAAGACCGGACGTCCGGTGACCGCCTGGGTGGCGCTCGCCCACGCCGAGGGATTCGAAAAGCATGGCGCGCTGGTGAACTGGCTCAAGGCCGCGCACGGCCTCAGCCACTCGCACGCGAACCAGATCGCCAAGCGCGCGTTCGCACCGCCGGTCTCGTCCGACCCGGTCGCCCGCCTCTTCACCGGCGCCAAGGCCTCGCTGCGCCCGCTCTACGATATGGTCGTCGCGGCGGCGACCGCGCTGGGGCCGGATGTCGAGGTCGCGCCGAAGAAGGCCAACGTCAGTCTGCGCCGGCGCAAACAGTTCGGCCTTCTGCAGCCGTCGACCCGCACGCGCCTCGATCTTGGGCTCATCCTGGCAGGCCGGCCGCCTCAGGGCCGGTTGGAGCCCTCTGGGAGCTT
Organism: Caulobacteraceae bacterium; assembly: GCA_035294785.1. Lineage (GTDB taxonomy): Bacteria > Pseudomonadota > Alphaproteobacteria > Caulobacterales > Caulobacteraceae > Poindextera. The sequence goes on along the minus strand of DATGKF010000066.1, from coordinate 2,400 downwards.
CCACGCCATGTTCAGTCATCGCGTGCGATTGGAGCAGGCGTCCGACGTCGACGATGCGGTCCGCGCCTGGCTTCGCGAGGCCTACGAGGCCGCCGGCTGAGTCCTCGGTCAGCGCGCCACGTGCGTCAGTTTCTCCGGGTTGCGGACCATGTAGATGGCGGCGAGCTGGCCGCCCTCCCCGGGCTCGAACGCCAAGGTCACCAGCTCGTCCGCGCCGCTCAGCACCACGCCGAACGCGCCGTTGATACGGGCGAAACGCACGCGGCCCTCGATGGGGATGGCGCCCCGCCAGATCAGCCCGGCGACCAGCGCGGCGATGTCGTCGCGGCCAACCAGCGGCCGGAGCGCCGCTTTGCGCTTGCCGCCGCCGTCGGTGATCATCAAGGCGTCCTCGGCCAGCACCGCCTTCAGCGCCGTCATGTCGTTGCGGCGCGCGGCGTCCATGAAGGCGAGGGCCAGCCGGGCTGCCTCGTCCTCGGCGACGGGAAAGCGCGGGCGGGCGTCCTTCAGGTGCGCGCGGGCACGGGCGGCGAGTTGGCGGCAGGCCGGCTCGGTCCGCTCCAGCGTCTCGGCGATGGCCGAATAGTCAGCGTCGAACACGTCGCGCAGCAGGAAGACCGCTCGCTCGAGCGGCGAAAGGCGTTCGAGCGCGAGCAGGAACGCCACCGAGATTTCCTCCGCCCGCTCGACCGGATCGTCCGCGATGTCCTCGATCAGCGGCTCCGGCAACCAGGGGCCCCGATAGGCCGCGCGCTCGGCGCGGTCGGCGCGCAGGCGGTCGAGACAAAGCCGGGTCGCCACGCGCGTCAGCCAGGCGGCCGCCTCAACGACGCCTTCGGCGCGGCGCCAGCGCAGCCAGGCGTCCTGCACCACGTCGTCGGCCTCGTGCACGGAGCCCAGCATGCGATAGGCGAGGCGCTTCAGCCTCGGGCGCTCGACCTCGAAGGCGTCGTCGGCCGTCACGCGGCGTCGGCCAGCTGCGTCTGGAACGGCGCGGGCTCGCCGGCGACCAGCACCCGCGAGCACGCTCTCCCGTGGCCCATGGCGTACTTCATCGTCGGGTACATACGCGCCGTGGTCAGCGCCAGCGCAAGCGCGGCCAATCCTTTCTGGCCCCAACGGCGAACGACCTCGTCCCGCAGCGGGTCGGCCTGCTCGATGTCGCGCGCCAGCGACGCCTTGGCGAAGCGGTAGGCCAACGAAGCGTCCTCGCCCATCGTCGCCGCGTCGCCGGCCAGAATGCCGCGCAGCACTTCGGGTTTCACCCCCGCGCGGGACGCGATCTCGACGCTGATCTGGGTGCAGGGACCGCAGTCCTCGGCCAGCGTCCCGACCAGGCCGGCGGCGGCCAGCGCGGCGGCCGGCGCGGCGCGGCGGGGCACGACCGAGGTGATCAGGCTGAACTTGAGGAAGGCGACCAGGTCGGCATCGAGGAGCTCGCTCATGTAGCTCGCGTCGTAGTCGAACTCCCTTTCCATGCGGCGAATCTGGCCGCGGAGAATGGCTCTAAGCATGACGGAACTCCTTGGTTTGAAGGGCGCGGCTGGCGGCGAGCGCAAGCGTGGCGAGCGCCGGAATGAAGACGCCGGGCGCATCACGCATGAGCGCCTGGCCGCAAGTCGGGCTGGCGATCGCATCGGCGACGTGAATCGCGGCGTGCAGGGTCAGGAAGGCGGCCGCGGCAGCGAGCGCCGGCCAGGCGGCCTGCGGTCGCCACGCGAACGCGGCGCAGGCCGCCGCACAGACCAGGTAGGCGGCGCCGATGTCTTTCACGAAATGGGCGTTGAACGGTCCGGTGAGCGGCGCGCCCGGCACGGCGTTGTACCACCACGCCCCCGCGAACAGCATGGCCAGCCCGTTGCCGGCCAGGATGACGGCCAGGCCGGCGGCCAGAATGGTGGTGATCGTCCGGCGCATCGTCGCCTCCTCGGACGCATGACGCGCGAGCGGCCCGTGCTGTGACATCGGCCGCGCCGTTGACCCTCGCTGGCGCGGCGACTAGCAACGGCGCCGTGCTTCCACCCGCCGACTCTCTCACCCGCTCATCCCCGCGAAGGCGGGGACCCAGGTGTTTTTGCCTGAGGCCGCCACGGACCCGGCAATTCCGCATCGAACCGCGGAGAGCGCGGAGTAGACGCGGAGCTCGCAGAGATGCAGCGTCCCTCCGCGTGCTCTGCGCCTTCTCTGCGTCCTCTGCGGTAAAGAACCTGGGTCCCCGCATTCGCGGGGATGAGCGGTGGTGAGGCCGCCGCTGATGAAGGGGGCGACCGGCGTTCTGGCGCTGGCGGACGGGACGGTGCTGCAGGGCTTTGGCGTCGGCGCGACCGGCGAGGCGGTGGGCGAAGTCTGCTTCAACACCGCCATGACCGGCTACCAAGAGATCCTGACCGACCCTTCCTA
>DATGKF010000065.1:0-75194 GCA_035294785.1 Caulobacteraceae bacterium | reverse complement strand
AAGGTGGAGATCGTCACTCCGAAATCCAACGCCGGCCTCGACACCATCCGCCACTCCACCGCGCACCTGATGGCCATGGCGGTGCAGGAGCTCTTCCCCGGCACCCAGGTGACGATCGGCCCGAACGTCGAGGACGGCTTCTATTACGACTTCGCGCGCAACGAGCCCTTCTCCCTCGACGATCTTCCGGCCATCGAGGCGCGCATGCGCCAGATCGTCGACCGCGACGAGAAGATTGTCCGCGAGGTGGTCGACCGCGACGCCGCCATCGCCGACTTCAAGGCCATGGGCGAGGTCTACAAGGCCGAGATCATCGAAGGCATTCCGGCCGGCGAGCCGGTCACGGTCTATCGCCAGGGCGCCTGGAAGGATCTCTGCCGCGGGCCGCACCTGCCATCGACGAAGCACGTGGGCAAGGCGTTCAAGCTGACCAAGCTGGCGGGCGCCTACTGGCGCGGCGACCAGCGGAACGCCCAACTGCAGCGCATCTACGGCACTGCCTGGGCGAAGGAGGCGGACCTCGACGCCTATCTCAAACGCGTGGAGGAAGCGGAGAAGCGCGACCACCGCAAACTCGGCGCGGCCATGGACCTCTTCCACATGCAGGAAGAGGGCAAGGGCATGGTGTTCTGGCACGCCAACGGCTGGACGCTTTACCGCACTCTCGTCGCCTACATGCGCCGCAAGCTCGAGCGGGCCGGCTACGTCGAGGTGAAGACGCCGCAGATCCTCGACCGCTCGCTCTGGGAGCGCTCAGGCCACTGGGAGAAGTTCCACGCCGACATGTTCGTCTGCGAGACCGACGAGGGCGAGACGCTCGCGGTCAAGCCGATGAACTGCCCCGGCCACATCCAGATCTTCAACCACGGCCAGCGCAGCTATCGCGAGCTGCCGATCCGCATGGCGGAGTTCGAGGGCCTGCATCGCTACGAGGGCTCCGGCGGCCTGCACGGCCTCTTGCGCGTGCGCCAACTCGCCCAGGACGACGGCCATATCTTCTGCCGCGAAGACCAGGTCGAGAGCGAGTGCCGCACCTTCGTCGCCCTGCTCAACGACTGCTACGCCGACCTCGGCGTCGAGCTGCACGCGGTCAAACTGGCGCTGCGGCCCGAGCTTCGCGCCGGCTCCGATGAGATGTGGGACAAGACCGAGGCGATGCTGGAGCGCGCCGCACGAGACGCCGGCCTCACGTTCGAGATCCTGCCGGGCGAGGGCGGCTTCTATGCGCCGAAGCTCGAGTTCCACCTGAAGGACGCCATCGGCCGCACCTGGCAGTGCGGCACCTTCCAGCTCGACATGGTGATGCCGGAGCGCCTCGACGCCACCTACATCGGCGAGGACGGCCAAAAGCACCGGCCGATCATGCTGCACCGCGCCATCTTCGGCTCGCTCGAGCGGTTCCTCGGCGTGCTGATCGAACACTACGCCGGCGCGTTCCCACTCTGGCTCGCGCCCGTGCAGGCGGTGGTGGCGACGATCACCTCCGACGCCGACGATTATGCGCTGAAGGTCAAGGCGGCGCTGGCGGCGAAAGGCCTCCGCATCGACACCGACCTCAGGAACGAGAAGGTGGGCTACAAGGTGCGCGAGCACAGCCTGGCCAAGGTCCCGGTCATCGCCGTGGTCGGCCGCCGCGAGGCGGAAGAAGGCAAGGTGGCGCTGCGCCGGCTGGGCTCCGATGGCCAGCAGATCGTAACGCTGGAAGAGGCGGCGGCGATGCTGGCGGAAGAAGCGACCCCGCCGGATCTGCGAACCTAGTCCGTCGGCGCAGCCCCGCTGAGCGACGTGCGCGCTTACTTCGAGGGAAAGCCGCCGGCGTGCGTCAGGGCCGACGGGACGTCCTTGCCGAGCTTGTCGCCCACCCAGCGGGCGGCGGCGATCATGGCGCCGAGGTCGATGCCGGTGCCGATGCCGCCGCGCTCGAGCATGTAGACGAGGTCCTCGGTGCCGATGTTGCCGGTGGCGTCGGGGGCGAAGGGGCAGCCGCCGATCCCGCCGCAGCTGGCGTCGATCACCGCCGCGCCCGCCTCGATGGAGGCGAACACGTTGGCGAAGCCGGTGTTGCGGGTGTTGTGGAAATGCATGCGGATGCGAGCGTCCGGCGCGACCTTGCGCACGGCCGCGATCCGCCGGCGCACCGTCCATGGGTCGGCGACCCCGATGGTGTCGCCCAGCGCGATCTCGCCGATGCCGGCGCGGGCGGCTTCCGCCGCAATGGCGACGACCTGATCTTCGCTTACCTCGCCGTCGAAGGGATCGCCGAACGCAACCGAGACGGTCATCGACAGCGCCGGGCCGCCCTCAAGCGCCCGCCGCTCGGCGATGCGGACCATGGTCGCCACCTGCTCGGCGACCGGGGCGCCCTGGTTGCGGATGCCGAACCCGTCGGAGGCGCAGACGACGACGTTGGCCTCGTCGCAGCGTGCGGCGACGCAGCGCTCCCAACCCCGTTCGTTGAGCACGAGGCCGATACGCGAGACGCCCGGCTCTTTCGGCAGCGCGGCCATGATCTCCTCGGCGCCCGCCATCTGCGGCACGCGCCTCGGGTTGACGAAGGAGACCGCCTCGATGCGCCTCACGCCGGCGCGCTCCAGGCGCTCGATGAAGGCGATGCGGTCCTCGACCGACAGCAGGGCGGCCTCGTTCTGCAGTCCGTCGCGCGGGCCGACTTCGACGATTTCGATTGAGGCGGTCATCGGTGGGTGTTCAGGGGTTGCTCGGCGGCGGCATCTCGGACCGGTAGACAATCAGCCGGATCGGCTGGCCTCGCACATAGTCATAGCCGTCGACGCTCGCCACCGGCTGGGCCTTGAGCTTCTGGGCGGCCAGGCCGGCGGCGAAGGCGGCGATGCGGCTCTGCTCGAGCACGGCCGGACGCGCGTCGCCGATCGCGTCCAGCGCGTCGTCGACATCGTCGCTGATCTCGGTTTCGGTTCCGAGCTGGAAGACAAGGCTGGGTTCGGCGTAGCCGACCACCGTCACCGGGCCGGGCGTCAGGCCGTTGCGCGGGTCGAGACCGGCGCGATCGAGCGCCGCCTTGATCGTCGCCGAGGTCCAGAAGGGCGAGAGCCTCGGCGCGACGCCGGCCATGGCGACGGCGTGGGCGGTGACGGCGAGGACGCCGGCCGCGCCGAGCGATGCGAGCCCGCGCGGGCTGAGCAGCACCCCGGCGCCGGCGAACCCCGCGGCGACCGCGACCGCGCCGGCGAAGAGGGCGAACCCCAGCGCGCCAGCGCCATTGAAGTGTGCGGCGAGGACGACGGTCGCCATCGCCAGCGCGGCGCCGGCCAGCAGCGACAGTCCCGCTCCGCTCCAGCGGCTCCAGGCCGGCAGCGGCTTGGTCAGGGCGTAGGCGGCGAGCCACGCCGCGGCGGCGCAAAGCGGCAGCGTCGCGCCGGGCGTCTTCGCCGGCCAGAGTTCGAAGGCGATCCAGGCAGGGACAAGCCACGCGATCGCAAAGCGCACGCCGGTTTCCGCCCGGCCGCGCCAGGCCTCGCTCGCCGCCGCCGGCAGCAGCGCGGTCGCTGGAAAGAGCAGGACGGGGGCGAGCAACAGGTGCGCGCCGGGCGGCAGCCAGTGGCCCGCGCGCGCGCCGACCGCGTCGGTCCAGAAGGCGCCGTCGGTTCGGACCGTGATGGCCACGGCCCAGGGCCCCACGACCGCGCCGATCAGAAGGATCCCCCAGGTCCAGCCCAGGCTTCGCGCCCAGGGCGCCTTGCGGTCCCAGAGCGCCAGTGCAATGCCGGTCGAAAGCGCGATCGCCGGCGCGATCACGCCGGCGTCGAGGATCGCCAGCGCCAGCCCCAGCCAGAACAGCAGCTTGGTTCGCCAGCCGATGGCGAGTTCGAGCCCGCGCGAGGCGGCGTACACGCGCGCCAGCGCCGCAAGGCTCAGCGTCGCCAGCCCGCAGAGCAGCGCATCGGTGGTCGCCTGCGCCGCTACGGTGGAGAGCGCCATGCCGGCGCCCATCAACCCGCCGGCGATCAGCGCTGGCGCCGCGCCGAACAGCGCTTCGGCGCCCCAGGCGCACGCGGCAGCGGCGAGCATCGCGCCCAGGAGCGCCGGCAGGCGGTAGGCCCAGATCGCCCGCGCCTCGGTCCCGGAAACAAGCGTCACGCTCGCCGCCTCCAGCCAGTGGACGAGCACCGGCGCCTGGGTGAGCGCCGCATCCTGGAAGTCGATTCCGATGAAATCGCCGCTTTCCAGCATCTGCGAGGCGGCCTGGGCGTAGCGGGCCTCGTCGCGATCCGTGGCCGGCAGCGCAATAAGACCTGGCAGGCCGGCGATGAGGGCGATGAGCGCGGCGAACAGGCGGCCGCGCCAGCCGCGCGCCAGGGCGTCCAGGCGAAGGGGCTCGCTCATCGCTGCGTTGATAGCATGAAGCGGAGCAGGGCGGGGCGACGGCCGCTCGCGACACCCCGCGGGCGCGACAAGTCGGCGTTTTGCTTCGCCCGGCGAATTAGGTCAGGCTCGGCCGTGCTTGGAGTTCACGCCTTGGCGCTTCGGCGCGCGAGGGAGGTCGGATGGTCGCCGCGTTTCCGCTGCTGGCGTTGCCCGTGGCGCTTTACAACCTCCTGATGCTGACGATCGGCGGCGGCTTTTTCGGTGGCGGCGCGGCCGAACGGCTCGCCCGTCCCATGGCCACGCTGCGCATGGCCTCGCGCAGCGTCTGGACCATCACGCTGGGCGACGTGCTGATGACCGGGGCGCTGGTGATCCTGTTCGCCGAGCTGCTCAAGTCGGCGGGCAGCCGCCAGGTCGCGGTGCTCAATCACGCGATGTCGATGATCCTGTTCGTGATCTGCCTGGTCGAGTTCCTGCTCTTCCCGGCGTTCGCGACCTCGACCTTCTTCCTGATCAGCCTGATGGTGCTGTTGGACGTGCTCGCCGGGTTCATCGTCACGGTGATCTCGGCCCGGCGCGAGCCGGACTTCACCACGGACTGAACGCTAGCCGAAGACGGTAAAGATCAGGGCGACGACCAGAACGTCGAGGGCGCGGACCGAGAGGATGGACAGAAGCGGCATCGGCGTCCTGGGACAGAGCGGCGGTTCGGCTGGGGCCGTGCAAGTCCTGCGCCAGCGCCGGCGCTAGATGGCGCTCTTCTTCGACACGGCGTGGTTCGAAGCCCGGCTGGCCGCGCGCGGCCTTGGCCGAGCGGCGCTCGCGGCCGGCGCGGGCATGAGCGAGGACGATCTGGCGCTGGTGTTCAAGGACCAGCGCGAACTCTCCGCCGCCGAGGTGACGGCGTTCGCCGAACTGCTGGGCGCAACGCCCGCCGACGTCGCCGATCACGCCGGCGTCTCGACGCCCGTTCCCAAATCGGCGGGGCTCGAGGAGCGGCTGACCCGCATCGAAGCCCGCCTCGCCGCGCTCGAGGCGGCGCTGGCGAAGCGCGGCGCCTAGATCTCGGTCTTGGTGATCCGGCCGCGGGAGGGCCGGCGGTCGGCGTGACCGGAGTATTCGGCCTCGAGGTAGGCGTGCCGGGCGCGGTCGAGCGTCTCCGGCCCGCCGCGCAGGCCGCGCTTCTGGCCCGGCTGGCCGATCACCTGGGCGGCGAACGTCGCCGCGCCGGACGGGTCGGCCGGCGCCGGCTCCTCGGCCGCCGGATCCAGACGGAACCGCCGGGCCGGCGCGGGTGCGGCGCCGCCGGCGCGTGCGGCGACGCGCAGCACACGGCCGCCGACGCGGCGGATGCCGGAGGGACGATCGACGGGGTCGATGGGGTCGGTCATTGGCTTCGACTATCCGGCGGGTTGGTTAAAAGGCCCCTAGCCCTTCGAGGCCAGCCTGGCGATCTGGGCCTGCATCTCGGCCATCTGCCGCTTGAGATCATCGAGCGACACCTCCTCGGCCACGGCCGGCTTCGCCTCGGGCTCCGCCGCGGGCGCGTCCTCCGGTCTCGCATAGGCGAAGGGCGAAAACAGGCGCAGCGCCCGGTCGAACAGGGCGAAATTCTGCCGCACCTGGTCCTCGAAGAAGCCGGCCGAGGGGACGCCGCCGATCGAGGTGGCGATCTGCTGGCGCAAGCGTTCCTGCTGGCGGGTGAAGGAGTCCAGCGACAGCTCGAGATAGGTGGGCACGAACGCCTGCATCGAGTCGCCGTAGAAACGGATCAGTTGGCGCAAGAACTGGATTGGCAACAGATTCTGCCCGCGGCTCTCCTCGTCGAAGATGATCTGGGTCAGCACCTGGCGGGTGATGTCCTCGTTGGTCTTGGCGTCATAGACGACGAAGTCGACGCCCTCCTTCACCATCTCCGAGAGGTGTTCGAGGGTGACGTAAGCGGACGAGCGTGTGTTGTAGAGACGGCGGTTCGCGTACTTCTTGATCACCACCCGCTCGGAGGCGGGGCCAGGCTGTTCGGCTTCGGCCATGTACCCTTTCCTTCTCGCCGCTGCGGCGATCCTTCGGCGCCGCAGTATCGCGGATGCGTAACAGGCGCGCCAGCGGCGAGCATCGGCAAGCATTTTTCGTTCCCACCCGTGACCTGAGCGCCCCCATGGGGCAATGGTGCTCGTCGAGCGGGCCGCCGCCACGCGGGCGCCGCCCGTCAAGGAGGTCGTCATGAGCAAGGTCGTCATCGTCTCCGCCGCCCGCACGCCGGTCGGCTCCTTCAACGGGGCGCTCGCCAGCCAGTCGGCGCACGCCCTGGGCGCGGTCGCCATCCGGGCGGCGCTGGAACGCGCCGGCGTTTCCGCGGCCGAGGTCGAAGAGGTGGTGCTGGGCCAGGTGCTGCAGGCGGGCGCCGGCCAGGGCCCGGCCCGCCAGGCGGCGGTGGCCGCCGGCGTGCCCCTCGAGAGCCCGGCCTGGAGCCTCAACCAGCTCTGCGGCTCGGGCCTACGCGCGGTGGCGCTTGGGGCGCAGCAGATCCTCGAGGGCGACGCCGGCATCGTCATCGCCGGCGGACAGGAGAGCATGAGTCAGGCGCCGCATGCGGCGGGCCTCCGCAACGGCCAGAAGATGGGCGACCTCGCCTTCGTCGACACCATGATCAAGGACGGCCTCTGGGACGCCTTCCACGGCTACCACATGGGCCAGACGGCCGAAAACATCGCCGCCCGCTGGCAGATCACCCGCGAGGACCAGGACCGCTTCGCCGTCGCCTCGCAGAACAAGGCGGAAGCCGCGCAGACGTCCGGCCGTTTCGACGCCGAGATCGCGCCGGTGACCATCGCCGGGCGCAAGGGCGACACGATCGTCGATAAGGACGAGTTCATCCGCCACGGCGTGACCTACGACGGCATCGCGGGCCTCCGCCCCGCCTTCACCAAGGACGGCACGGTCACGGCCGCGAACGCCTCGGGCATCAACGACGGCGCCGCCGCGCTGGTGCTGATGAGCGAGGACGAAGCCAAACGCCGGGGCTTAAGGCCGCTCGGCCGCATCGCCTCCTGGGCGCACGCCGGCGTCGATCCGGAGATCATGGGCACCGGTCCCATCCCAGCCACGCGCAAGGCGCTGGAGAAGGCCGGCTGGAAGGTCGCCGACCTCGATCTCATCGAATCAAACGAGGCCTTCGCCGCGCAGTCGCTGTGCGTCGTCCGCGAACTCGGGCTCGACGCCGAGCGGGTGAACGTCAACGGCGGGGCCATCGCCATCGGCCACCCGATCGGCGCATCGGGCGCGCGCATCCTCACGACGCTGCTGCACGAGATGGGTCGCCGCGACGCGAAGAAGGGGCTGGCCACGCTCTGCGTCGGCGGCGGCATGGGCGTCGCCCTCTGCGTGGAGCGGGACTAACGCCCCGGCGTTAAGCCGGCGCGGGGTGATGTAGGAAAGCCACAAGGAGCGCGAAACATGACCAGGGTTGCGATGGTCACCGGCGGCACGCGCGGCATCGGCCACGCGATCACCGCACGGCTGAAAGCGGACGGCTTCTCGGTGGCGGCTGGCTACGCCAACGACGAGGCGACGGCCAAGGCGACGGCCGACGAGCTTGGCGTGATGGTCGTGAAGGGCAACGTCGGCGAGTTCGAGGACTGTCGGCGGGCCATCGGCGAGGTCGAGTCGCAGCTCGGACCGATTGATGTCCTGGTCAACAATGCCGGAATCACCCGTGACGCGATGCTGCACAAAATGACGCCCCAGCAATGGAATGAAGTCATCTTTGTGAACCTCGCGTCGATCTTCAACATGTCGCGGCAGGTCATCGATGGCATGCGCGAGCGCGGATACGGCCGCATTATCAACATCACCTCGATCAACGGCCAGAAGGGCCAGATGGGACAGACGAACTACTCGGCCGCGAAGGCCGGCGCCATCGGCTTCACCAAGGCGCTGGCGCAGGAAACCGCCAGCAAGGGCATCACGGTGAACGCTGTCGCGCCCGGCTACACCGACACCGACATGGTGCGCTCGGTGCCTGAAGCGGTGCTGGAGCGGATCGTCGCCGGCATCCCCGTCGGCCGTCTCGGCAAGGCCGAGGAGATCGCCGCTTGCGTGTCCTTCCTTGCGCGCGAAGACGCCTCGTTCATAACCGGCGCCTGCCTTACGGTGAACGGCGGGCAGTATATGGCCTGAACGGACGGTAAGCGGTTGCGGGCTGCACGGGGCGACGAGCGTCACCGTCACGTCCAAAAACCGCCCCAGTCAACGCGCATCCGGGGGCGCATGCGAGGCTTGGGATCGGCGAATCTGGCCTGGGCCGGGGCGGTCACCGCGATGTTGATGGCGACTCTGCCGGCCCATGCCGGACCGTTGCCGTTCAATCTCGGTGACGAGCTCTTTCCCCACGCGCCCAAAGGCCCGGCCGTCGGCCTTTATCAGGACAATGGAACCGACCCGCCGTTCGTGCTCGATCGCTCGACCACGCTGGTGCTCATGCGATTCGACCAGAGCAACGAGGTCTGGCTGCTGACCGCCCAGCCGGCGCCCCGGGGCGACATGATCTATCGGAATGACGCTGGCGAGCCGATGCTGCGCGCGACGCGGCTGGGCGGAATGACCCTGTTCACGCTCGACCATCCGGAAGGCACGCCCGTCGCCTTCGTCGGCGACGCCGCGCCGCTGCGCCCCTCGCCGCCGGTGACCACCCCCGCCGCCCTGCTGCAGCGCCTGGCGCAGGCGAGCGCGCACGCCTCGCATGCCGTCCAGAGGCTGATCGTCTTTGAGGCCCGCGATGTCACGCCCCAGTCAGCGACGCTGATCGCAGACGCCGCCGGCGTCACCTCCGAGGCGATCGTCAGCATCACCCGCCGCGCCGACGGCCGAAAGGTTCTGGCGCGGCTCGCCAAGGTGCTGCTCAGCCCGGGGCACAAGGCCTCGGTCGACCTTGTCAATGGCGTGCTGCTGGTGGTGGTCGCACCGCGGAATGCGCCGGGGTTCGCCGATATCGCCGGGCGGCCGTCCTCGCGCCGGATCGAGCTCGCGTTCGACCGCTAGCCGCGGAAGGCGTCCTTGGCCGCCCGCACCTCGGCGAAACGCTTCGCGCCGCCGGCCTTGAGGAACGGGTTGGTGGCCACCTCGCGGGCGATCGTGGTCGGCACTGTCGGCTCCCCGCGCTCGCGGGCGGCGAAGACGTCGGCGGCGCGGGCTTTCAGCGCCGGGTCGTCGTCGATGGAAAGGGCGAAGCGTGCGTTCGACGCGGTGTACTCGTGCGCGCAATAGACGGCGGTCTCGCCGGGCAGGGCGGCCAGCCGCGACAGGCTCGCCCACATCTGCTCGGCCGTGCCCTCGAACAGCCGCCCGCAACCGAGGGCGAACAGGGTGTCGCCGACGAAAGCGATCTGGTCGGCCGCGTCATGATAGGTGATGTGGCCGAGGGTGTGGCCGCCGGTGTCGATCACCTCCAGGCGCGTGTCGCCCAACTGGACCACGTCGCCGTGCGCCACCTTGCGGTCGACCGGCGAGATGCGCTCGACTTCCGCCGGGCCGACGACGGTCGCGCCGGTCCTGGCCTTCACCGCCGCGTTGCCGCCGGCGTGATCGGGGTGCCAGTGGGTGTTCAAGATGAAGTCGAGCGACCAGCCGAGCCGGTCCAGCTCGCGCAGGATGGCGTCGGCTTCCGGCGTGTCGATGCACGCGGTCTTGCCGCTCGCCTCGTCGCGGGCCAGGAAGCCGTAGTTGTCGGAAAGACAGGGAAACTGGCGAACGGTCAGCGGCATCTCTAAGTCCTGCTAAGGTCTGGCGAGCCCTTCGACGAGACCATAGCCCATCCGGGAGCCATGCGCCGAGACGTTCTTGAGCTGCGGGAGTTCTACGCCGGCCGTCTCGGCCAGGCGGCCCGGGCCGTCATCCAGCGCAAGCTGGCCGAGGCCTGGGGCGATGCGGGCGCGCTGGACGTGATGGGGTTGGGCTACGCCACCCCCTACCTCGAGGACTATTTGGCGCACGCCCGGCGCACGGTCGCGGTCATGCCGGCGGCGCAAGGCGTCGAGGTGTGGCCGCACACCGACGCGGTGCTGGCCTGCCTCGCCGAAGACCAGGCGCTGCCGTTTCCGAACGCGCTCTTCGACCGCATCCTCGTCATCCACGCGCTGGAGGAAGCGGAAAATCCGCCGCAGCTGATGCGCGAGGTCTGGCGGGTGCTGGCTCCGGCCGGCCGCGTCATCGTCGCTGCGGCGAACCGCCGCGGCGTCTGGTGCAACGCGGAGTCGACGCCGCTCGGTCACGGCCAGCCGTTCACCCGCGGTCAGCTCGAGACGCTGGTGCGCGACGCCCAGCTCGAGCCCGTCGCCTGGTCGCGGGCGCTGTTCGCGCCGCCGCTGGAATGGACCTCCGGCTGGGCCGATGGCTTCGAACAGGTGGGCCAGAGGCTGTGGCCGGCTTTCTCCGGCGTGATCCTGCTCGAGGCGGTGAAGCAGACCTTCGCGGTCAAACCCAGGGGGCGGCGGGCGCCGGCGCGCGTCTTCGCGCCGGGCGTGCTCGCCCCGCAACCGGCCCGCAGGACAGGGGAGGTCGAGACCATCGGGCGAGGGCGCGGCGAAACGAGGCTTGGAGCCTTACCGCCAAACGCCTAGCCTGCGCGGGCGTACTCATTTCCGACGAGGAGGCTTTGAGACCGGGATGAAGATGATCACCGCCGTGGTGAAGCCCAGCCGCCTCGACGCCGTGGTCGAAGCCGTCACCGAGGCGGGCGCGTCCGGACTCACGGTGACCGAGGTGCGCGGCTACGGCCGGCAGAAGGGCAAGACCGAGATCTACCGCGGCGCCGAATACGAGGTGAAGCTGCTGCCCAAGGTCAAGCTCGAGATCGCCGTGGCCGACGACCGCGCCGAGCCGGTGGTCGCCGCCATCCAGGCCGCCGCCAACACCGGCAAGATTGGCGACGGCAAGGTGTTCGTCCAGGACCTGGAGTCGGCGCTGCGCATCCGCACCGGCGAGCGCGATCTGGAAGCTATCGCCGGCTAGGCAGCTTTCGGGTAAGACCCTTGTGGCCTTGATCGCCGGGGCGAAAACGTGTCGACATTAAGCTGACATTTTCTCGCCCGAGAAGGTCGGCCGTCGCGAGGGGAGTAATCGTCGGATGAAGCGTCTGTTGGTCGCCGCGGCGCTGGCGCCCCTTTCGTTTGCGGCGGCCCACGCTGGCACGATCACGGGCGCTGACACCGCAACGCACCAGACGTCGAGCGAAGGCGACATCACGGTCAGCTCCGGCGCGTCGGTGACGCCGCCGACCAGCCCCTCCAGCGGCACCGTGGCGATCACGATCAACTCGAACAACAGCGTCGACAACGAAGGCGCCATCAGCGTCACCGAGACGACGACCGGCGATTCGACCAACGAAGGCGTCACGGACGGGCCGTTCGCCAATGGGTCCGACCGGTTCGGCATCCAGGTGTTGGGATCGGGACCGTTCACCGGCGACATCACCAACGGCGGGTCCGCCACGATCACCGTCGTCGGCGAAAACTCCGCCGGCATCGCCATCGACACCAGTCTGAACGGCTTCGTCCTGGACAACGGCACGATCACGGTCAGGGGCGGAAACGCCGGCCCCGGCGGCAACATGACCGGCGCGGGCGACGTCAGCTACGGCATCTTCTCCGCCGCCGGCGCGACCATCACCGGCAACGTCACCGTCGGCGGCGCGATCACCGCGACGGGCGCCAACGCAACCGGCGTCGCGCTGAACGGCGCCGTCGGCGGATCGGTCACCGTCAGCGGCAGCATCACGGCCAACGGCTTCCGCTCGACCACCGCGCCGTCCTTGCCGAGCCAGATCGCGGCGCTGCGACCCGACCAGCTTCTCCTCGGCGGCCCGGCCCTGTCCATCGGCGGCAATGTCGCCGGCGGCGTCGTGATCGCCGCGCCGACCGCCGCGGTGGGCAACGTCTCGGCGACGGCCGGCGGCACGCTCGTCGTCACCGGATCGGCGCCGGTCATCCTCATCGGCGGCAGCCAGCCGATCACGATCGGGGCGGGGAACAGCACCTTCGGCCTCGACGTCGGCGGGCATGTTTCAGCGTCGGGCGTCTATCCGAACGTCTCGGCGACGGCCATCCAGATCGGCGGCGTCAACCCGCTGTTCGTCGACTCCGGCGGCGTCGCGCCCGGCGGCAATTTCTCGTCGGTGACTCTCGACGGCGGGCTCGACGTCAGCGGGACGGTGACCGCCGCGAGCATCTCCGAGGCGTCCGGCGAGGGCGCGGCGACCGGGATCGAGATTGGCGCAGGCGCCAGCGTTCCGCGCATCGTGATCAGCGGATCGGTCAGCGTGGTCGGCTCGAACACGCTGGGCGCCAGCGCGAGCCCGCCGGCCAATGTCACAGCGATCGTGTTCGATCCAGGCGTCGCTCCGGCCTCCAGCGTCATCGTCAACTCCGGCCTGATCAGCGCCGACGTGACGGGCGTCGCCGGCGTGCCCGGCGCGACGCTCTCCGCTGGCGGCGTGACTGGCAACGCCACCGCCATCGACGACGCCGCCGGCGCGCTCGTCGGGGTCATCAACGTCGGCAACATCACCGCCCGATTGACGCCGGCCATCACCGGCTCGCCCACCGTTGGCCATGCGGTCGCCCTCTACGAGAACAACACCACGCCCTTCCTGCTGCAGCAGTGCGTGGCGGTCGACAGCGGCGGCGCCTGCACGCCGACCGGCAACGCGACGTTCTCGCCCAACATCATCGGCGACGTGATCTTCGCCGGCGCCGGCGCGGCGACCGTCGACATCTGGGGCGGCAACCTCACCGGCGGGCTCGCGTTCTCCGGCGTCTCCGGCAATGTGCTCGACATCGAAAATCGCGGCATCGTGCATGGCGCGCTGAGTGAAGGCGCCGGCGGATCGGTGGCGGTGAACGTCAACGACGGCGAACTCTTCATGACCTCGCCGGCCAACATCACCGTCTCCACCCTGCACGTGGGCGGGAATGGCACGCTGGTGTTCACCGGCGACCCGGCCGACACCGGCGCGGCGGTGTTCAACGTCACCGGCAACGCCACGCTCGACAACGGCGCCAAGATCGGCCTGGCGCTGCTGACGCCGCTCACCACGCAGGAAAGCTTCACCATCATCCAGACCGGCGCGGGCAACCTCTCCGCCGGCAACATATCGACCGCCTTCGTCGGCGAGATTCCATTCCTGGAGAACGGGACGATCACGGTGACGTCCAACAGCCTGACGGTCATCGCCACGCCGAAGACGCCACAGGAGCTCGGGTTGAACCCGGCCGAGACGGCCGAGCTGCCGTTCTTCATCCGCGCGCTGAGTTCCGATCCGGAGGTCGCGGCCGACCTGCTGTCGAAGACCGACCGCCCCGGCTTCATCCACGCCTACGACCAGTTTCTGCCCGACTACGCCGGCGGGCCGTTCGAGACGCTGGTCACCGCCCAGCAGGAGATCGCCCGCACCGTCTCCGAAACGCCGGTGAAGCTGCAGAACGGCGGCGTCCGCGGCTGGGTTCAGGAAATCGGCTACCTGGACCATCAGAACGACACCTCGAACGTCAACGGCTACTCCGGGCTTGGCTTCGGCTTCACCGCCGGCCTCGAACGCTCGCGAGGCGATACCGTGATTGGCGTCACCGCCGCGTTCGTCACCACCGGCGTGCTCGATCACACCCAGCCGTCGGACCAGGCGCTGTCGGCGACCGCGTTCGAAGCCGGCGCCTATTGGCGCAAAGGCGGCATTCGCGGCCTGACCGCCTATGTCGACGCCAACATCGGCCTCATCACGCTGGGGAGCCGCCGGTTCTTCATCGACCAGACGAGCGCCAACGACCTCTTGGCGACGACCACCGGCATCGTTTCGCGCGAGGCCAAGGCGACTTGGATCGGCGGGCTGTTTTCGGTCAGCGGCGGGCTCGGCTACCAGTTTGACTCCGGCCGGTTTTATGCGCGACCGGAAGTCTCAGCCGACTACGTGGTCGCGTCCGAGGCGGGCTATCACGAGCATGGCGGCGGTCCGGCTTTCGACCTCGCGGTCGCCTCGCGCACCTCCAGCCAGGCCGACGTGCAGGCCGACCTGGTCGTCGGGATGAATTTCGGCACGAACGTGATCTGGCGCCCTGAAGCCACCGTCGGCTATCGCGTGGTCGCCACGGGCGGCCCGGCGGCGACGACGGCGAATTTTACCGGCGGCAAGACCTTCACGCTCAATCCGCAGTTTGATGACAAGAGCGGGTTCCTGGCGCGCATCGGCGTCAGGGCGAGCGGTCTGTATGCGGACTTCAGCGCCGACGCGGGCGGCCAGTTCAGCCACGACTATCAGACCTACAACGCCAGGGCCGCCGCCCGCTTCCTGTTCTAGTTGGCGCTGCTCAGCACGAAGATCGCCTCTTCGGCCCGCCAGTTCTCGAGAGCGCTCGCCGGATTGAACGGGCGCGCCGGGCGGCCCGCTGTCAGGGCCGCCGCCCTCTCGATGCGCAGGCCAAGCTCCCCGCACAGCAGGGCGAAGTCCCTCAGCGTGCAGAGGTGAATGTTGGCCGTCGACCACCAGGGTTCAGCCAGGCATGCGGTCACCGGCATGCGGCCAGAGGTCAGCAGCGACAGGCGCACGCGCCAGTGGCCGAAGTTCGGCAGGGAGACGATCGCGCGCTCGGCGATGCGCAGGAGTTCGGTCAACACCGTTCGCGGCTCGCGCATCTGCTGCAGCGTCTGCGACAGGATGGCGTAGTCGAAGGCGTGAGTCGGGAAGTCGGCGAGGTCGCGGTCGGCGTCGCCCTGCACCACGGCCAGCCCGCGCGACAGGCAGGCCTGCACGCCCGGCGCGCTAATCTCGAGCCCGCGCCCGTCGACGCCCTTTTCCGCCGCCAACATCTCGAGCAGGTCGCCTTCGCCGCAGCCGATGTCGAGCACCCGCGCGCCGGGCGAGACCAGCCGCGCGATCTCGCGATAGCTCTCCTGGTCGGCGGCCACCTAGATGCCCCGCGACTGGCCCGCGGCGTCGAGGAA
This sequence comes from Caulobacteraceae bacterium, assembly GCA_035294785.1. Classification (GTDB taxonomy): domain Bacteria; phylum Pseudomonadota; class Alphaproteobacteria; order Caulobacterales; family Caulobacteraceae; genus Poindextera. The sequence goes on along the minus strand of DATGKF010000065.1, from coordinate 59,861 downwards.
ACCCTTCAGCGCACGGTGCATCACCGGCTCGTCGAGGAAGATGGCGTCGTGGCCCTTGTCGGTGTCGATCTCGACGAAGCTCGCCCTTGCGCCAGCCGCCGTCAGCGCCCGGACGATCGCTCGGCTCTCGCTCGTCGGATACAGCCAGTCGGAGGTGAACGACAGCACGCAGAAGCGGACGTCGCGTGCGGCGGTGAAGGCGTCGGCCAGCACGCCGCCGCGGCTCGCGGCCAGGTCGAAATAGTCGATGGCGCGGGTGATGTAGAGGTAGCTGTTGGCGTCGAAGCGGTCGACGAAGCTGGCCCCCTGGTGGCGCAGGTAGCTCTCCACCTGGAAGTCGGCGTCGAACCCCCAGGACAGGCCGTCCCGCTGCAGCTCGCGGCCGAACTTCCGCTGCAGGGCCGCTTCGGACAGGTAGGTGATGTGCGCGGCCATGCGGGCCACAGCCAGCCCCTTCTCCGGCCGGACGCCGAGCGCGGCATAGTCGCCGCCGCGCCAGTCGGGGTCGGCCATGATCGCCTGGCGCCCCACCTCATGGAAGGCGATGTTCTGCGCCGAATGGCGGGCGGCGGCCGCGATGCAAACGGCGGCATGGATGCGGTCGGGATAGTCCGCAGCCCACTGCAGCACCTGCATGCCGCCCAGCGACCCGCCGATGACAGCAAACAGCGTCTCGATGCCCAGCGCCTCGACCAGCATCGCCTGCGCCCTGACCATGTCGGCCAACGTGATCATCGGAAAGCTGAGGCCGTAGACGCGCCCGGTCGCCGGATCGGTCGACGAGGGCCCGGTCGTGCCCATGCAGCCGCCGATCACGTTCGAACAGATGATGAAGTGCTTTGCCGGGTCCAGCGGCTTGCCTTCGCCGATCACCTGCGTCCACCAGCCGGGCTTGCCTGTCAGCGGATGATCCGAGGCGGCGTGCTGGTCGCCGGTCAGCGAATGGCAGACCAGAATGGCGTTCGAGCGGGCCGCGTTCAGCTTGCCGTAGGTGCGGTAGCCGATCTCGATGCCGGCGAGCGCGGCGCCCGACTCGAGCAGCAGCGGACGCTCGCGGCCGAAGCGCATCAGGCCCCCGTCCGTCCCCACCATCTGTTGCAGGCCGACCGCTTTGTTCATGGGGCGCGGTTGGACCCGCTGGCCCGCGCGCTGTCAACCACAGCTTCCGAAAGCCGATGGCTTGGGTCTAAAGAGGCGGCGGCCCTCGCGAGAGACGATTCCCTCGATGCAACGCCTGATCCTGCTGCGGCACGGCAAGGCCGACTCCGCCTCTGGCGGCGGCGGCGATTTCGCCCGTGGGCTGACCGCGCGCGGCGTGCGCGAGTCGGCGCTGATCGGCCGTGTGCTGGCCGAGGCGGGCCTCGAGCCCGACCTGGCGCTGGTGTCGACGGCGGCGCGGGCGATGCAGACCTGGGAGGCCGCGCGCGCCGCCTTTCCGAACGCACGCATGGCGCCGGCGCGCGAACTCTACCATGCCTCGCCCGAGGTGCTGGCCGACACGGTCGCTCGGCTGGACGGCGCTCCGGCCAGCGTCATGATCGTCGGCCACAATCCCGGCCTGCACGAGTACGCCCTCGCGCTCGGCGGGGCGAAGGGCGCGCGCGAGCTTGCGGTCGGCTTCCCGACCGCCGCGGCGGCCGTGTTCGACGCGCTGCCGGCCAGCGGCTTTCAGCTGGCGCGGTTCCTGACCCCGCGCGAGTACGAGGGCCTGGGCGCCAGCGGACGGCGCAGCGATTGAGCCTAGTCCACGACGCAGCGGCCCGCGCCCTCCTGGCGCTGGCGCCGGAGACGGCGCACCGGGCGACCATCGGCCTCCTAAAGACGGGGCTGGGGCCGCGCGCCCAGGCGGCGGCGCGGCCGAGCCTGGCCATCGATCTGTGCGGCCTGCATCTCGCCAACCCGATCGGGCTCGCCGCCGGGTTCGACAAGGACGCCGAGGCGCCGAACGCGATGCTCGGCGCGGGGTTCGGTTTCGTCGAGTGCGGAACGGTGACGCCGCGCCCTCAGGCCGGCAACCCGCGGCCGCGCCTCTTTCGCCTGAACGCCGATCGCGCCGTCATCAACCGCATGGGGTTCAACAATCGGGGGCTGGACGCCTTCGCGGCGCGCTTGCGGGAGCGCCCGCGCAACGGCGTCGTCGGCGCGAATGTCGGGGCGAACAAGGACGCGAGCGATCGCGCCGCCGACTATGCGACAGGGCTCGAGCGTCTCTGGGGGCTCGCCGACTATTTCGTGCTGAACGTCTCCTCGCCGAACACGCCCGGCTTGCGGGCCCTGCAGGCGCGGGCGCCGCTGGACGATCTGCTCGGCCGCGTGGCTGCGGTGCGCAGTCGGCTCGCGCCGGTGCGCGGCGTGGCCCCGATCCTGCTCAAGGTCGCGCCCGATCTCGCCCCCGAGGAGATCGAGACCATCGTCGAAAGCGCGGTCGCCCACGGCCTCGACGGCCTGATCGTCGGCAACACGACGCTCGCCAGGCCGCCGACGCTCGTGTCGGCCGAAGCCGGTGAGGCGGGCGGGCTCTCGGGCGCGCCGCTCTTTGCGCCGTCGACGGAGATTCTGCGCGCGTTCGCCCGCGCCGCGGCCGGCCGTCTCGTGCTCGTCGGCGTCGGCGGGATCGCCTCGGGCGCCGACGCCTACGCCAAAATCCGCGCCGGCGCCCGGGCGGTGCAGCTCTACTCGGCGCTGGTCTTCGAGGGGCCCGGTCTCATCGTGCGGATGCTGGCCGAGCTTGCCGGCCTCGTGGCCGCCGACGGCTACGCCAGCGTGGCCGACGCGGTGGGCGCCGATGTCGGGCGCTAGCATGGGAGCCCGGCTCGTCGCCTTCATCAAACGCTTCGGGCTGGCGCTGCTGGTCGCCGTCGCCATCGCCGCGGTCTTCGCGACCGGCCTCGCCCGGCACCTGAGCCTGCACGAGTTGCGCGAACGGCGCGAGACGCTGCTCGCCTTCGCCCACGCGCACCCGATCCTCGGCGTGATCGCCTACATCGGCGGGTTCGCGGCGGTGACGGCGCTTTCGCTGCCGGTCGAGCCGCCGATGTCGCTCGCCGGCGGGCTGCTGTTCGGGACCGTGGTCGGCGGTCTCGCCGCGGCGCTCGGGTGCACGATCGGCGGAACGGTGCTCTTCCTCGCCTGTCGCACGGCGGCCGGCGACACGCTGCGTCGCTGGGCCGGCCCGCGCGTCGCCGCGTTCGAGGAGGGCGTCAAGCGCGACGCCTTCTTCTACATACTGACGCTTCGGCTGATCCCGGTGCTGCCGTTCGGCCTGACCACCGTCGCGCTCGGCTTCGTCGAGATCCGGCTCACGACCTTCATCGCCGCGAGCTTCCTGGGCATCCTGCCGATCTCCTTGATCTACGCCAGCTTTGGCGCTGACCTCAATCGCGTGTTCGCCAGCCACGAGCGGCTGCACCTGCGCACGCTCGTGCAGCCGCAACTGCTCTTCGCCCTCGTCGGCCTCGCCCTGCTGGCGCTCGCGCCGATCGCGGTGCGCCGCTGGCGCAGGGCCCGGGCCGGCTCGCGCGTTGCCGGGCCGCCGCCGGTCGAGTAACGGATTCGACCATGGCGGACGCTCCACCTCCGGCGGGCTCGACACCGAGGCCCAAGGCGCGTCCAGAAGCCGAGGTGGCGCGCGTCGCCCGCAGGGTCTTCTGGCCGGGCGGGCTGTCGTCCCGCCTCTTGATCCTGACCATCCTGTTCGTGGCCCTGCTCGGGCTGATCACGCTGCCGGCGACACTGGCGCAGTTCGAGGACCGCTGGCTGTACGACCACGTGCGGGCGGGCGAACTCGCCTCGCTGGCCGTCGACGCCGCGCCCAACCAGGTCGTGTCAGACAAGCTCTCGCGTCAGCTGCTCAACGGCGCCGGCGTCGTTTCCATTGCGGTGCAAAGCGGCGGCGTGCGCCGGCTGTTGCTGGCCGGCCCGCGCATGGCGCGCACACCCTACCTGGTCGACCTGCGCGAGGGCGCATCGCCGCTCTCCTGGAGCGCGCCGTTCGAGACCCTGTTCGGCGGGCCGAACCGGATGGTGCGCGTGGTCGCCAAGCCCAGCTTCCGCGACGGCGACTTCGTCGAGATCGTCGCCCCGGACGCTCCGCTGAAGATCGCCCTCGTCAACTACAGCCTCAGCCTGATCGGCGTCGCGGCCCTGTTCGCGGTGGTGATCGCCGGTTCGCTCTACCTGTTGCTCAACCTTTTCTTCGTGGCGCCGATCCAGCGCATCACCCGCTCGATGGAGCGCTTCCGCGCCGATCCGGAGAGTCCGGCGGCCGCCATCCATCCCTCCGGCCGCCGCGACGAGATCGGCCGCGCCGAGAGCGAGCTGGACCGCATGCAGGCGGACTTGCGCGCGGCGCTGAACGCCCGCGCCCGCATGGCGGCGCTGGGCGAGGCCGTCGCCAAGATCAATCACGACCTCAGGAACATGCTGACCAGCGCCCAGGTCGCCTCCGAACGCATGGCCCAGTCGGGCGACCCCAAGGTGGCGCTGGCGCTGCCGAGGCTCGAGCGCGCGCTCGATAGGGCGATCAAGCTCGCCACCGGCGTGCTGGCTTACGGCAAGACCGAGGAGCCGGCGCCGGCGCCGGCGCCGCTGCGCCTCGCGCCGGCCATCGAGGCGGCGGCGGAAGATGCGGGCCTGACGCCCGAAGGCGTGCGGCTGGTCTCGTCGGTCTCGCCGCGTCTCGCCGTCAACGCCGACGCCGAACAGCTGCACCGGATCCTGGTCAACTTGATGCGCAACGGGCGCGAGGCGATCCAGAGCGACCCCGGCGCCGGCCGCAAAGGCGCGATCACCGTCGCGGCCGAGCGGCGCGACGACAGTGTCGTCATCCGCGTCTCCGATAACGGGCCGGGCGTGCCGGAACGGGTGCAGGCCAAGCTCTTCCAGCCGTTCGCCGGATCGGGCAGAGCGGAGGGCGCCGGCCTCGGGCTCGCCATCGCGCGCGAACTCGCCCAGGCGCATGGCGGCGACGTCGTGCTCGCCGAGACCGGTCCGATGGGCTCCGCCTTCGAGGTTCGCCTGCCGGGCGCGCCCGAAGCCGCCGAAGCCGCCACGCCGCGCCACGCCCGGACGAAGAGTTAGAACCCGCGCGCGATGCCTTCGCGCCGGGGGTCGGCGCCGCCTTCCAAGCGGCCGTCGCGGGCGGCGATGGCGTGCAGGCCGGAGTTCTCGCCGAACCCCTTCACCAGATGCACCCCACGGGCGGCGAGGCCGTCGACCACGCCCGGCGCGAACTTGTCCGCCTCGGCGTTGAAGCTCGCGCCGCGGGCGACGATGTTGGGCAGCGCCAGCGCGTCCTCGACGCTGAGCCGCCAGTCGAGGATTCCGACCAGCGCCTTCAGATTGTACGCCAGGATGGCCGGGCCGCCGGGCGAGCCAAGAGCGGCGACGAAGCGGCCCTGACGGTCCAGCACGATCACCGGCGCCATCGCCGAGCGCGGCCGCTTGTCCGCGGCGACGGCGTTCGCCGCGGGCGCCCCGTCCGGCGTCTGCGGGCTGAACGAGAAGTCGGTCAGCTGGTTGTTGAGGAAGAAGCCTTCGACCATCCGGCCTGTGCCGAACAGGCTCTCCACCGTCGTTGTCATCGACAGGACGTCGCCGCGCGCGTCGGCGACGACGAAGTGGGACGTCCCGCCGGGCTCGAACGCCTGCGCCGTCGCCAGATTCGGCGCGCCGGCCGGGCGCCCCGCTTGCGGCGGTGGACCGGCTTCGGTTCCGATCAACGCGGCGCGGCTGGCCAGATAGGCTGGGTCGAGGAGGCCATCGACCGGCACCTTCACGAAGGCCGGATCGCCGTCGTAACGATCGCGGTCGGCGTACATCAGCCGCTCGGCCTGGGCGAGCTCGAACCAGGCCTGCGGGTCGGTCGGCCCGCGTTTGTCGATGTCGGTGTCGGCGAGGATGCCGAGGCCTTCGAGCAGCGCCGAGCCGCCGGCCGGGTCGGGCGCCGTGCAGACGATGTAGACGCGGTAGGGCCGGCAAAGCGCGGGGCCGATCTTCGGCCGGTAGCCGGCGAGGTCGGCCAGGGTCATCCCGCCCGGCAACGGGTCGGCATGCGTGCGGTCGACGATCTCGCGCGCGACCTTGCCCTCGTAGAGGGCGTCGGGGCCGCCGGCCGCCAGCCGAGCCAGCATGGCCGCGTAGGCGGGATTCCGTAAGGTGTCGCCGGCCCTGTACTTGGACCCGTCCGCCTTGGTGAAATAGGCGATCACGTCCGGCTCTTTCGACTCCGCCGAGGGATAGCCGATGAACCCGGACAGCCTGGGGCTGACCGTAAACCCGTTCGCGGCCAGAGTTTCGGCGTCGCCGAACAGCGACGACCAGGCGAGCCGGCCGTGATCCTTTTGCGCCTTGGCCAGCATGGCGACCGCGCCGGGCACGCCGGTTGCGCGGCCGGACACCACGGCGGCCGGGAAGGGCAGCGGCTTGCCGCTTGCGTCAAGGAAGAGGGCCGGCGTCGCCGCGGCCGGCGCGGTTTCGCGGCCGTTGTAGACGGTCACCCGCCGCGTTTTCGCGTCGTAGTAGACCATGAAGGCGCCGCCGCCCAAGCCGGAGCTCTGCGGCTCGACCAGCCCGAGCACCGCCTGCACCGCGACGGCCGCATCGATGGCCGAGCCGCCGCGCTGCAGCACCTTCACGCCGGCTTCCACCGCCAGCGGATTGGCCGCCGCGACCATCGCATGCGACGTCGTCGCGGACTGCAGTTCGCGCGGCGCGTCGGCCTGCGCGGCCGCTTCGCCCGCCGCGAACAGAAGGGCGATGGCGGCGATCGTGGCGATGGAGCGCATGGGGCCGGGTTATGGACTTCGCGCCGACCCGAGGGCAAGTGTCCGCCGCATGGGAAAGGCCGGTCCGCGCAACCTGATCACCGACGTGCCGGGCCTCAGCGTCGGCCAGGCGCATGACGCGCGGGTCCGCTCCGGCGTCACCGTCATCCTGCCGGACGAGGGGGCGATCGCCGCCGCCGACGTGCGCGGCGGGGCCCCCGGGACGCGCGAGACCGACGCGCTGGCGCCGCAGAACCTGGTCGAGGCCATCCACGCGATCGTGCTCTCCGGCGGCTCGGTCTATGGGCTCGCCGCGGCCGACGCCGTGGCCGTGGCGCTCGGCGCGCGCGGGGTCGGCTTTCGCCTGGCGCCGACGTCGAACGCGCCGCCATCGCCGATCGTGCCGGCGGCCATCATCTTCGACCTCGCCAACGGCGGCGACAAAGCCTGGGGCGAGGAGCCGCCCTACCGCCGCCTGGCCGCAGAAGCGCTGGCCAACGCCGGCCAAAGCTTCGCGCTCGGCACCGCCGGCGCCGGCCATGGCGCGCGCGCGGGCGGCCTCAAGGGCGGGCTCGGCTCGGCCTCGGCGGTGGCGGACGACGGGATCATCGTCGGCGCCATCACGGCGGTGAACGGCTCGGGCGGCGTCACCGACCAGGCCCGGCGCGCCTTCTGGGCGGCGCCGTTCGAGGTGGGCGGCGAGTTCGGCGGGCTCGGCGCCGCGGCTCTCTCCGCCGCGCCGGACGACTGGGCCGCCGACCGCCTGGCGAGCCTCAGCCCGCGCAACACCACCATCGCCTGCGTGGCGACCAACGTGGCGCTCAACCCCGCGCAGGCCCAGCGCGTGGCGATCATGGCGCAGGACGGCATCAGCCGCGCCATCCGTCCGGCGCACGCGCCCTTCGACGGCGACGTCGTCTTCGCGCTCTCGACGGCGCGCATGCCGCTGCCGGCGCCGGAGGGTTTCAGCATCGCGCGCATCGGCGCGCTCGCCGCCGACTGCCTCGCCCGCGCCATCGCGCGCGGCGTCTACGAGGCGACCCGCTGGGAAGGCGAGGGCCCGCCAGCCTGGCGCGACCTGCCGCGCTGAGGCGCTTTACACGCGCGGGGCGCGGTTCGTAGCCTTGGGGCAGGCCGGAGAGAGGGAGCAGGGGCGTTGGGGATCGGCAAGGCGTTGGGCGTGGCAGCGGCGGTTTTGAGCCTGGCGACGGCTGCGTGCGCCGCGCCGGACGAGGCGAGGATCGCCCAGGGCGCGCTCAAGGGCGTGATCGCCGGCGACGTGGTCAGCTTCAAGGGCATCCCGTTCGCCGCCCCGCCGGTGGGCGCGCTGCGCTGGCGCGCGCCGCAGGCCCCGCCGCACTGGGACGGCGTGCGCGACGCCTCCGCCTTCGGCCCCTCCTGCATGCAGATGTCGAATGGCGGCAACTTTGGCGCCGTCGCCAACCAGAGCGAGGACTGCCTGACGCTCAACGTCTTCGCGCCGGCGAACCGGCCGGCGGGCGCCAAGCTGCCGGTGATGGTCTGGATCTACGGCGGCGCGTTCACCCAAGGCGGCAGCGCCCGCTATGACGGGACGTCGTTCGCCCGCGACGGCGTCGTCTACGTCAGCCTCAACTATCGCCTCGGGCGTCTGGGCTTCTTCGCCCATCCGGCGCTGGCGAGGACCAGCCCCGACGGCGCATTGGCCGATTTCGGCCTCGCCGACCAGATCGCGGCGCTGAAGTGGGTCAGGGCCAACATCTCGGCCTTCGGCGGCGACCCGGACAACGTCACCATTTTCGGCGAATCCGCCGGCGGCATCTCGGTCAACTTCCTGATGATCGCCAAGCCGGCGCGCGGCCTCTTCAACCGCGCCATCTCGGAGTCCGGCTTCGGGCGCAGCCGGCCGCGCCCGCTGGCGGACGCGCAGAAGATCGGCGCCGACTTCATCGAGACGCTGGGCGTCACCGGCGACGATGCGGCGGCGGCGAAGGCGATGCGCGCGCTCTCCGCCCAACAGCTGTCGCGGCCGAACGGCGGGATCGGCGATCCGACGGGGCCCGGCCCGATCCAGGACGGGGTCATCGTCACCGAAGACACGGGCCAGGGCTTCGCCGACGGCGATCAGGCGCGCGTGCCTTATCTCGCCGGCGGCAACAGCTTCGAGGCCAGCCTCTTCCGCAGCGCGCTCACCAACCCGGAAGGGGTGCTCGGCCGGCTGCCCCACCGTGACGCCGCGCTCGCCCTCTACGGCGGCGGCGATCCGGCCAAGGCCGCGGCGGCTATCACCACCTTTGCGACGGTGATCGAGCCCGACCGGTATCTCGCCCGCCAGCAGGCGAGGGCCGGCCAGCCGGCTTACGTCTACTATTTCTCCTACCTGCCCCAGTCGCTGCGGCCGACCGCCATGGGCGTCATGCACGGCGGGGAGATCTTCTATGTCTTCCAGATGCTGCCGACCGCGCCGATCGACCGCGGGCCTTTCCACTTCCCGGCGGCGACGCCGGACGACGAGAAGATCGCCCGGTCGATCCACGCCTACTGGGTCGCCTTCGCCAAGACCGGCGATCCGGGTTCAGCCGGCGGCCCGCGCTGGCCTGAGGCCGGCGCCGACGACACCGTGCTGGAGTTCGGCGACGACGGACCAGTGGTCCGCCCGCACTTCGACGCCGCCGAACTCGACCCGCTGACCGCTGTCGCTGACGCCAACGGGGGCGCCGCCCGCTAGTGGCAGTTCTTCTGCTGCGCCAGGGACATCAGCCGGGCCTGGCGCGGGTTGTCCTGCATTTGCGTGGCGATGTTTGTGGTCATGTTGGTGTTGGCCGTCATCAGCTGTTGCTGCGCCGGCCCTAGCTTCTGCTTGGCTTCGGCATTCAGGGCCTGCTGGTCGGCGACGGCCTGAGCCTGCGCAGCCGCGGCGGCGGCTCCGCCGAACGGGGTCATCCCGGCCGCGGCGGTGGCCGCGGCGGTCGCGGTCTCCCGCGCCTGCGCCGCGCGCGCATCGGCCTGCACCTGGTTGTTGGCGGAAATGAAGTTCTGGCTGGCGGTCTGCGCCTGAGCGACCTGCGTCTTGTCGACGCTGATGCCGCCATTGGCGACGAACTCGGCCTTGATCTGATCGCAGGTCATGGCGTCGTCGCCCGGCCGCATGCCGGCCGGATTGTTCTGCGCGCTCTGCATCGCCGTCTGCGCGGCGGCCATCTGCATGCACTGGTCGTAGGTCATCGGCGGGTTCGGCATGGCCTTGAGCTGATTGCACGTCGCGGCCATGTCGCTCGCGCTCGGTTGCGAGGCCGGCGGCTGCGGCGGCCGCTTGGGGCCGAAGATCTGGGCGTTGGCCTTCGGCCCGTAGGCCAGAACCAGGGCGGCCGCGGCCGCGAAAAGGACGAACCGGCGCATCGCGCAGCCTCCTTCGCCATCGTGTCTCAGGATTGAAACACGCTGACCAGCGCGCGCCAACGCGGAAATCGACGCCGCCGACGGCTTGCGCCGCACGCGCCCCACGACTAGGTTCCGCCCCCTTCGCCGAAAGGCCAGCGCGCGCCCGTAGCTCAGCTGGATAGAGCACCAGACTACGAATCTGGGGGTCGGGCGTTCGAATCGCTCCGGGCGCGCCACTTTTCAATCGTTGCAGGTTGTCGGCGCGTCGGTCCGCGAGGATTGTCGGCGCATGACCAGGACCGTTCTCGTCGCCGGCGCGTCAGGGCTCGTCGGCTTTGCGGCGATGCGGGCGCTGGAGCGGGAGGCGGGGACGCGGGTGATCGCGACCTCGCGGCGACGGCCGGTGGCGCTCGCCGGCGCCGAATGGGTCCAGGCCGACCTGACCGATGCGGCGGCCTGCGCCGAGGCGTTCGGCGGCTTGCACGAGGTGACGCACGTCGTCTTCGCCGCCCTCTACGAGAAGCCGGAGGTGATCGCCGGCTGGCTCGATCCGGAGCAGATCGAGACCAACGGGCGGATGCTCAAGAACCTGTTCGAGCCGCTGCGCGCCGCGGCGCCGAACCTGGAGCAGGTGATCCTGCTGCAGGGCACCAAGGCCTATGGCGCGCACGTGCGGCCGATGGACGTTCCGGCGCGGCCGGGCCGCTCGGAAGCGCGCGACGTGCCCAACTTCTACTGGGTGCAGCAGGACTACCTGGAAGGTTTGCAGGCTGGCGGCGCCGGGTGGGGGTTGACGATCCTTCGCCCGCAGATCGTGTTCGGCGTGGCGGTCGGCGGGGCGCTGAACCCCATCGCCGCCATCGGCGCCTATGGCGCGCTCATGCAGGCGGCCGGCGAGCCGCTCCACTACACCGGCGGCAAGGCGCCCTTGATGCTCGAGGGCGTGCACGCCGACCTGATCGGCGAGGCCGTCGTCTGGGCGACCCGAGCGCCGGCCGCGCGCGGCAAGGCCTACAACCTCACCAACGGCGACGTGATGACGTTCCGCGGCGTCTGGCGGGCGATCGCCGACGAGCTCGGCATGGCCGTCGGCGAAGATCGCCCGCAGTTCCTCGGCGAGACCATGCGCGGGCGCGGCGACGACTGGGCTCGCATCGTGGCGCAATGCGGCCTTGCCGCGCCGCCCCTGGACGCCTTCGTCGCCCAGTCGTTCCAGTACCTCGACTTCCTGCTCGCGCCGGGGCGGGACGAGTTCCGCGGCCTGCCGCCGATCGTCTCCACCGTCAGCCTGCGCCAGGACGGCTTCCATGCCGTCTGGGATTCCGAGGACATGCTGCGCGACTGCATCCGCCAGTTTCGCGCGCTCAAGCTGCTGCCGCCGCGACGCTAAGCTTTGGCGCGCGCCTTGGCCGCGGGTGTATGCTCGCCCGCGGTTCGGCAAGACCCGGGGGGACGGACATGAAGGCTCAAATCGTCGGGTTCGCCGTCGCGTTGGCGACGGCTGCGGTTGCGGCGGGCGGCGCGGCGCGGGCCAACGACTCCACGGCCGGGCTCGCCGCGGGCGGGCTGGTGCTGACGAAGTCAGCGGACATCGAGATGCGCTCGGAGGATCTCTACATCTCCGAAAAGTTGGTCCGCGTGCGCTACAGCTTCGTCAACGACGCGCCCAACGACGTCACCGTGACGGTCGCCTTCCCGCTGCCGGACATCGACATCAACGGCTACGACGACACCGTCGACATCCCGGTGGACAACGCCACCAACTTCCTCGGCTTCACCACGCTGGTGAACGGCACGCCGGTGAAGATGCAGGTCGAGCAGAAGGCTCTGGTCGACGGCAAGGACTTCACCGCCGTGCTCGAGAAGTACCACGTGCCGCTGGCCGCCCAGCTGCAGAGCACGTCAGATTTCGTGGCCAAGCTGCCGCGCGCCGCGCAGGACGAACTGGTCAAGGACGGCCTCGCCTCGGCCGACGAATTCGACAATCATGACGGCAAGGGCATGCAGCGGCAGGTGGTCGCCCACTGGACGGTGCGGACGACCTTCTACTGGACCCAGACCTTCCCCGCCGGGCGGCCGCTGGCGGTCGAGCACCGCTACACGCCCTCGGTCGGCGGTTTCGTGTCGACCGATCTGATCGATCCGTCCAACGGCTCCGACGCCGACGAGGTCAACCTCGCGAAGGCCGAGCGCAAGGACTACTGCGTCGACGACAACATCGTCGCGACCGTGAGCGCCGCGTTCAAGGCGCACCCGAACACGCTGCCCTGGCACGACGAATACATCGCCTATGTGCTGACCACGGGCGCCAACTGGAAGCTGCCTATCGGCGACTTCCGCATGACCATCGACAAGGGCAAGGCGGCCAACCTGGTCAGTTTCTGCGGGACCGGCGTCGTCAAGACCGGGCCGACGACGTTCCAGGTGCACTACACCCACTTCACCCCGACCGCGGACGTGAAGGTGCTGGTGCTGCTTCCGCAGGACGCGAACTGAGCGCTGCCGCCCGCGCCTATCGCGCCGCGGCGCTTGGCGCCATGATGGCTGCGGAGAGCGCGCCGGCGACGGCGCGGGCGGAGGAACGAGGCCATGGCGGATGGATCGGCGAGGGTCGCGGACGAGGCCAGGGAGCGGGCGTATTCGACGCCGCTCGAGGACTACCATCCGGGCGATCCCGAGCTCTTTCGCACCAACACCCACTGGCCCTGGTTCGAACGCCTGCGCGCCGAGGAGCCGGTGCACTGGTGCCGCGAGAGCGAGTTCGGCCCCTACTGGTCGGTGACCAAGTACGCCGACATCATGACCGTCGACACCAACCACGGCGTCTTTTCCTCGGAATCAGCGCTTGGCGGCATCACCATCCGCGACACGAACCCCGACCTTCGCCGGCCGAGCTTCATCGCCATGGACCCGCCGAAGCACGATGCGCAACGCAAGACGGTGAGCCCGGTCGTTTCGCCGGCCAACCTCGCCAACCTCGAGCCGATCATTCGCGAGCGGGCGGCGAAGATCCTCGACGAGCTCCCCATCGGCGAAACCTTCGACTGGGTCGACAAGGTCTCCATCGAACTCACCACCCAGATGCTGGCGACCCTGTTCGACTTCCCGTTCGAGGAGCGGCGCAAGCTGACCTACTGGTCCGACGTCGCCACCGTCTTCCCGGCGCCCGGCCAGCTGGTGGAGAGCGAGGAAGAGAAAAACGAGGTCCTGCTGGGCTGCCTGGACACCTTCCTCGGCCTCTGGGCGGAGCGGGAGAAGCTGCCGCCGCGCGGCGACCTCATCTCGATGATGGCGCACGGCGACGCCACCAAGGACATGGACAAGCGCATGTTCCTCGGCAACCTCGTGCTCCTGATCGTCGGCGGCAACGACACGACGCGGAACTCGATCTCAGGCGGCCTGCTGGCGCTGAACGAGAATCCCGACCAGTACGACAAGCTGCGCGCCGACCACGGCCTCATCACCTCGATGGTGCCCGAGATCATTCGCTGGCAGACGCCGCTCGCCCATATGCGCCGCACGGCGACGGCGGACATGCAGATCGGCGACAAGACCATCAAGGCGGGCGACAAGGTCGTCATGTGGTACGTCTCGGGCAACCGCGACGAGGAGGCGATCGAGAACCCGAACGCCTTCATCATCGACCGCGAACGCCCGCGCCAGCACCTGTCGTTCGGCTTCGGCATCCACCGCTGCGTCGGCAACCGCCTCGCCGAGATGCAGCTGAAGGTGGTCTGGGAAGAGATCCTCAAGCGCTTCGAACGCATCGAGGTGATGGCCGAGCCGGTGCGCGTGCGCTCGAGCTTCATCAAGGGCTACGAGTCGATGCCCGTGCGCATCGCCGCCTGAGGCTCCCCGCGTCGGCGTCAGGTTCGCATGTGCAACGGCTTCGAGCAGGAGATCGCCTATCGCGCCTACGTGGCGGCGATGGAGCTGGTCGGCCTCGGCGTGCCAACGGTGCAGACCGAACTCGATCTGCCCCCGCGCGAGCACGTGCACATTCGCGATGACGCGGCCGTCGTGCGCGCCGCCGGCAACGGCGTCGAACTGGCGCTCATGCGCTTCGGCTTTCCGCCGGCGCACCCGCGCGGCGGGGTGGTGTTCAACTTCCGCGCCGAGGGCCGCCGTTTTGCGAGCAGCAACCGCTGCCTGATCCCGGCGTCGGCCTTCTTCGAATACACGGGCGCCAAGAGTCCGAAGGACCGGCACCGCTTCACGGCCCATGCCGAGCCCTTCTTCTGCATCGCCGGTCTGTGGCGGACCGCGGCTGACGGCGGCGCGCCGAACTTCACCATGCTGACCGTCGAGCCGGGACCGGACGTCGCGCCGTATCACGACCGCCAGATCGTCGTCCTGCCCAAGGAGAGCTGGGGCGCGTGGCTCTCCCTGTCGAAGCCCGAGAGCGACCTCCTGACCGCCAGCCCGGCCGGGACCTTCGACGTCCTCACCGAACCCGGCGGCCGCGCGCGGCAGGCGTCGCTCTTGCCCTAGCCGCCGTAGACGTCCCGGTTCCTGATCTCCATCCAGCGGTCGACGCCGGTGAGCGGGCCGAAGCCGAAGGCGGCGTAGAGGCCATGAGCGTCGCGGGTGGCGAGGTGCAGGCGGCGCAGGCCCTGCAGGTCCGGGTGCGCCATCAGGTAGGCCATCAGCGCCTTGCCCAGGCCCTGGCCGCGCGACCCCGAGTCGACGAACACATCGCAGATCCACGCGAACGTCGCCCGGTCGGTCACCGCCCGCGCCATCCCCGCCATCGACCCGCCCTGCAAAAAGGCGCCGACGACCAGGCTTGCGGCCAGCGAGCGATCGAAGACCGCGCGCGGAATGCCCTCGGCCCAATAGCTCTCGCCGGCGATCCAGCCGTGGGCGCGCTCGGCGTCGAATCGGGTCGGGTCGTCGCTGAGCAGCCAGGGGCCGGCCTTGTGCTCATGAACGGGCATGCCGGGGGCTCACACCATGCCGAGCGTGCGCTCGTCGCGATCGCTCAGCACCCGCGCCAGGCGCCTCAGCGCCTCCTCCAACGCGGCCCGGCCGGCGACGGCGCCCAGGCAGACGCGCAGACCCTGCGCGGACGCGCCCGGCGCAAGCCCTGCGGTGGGGGGCGAGAGGCCGACACCTTCGCGCAAGGCCGCAGCGGCCGTCCGCTCGGCCTTCAGCTCGTTCATCGGCAGCCAGACGAACTGCGGCGCGGCGACGTGCGGGGGCTCGGCCGCGGGCCCGAGGATGTCGAGCGCCAAGGTCGCACGGGCGGCGAGCTCGCTGCGATGGCCCGCGAGCATGTCGTCGGCCGTCCCGTCCTCGATCATCTGCGTCGCGATCTGCGCGCTCAGCGTCGGCGCGCAGAAGGCGATGGCGCGCAGCGCATTCAACGTGCGGTCGAACCAGTCGCCGCCGAGCGGGGGCACGCAGCCGCCAACCCTGAACGCCGGGGCGAGGCTCTTCGAGAGGCCGCTCGCGTAGAACACCCGCTCGGGCGCGAGCATCGCCAACCGCGGCAGGCCGAGCTCGGTGGTGTAGGCGGCGTAGAGGTCGTCCTCGACCAGCAACAGATCCCGTTGGCGCGCCACCGCCGCGATCGCGTGGCGGCGCGCCAGGCTCATGACCCGGCCCGTCGGGTTCTGCAGCGGCTGCACATAGGCGACGCGGGCGCCGCTTCGCTGCGCCGCCTCATCGAGCGCATCGGGCGTGAGCCCTTCGGCGTCCATGGCGGCGCCGACGAGGGCATAGTTCATGTGGTTGGCCAGCGTCTTGACGCCGGTGAACGTCGCCGCCTCGACGACGAGGGCGTCGCCCGGCCGGCAAGCGGCGCCCAGCGCCACGGCGAACGCCTGCTGGCAGCCGGCGGTGAGAATCAGGCGCCGCCAGTCGAGGTCGGGCCAGCCGGCCGTCGCGGCGAACCAGCGCGCCACCGCGCGGCGGTGACCGGGCTCGCCGGCCGACGGGGGATAGGAGAGGTGGCCCCCAGGATCCGCACGCTGGCGGAGGCGGCCGAGGGCCCGCAGCGAATGGGCGTCGGCCAGGGGCGGCAAGGCGCGCTCGAGATCGAACAGGCCCTCGTCACGCGGCTCGGACCGCTCAGCCTCGGCGCGGCCGGCGACGAAACTGCCGCGACCGACCGTGGCCTTCACCAGCCCCCTGGCCTCCACCGCCGCATAGGCGCGGGTGACGGCGCCGACGCTGACGCCGAGCAGCTCGGCGAGACGGCGATGGGTCGGCAGTCGGGTGTCCGGAGCGAGCGCGCCTGCGGCGATGTCCGCCTCGAGCGCCTTGGCGATCCGCTCGTGGATGAAGCCCTCGCCCGTCTCGATCTCTGGTCGCCACTCGGCCATCACGCCTCCTCGATTGTCACCGTGACAATATAGAGATTGATATTCGAGTCAATCTGAGAGATCGATACGCAATTGGTATGATTGTCGCGAGACGGAGAGCATCGTGGACATGCGGATCGTCAGTCCGACGGCGCCGGGGCGTGGCGAGGCGATGAACGCGGCGGCCGCCGGCCTCGTGGCCGTCCTGCAACCGATCCGGCTTTCCGATGAAGCCGACTTCCGGCTCGGCGGATTGCGCGTGCGCCCATCGCGCCTTGAAGTCGTGCAGCAGGGGCGCAGTCGCCAGGTCGAGCCCCGCGTGATGCAGGTGCTGGTCGCCCTGGCCCGCGCCGACGGGGACGTGGTCTCGCGCGACGCGCTGATCGCCTTGTGCTGGCGGGGCCGCTTCGTCAGCGACGACGCGATCACCCGCTGTATCGTTAGCCTGCGGCGCCTCGCCCGCGCTTATCCCAGCGCGTTCCGCATCCATACGATCCGTCGGGTCGGCTACCGGCTGACGGAAGGCGACGCCCCAGGCGCCGCCGGCGCCCCGATGTCGCCGCTCGCGGCGATGCGCCTTGCGCTCTCGGCGGCCGGGAGTCTGCTTCGCCTGGCGCGCCAGAGACGGTGGGCGTGAGCATGGCCGATCCCATCCGCCCCGTTCCGCTCGAATCCGCCGGCGTGCGGCTGGAGCCGCTCGATGAGGCGCACCGCGAGAGTCTGCGCGCGGCCGGCGACGCGCCGGAGATCTGGACCCACATCCCCTATGTCGCGCGCAGCGAGGGCTTCGATCCCTGGTTCGATGGGTCGCTTCGGATCAGCGGCGGGGGCGCCGAAGCCGTCTGGGCGGTGCGGGCGCCCGACGGCGTCGTGGTCGGCTCGACCCGCTATCTGAACATCGACGCGGCCAACAAGCGGCTCGAGATCGGCTCGACCTGGTATGCCCCGAGGGTCTGGGCGACGCGGATCAACCCGGCCTGCAAGCTCGCCCTCATGCGCCACGCGTTCGAGACGCTCGGCATGAACCGGGTCGAGTACAAGACCGACAACCTGAACACCCGCTCGCAGGCGGCGATCGCCAAGCTGGGGGCGGTCAAGGAAGGCGTCTTCCGCGCCCACGTCATCCGCCGCGACGGGACGCTCCGCGACACCGTCTATTTTTCCATCATCGCGCCCGAGTGGCCGGCCGTGCGCCATCGCCTCGAGGCGCGCCTGAAGGAGCACGCCTGATGCGCCAGTGGATGGTCGACGCCTTTGCGGCCGCCCCCTTCAAGGGCAATCCGGCCTGCGTGCTCGAGCCCTTCGACGCCTGGCCGGACTCGCATTGGATGCAGGCGCTCGCGGCCGAGAACAATCAGGCGGAGACGGCTTTTCTGCTCAAGACCGCCGATCCGGCGCGCTTCGGGCTGCGCTGGATGACCCCGGCCATCGAGGTGCCGCTCTGCGGCCACGCGACGCTCGCCTCCGCGCACGTGCTGTTCGAAGCGTGCGGCTCTGACGCGCCGGCGCTGACCTTCGACACGCAGTCTGGCCCCCTGGTCGTCCGCCGCGCCGGCGAGCGGCTGGAGATGGACTTCCCGGCCGAAACGCCCCGGCGCATCGCGCCGCCGGTCGGCCTCGCCGAAGCCTTGGGCGCCGAGCCGGCGGAAGTTTGGGCCGGCCGCTACGTCATCGCCGTCTTCGCCGACGAGGCCGCTGTGCGCGGGCTGAAGCCGAACATTCCCGCCCTCGAGGCCGCCGCGGCGCGGGCGGTCGAGCGCGGCAACGTCGGCGTCGCCGCCATCGCTGCGCCCGGGCAGGCGCACGACGTGACCAGTCGCTTCTTCGCGCCCGGCTCCGGCGTGCCGGAAGACGCGGCCACAGGCTCGCTGCATTGCATCCTCGGGCCGCTCTTCGCTGGCAAGCTCGCCCGGCCGCGCGTGCGCTTCTTCCAGGCCTATCCGGGCCGCGGCGGCGAGATCGAAACCGAGACGCGGGGCGAACGGGTCCTTCTGCGCGGCCGCGCCATCACGGTTCTGGAAGGGCGCCTGCGCATCTAAGCCTCCGCACAGGAAATCTGGGCCGCGCCGCCAGGACATTTCACTGGCGTTTAAGGGGCCATGGTGTAGGAACGCGCCGGGCCACGCCCTCCCAACGGGGCGCTGCCCATCTGCAAGGATGGGAGTTGAAATGCACAACGTCGCCAAGCCGGCCATGCGCCCGGCTCGTCCCCAATTTTCCTCTGGACCCACCGTCAAGCACCCAGGCTGGCGGCTGGAAAACCTGCAAGCCGCGCCGCTCGGCCGCTCGCACCGCTCCAAGGTCGGCAAGGGCCGGCTCAAGGAGGCGATCGACCGCACGCGCGAGGTGCTCGAGGTGCCGGACGACTTCCTCGTCGGCATCGTGCCGGCCTCGGACACCGGCGCGGTCGAGATGGCCATGTGGTCGATGCTCGGCCCGCTGCCGGTCCAGGTCGCCGCCTGGGAGAGCTTCTCGCGCGACTGGGTGGTCGACGTTCGTGACCAGCTGAAGCTGCAAGATTGTGAGATCCTGGACGCGCCGTTCGGCCAGCTGCCGGACCTCTCGAAGGTGCGTCCCGACGCCGACCTCGTCTTCGCGTGGAACGGCACCACGTCCGGCGTGCGGGTGCCGAACGCCGACTTCATCTCGGCTGACCGCAAGGGCGTCGTCATCTGCGACGCCACCAGCGCCGCCTTCGCCCAACCCCTCGATTGGGCCAAGCTCGATGTGATCACCTACTCCTGGCAGAAGGTGCTCGGCGGCGAGGCGGCGCACGGGATGCTGATCCTCTCGCCGCGCGCGGTGGAGCGGCTGGAGACCTACACGCCGCCCTGGGGCCTGCCGAAGCTCTTCCGGCTGACGTCCAAGGGCAAGGTCGCGAGGGATATCTTCGAAGGTTCGACCATCAACACGCCCTCGCTGCTGTGCACCGAGGACTATCTCGACGCGCTCAAGTGGGCGTCGTCCATCGGCGGCCTCTCGGCCATGTACCGGCGCGCGGACGAGAACACGGCCATCATCAGCCGTTGGGCGGAGAAGACGCCCTGGATCGACTTTCTGGCCGAGGATCCAAAGACGCGCTCCAACACCGGCGTGTGCCTCAAGATCGTCGACGCCCGCGTCACCGCGCTCCCCAAAGAGGGCCAGGCGGAGTTTTCCAAGAAGCTCTCCGACCTTCTGGAGAAGGAAGGCGTCGCACTCGACGCCGCCGCCTACCGGGACGCGCCCCCGGGCTTGCGCATCTGGTGCGGTGGGGCGGTCGACGCGGCCGACCTCGACGCGCTGACGCCCTGGCTCGACTGGGCGTTCGCCACCGTCGCCGACGAGGTCTTCGAGACGGCCTGAGCGGCTGTCCTCGCCTTTCGCTTCAATCAACCCCTCTCTCCAGGATGGGGAGGGGGCCTCGCTTCCGAGGTTCGAAATGCCCCCACGCGTTCTCATCGCCGACAAGCTCTCGCCGGCGGCCATCGACATCTTCGCCGCGCGCGGCGTCGAAGCCGACGTCAAGACCGGCCTCGCCAAGGACGATCTGCTCAAGATCATCGACCAGTACGACGGTCTCGCGCTGCGCTCGGCCACCAAGGCCGACAAGGACGTGATCGCCGCCGCCAGCCGCATGAAGGTCATCGGCCGCGCCGGCATCGGCGTCGACAACGTCGACATCCCCGCCGCCACCGCGGCCGGGATCGTGGTCATGAACACCCCCTTCGGCAACTCGATCACCACCGCCGAACACGCCATCGCGCTGATGTTCGCGCTCGCCCGCCAGCTGCCCCAGGCCGACCTGTCGACCCAGGCCGGCAAGTGGGAGAAGAACCGTTTCATGGGCGTCGAACTCTCGGCCAAGACGCTCGGCCTGATCGGTTGCGGCAACATCGGCTCCATCGTCGCCGATCGCGCCAACGGCCTGAAGATGAAGGTCGTCGCCTACGACCCGTTCCTCTCCGAAGAGCGGGCGGTGGAACTCGGTGTGGAAAAGGTCGAGCTGGACGAACTCTTGGCCCGCGCCGACATCATCACGCTGCACACCCCCCTCACCGACAAGACGCGCAACATCCTGAACGCCGACGCTTTGGCCCGCGCGAAGAAGGGCGTGCTGATCATCAACTGCGCCCGCGGCGGCCTGGTGGACGAAGCGGCGCTTCGCGCGGGCCTGGACAGCGGCCACATCGGCGGCGCGGCCTTCGACGTCTTCGTCGAGGAGCCGGCCAACACCAACGTGCTGTTCGGCGCGCCAAACTTCATCGCCACCCCGCACCTGGGCGCCTCCACGCTGGAGGCGCAGGAGAACGTGGCGCTGCAGGTCGCCGAGCAGATGAGCGACTACCTGCTCACCGGCGCCGTCTCCAACGCGCTCAACAGCCCTTCGGTCACCGCCGACGAGGCGCCCAAGCTCCGCCCCTATATCGCGCTGGCCGGAAAGCTCGGGGCTTTCGCCGGCCAGATGGTCGACGTCGGCATCAAGGCCATCGACATCGCCTATGAGGGCGACGTGGCCGGCATCAACGTCAAACCGCTCACCGCCGCGGCGCTGGCCGGCGTGCTGCGGCCGATGCTGTCGGGCGTGAACATGGTCTCGGCGCCGGCAGTGGCCAAGGACCGCGGCATCAGCATCTCGGAATCGCGCCAGGACGACTCGCCGGTCTACGACAGCCTGATGCGCATCACCGTCACCACAGAGCTCGGCAAGCGTTCCTTCGCCGGCGCGGTCATCGCAGGCGCGCCGCGCGTGGTCGAGGTGAAGGGCATGGAGCTGGACGCCCCGTTCGGACCGGCGATGCTCTATGTGAGCAACCTCGACAAGCCGGGCTTCATTGGCGCGCTAGGGGCGCTCCTTGGCGATGCCGGGGTGAACATCGCGACCTTCAACCTCGGCCGCCGGGCCGCTGGCGAGGACGCGATCGCGCTGGTCGGCGTCGACACCTCGCCCAACGAGGCGCTGCTCGAGCAGGTCAAGGCGCTGCCGCACGTGAAGGAAGCCCGCGCGCTCAGCTTCTGACCGGGCTCAGTCGTCCGGGCTGAGATCGGTCCACCGCCAGCCGGCAGGCGTCGGCTTGGTGAAGTCGTAGATGAGGTTGCCGCAGAAAACGAAGTAGTTCACCGCGCCGGTTCCGTCGATGTCGCGCTTGGGTTTGCCCGTCGCCAGGCATCGGCGCAGCTTGGCCGTCAGATAGTGCTCGTGAACCGTGGCGAAGGTGAGAGGTCCGTCGCCGTAGCTCATGCTCGGGGCCAGCACGGTAAAGGCCGCCAGCGCCTTCTGATCGTCCTTGGCCGCCGCCGCCGCGAACAGCTTATAGAAGGCGGCGAACCCGTCGGATGGCGGCGCGGCCGCGCTTGCGCCCCCGGCCGCCGCCATCGCAACGGCGGCTATCAGCAATGTGCGCTTCATTGTTCCCCCCAAGAGCGAGCACGCGCATCCTATAGCGGTCCGGCGGCGCGTGGCCGATAGGAAGCGCATGAACGACCGACACGCGCCTGCACGTCGAGCACTTCGCCCGGCATGGCTGGGTGCTGATCGAGCGGCTGGTCGCGGACGCCGACATCGCCGCGGCCCTGCCGGGGCTGTTCTCGCTCTATCCGACGCCGGAGGCGTTCCACGCCGGCGGCGATCCGCGCGCCGCCCGTTTTCGCGCCGGCGCCGACGAGCCGGCTAACCAGGGCGAGGACCCGCGCTTTCGCCCGCTGCAGTTCGCCGGCCTGCGCGAGTTCCCGTTCGCCGACCTGGCCCTGAACCGCCTGGCTCTGCATCCGGCCATCGTCGCGACGGCCAAGGACTTGCTGGGCCAGCCCGACGTGCGCCTCTACCAGGCCGAGACCTTCGCCAAATACACCGGCGTCACCCAGTACGATCAGCCGTTCCACGCCGATTACACCAACCACGTCATGCTGCCGCCGCGCACCGATGGCCGCGATCGCCAGATCCAGCTCTTCCTCTTCCTCTCTGACGTGACCGAAGCGCACGGGCCGACGCGGGTGGTGTCGAAGACGCTGACCGCCGACGTTCCGGTGATGCGGCTCTCCTTCCCGCGCGCCCAGGTCCCGGACGAGCGGCATGCGGCGTGGGAGGCCGCAGCGACGAGCGCGACCGGTCCGCGCGGATCGCTGCTGGTCTACGCCGCCGACGTCGTGCATCGCGGCACGGCGATGACGCTGGCCGGCGGCGGACGCTTCTTCTTCAACCTCGCCTACCGGACCGCCGGCGCCGACTGGGTGGGCGGCAACCCCTGGCCGCGCAAAGGGATCGAGCCCGGCTGGGCGCCGCTGGTGGAGTCGCTCGCCCCGGCCCAGCTCGCGGCGCTGGGCTTTCCGCCGCCCGGCCACAGCTATTGGGACGAAGTGACGCTGGCCGGCGCGGCCGAGCGTTATCCGAGGCTCGACCTCGAACCCTTCCGCGCCGCGCTGAAGGGGACCTGAAAGCATGCTGGTGATCGACCGGGAGACGGTGCGCGAGCAGCTGACCTATCCGGTCTGCATCCCGCTGGTGCGCGAGGCGATGATCGCCCTCTCGCGCGGCGAGACGCGCCAGCTGCTGCGCTCGATCATCCCGCTGGGCGCTGGCCGCGCCTTTGGCGTCATGCCCGGCGCGCTCGGCGAGGGCGCGCCGTTCGGGGCCAAGCTGATCAGCGTCTTTCCGGAGAACTTCGCCAAGGGCCGCCAGTCGCACCAGGGCATCGTGGTGCTGTTCGACAACGCGAGCGGCGAGCCGGTGTGCATCGTCCACGCCGGCGAGGTGACCGCCGTCCGCACCGCCGCCGCGAGCGCGGTGGCCACCGACGCCCTGGCGCGACCGGAGTCGTCGCGGCTGGCCCTCCTGGGCTATGGCGAACAGGCGGCGACGCATGCGCGGGCGATGGGGCATGTGCGCCCGATCGCGGCCATCGACGTCTGGGGCCGCTCGCCGGATCGGGCCGTCGCGTTTGCCGGGCGCATGGGGGCAGAGCTTGGCCTTCCGATCCGCGCGCACGCGACCGCTGAAGCGGCGGTCGCCGAGGCCGATATCGTGTGCACCGTGACCGGCGCCCGCGAGCCGATCCTGCTCGGCCGCTGGCTCAAGCCGGGGACGCATCTCAACCTGGTCGGCTCAAGCGCCGCCGGGGGTCGAGGTGGACGACGACCTCGTGGTGCGCGCTCGCTTCATCGCCGACTATCGCGAGGGCGTGTTGGCCCAAGGGGCCGAGTTTCTGACCGCCAAGGCCAAGGGCCTGATCGGCGACGACCACGTCGTGGGCGAGATCGGCCAGGTGCTCGACGGCGCACTGGCCGGCCGCCAATCGCCGAACCAGATCACCGTCTACAAGTCCCTCGGCCACGTCGTGCAGGACCTCGCGGCTGCGCAGGCGCTCTACGATCGGGCGCGCAGCGTGTAAGGGCGATAGCGGGCGGCGCGACTGGAAGGCTCTGTCCGGACAGGCCAAGCCTTCAGGGGCGCGGCGCGTATGGCCCGAGCTCGGCCAACGCAAGGTCGGCGTCCGGCCAGCGACGACGCAACCAAGCCGCCGTCTGCTCCATCCAGCCAGCGAGGTCCGCCAGCACCCCGGCGCGGCGCGCGACGCCAGCGGCGGCCTCCAATGTCGCGATCCGCTGTGGGCGGCTGCCATCGCCTGCCGGCCGGGCGTCCACCACCCCGAAGCGGCCTATGCGACCGCACGCCTCCGCCAGCGCGGCTGCGGCGAGGCCGAACCCGAACTGAGCGTCGTCCTCCGCCTCCGGCACGCCTACGGCCAGCGCATGGCGATAAGCGTCCTCCAACGAGGCCGCCATACCGGCGGCGGCTGTGATCCAGGCCGGGCCGGGGACGTGGATCCAGACCGCCGAAACCAGCGCGTGCCGGTAGCCAGCGGCTTCGAAGTCGATGAGGCGGCCATCGTCCTCCTCGGCGCAGAGGAAGTTGTTCGGGTGCGGATCGCCGTTCTCGAGGGTCAGAAACGGCCCCGGCCGGGCGAGGACGGCGGTGATCGCCGCGAGGTCTCGCTCGGAAGCGGCGGAAAGCGGCCTGCCGAGGGCCTCCAGTTGCGCGCGCGCTTCTGGCCAGAACGGTCCCAGTCCAAGCGGGCGCCCAATCGGGCCGCGGACGCCGAGGCCGGCGCAAATCTCGCCGAAGCGGTTTGCCTGGCGCGCGGCCGCCGCGCCAAGCTCGCCTGACGCGCGCGCAAAGGCGCTGAGTTGCGCCGCCAGGGCGCTCGCTCCGCGCTCGCGCATCTGGTCGGCCAGCGGGCGGCGCGGCGCCAGGTCCTCAAGGATCAGCGTGTGATCGTCAGCTGCGACCAGCCGTGGCGCGCGCGCGAACCCGATCTCTTCCAGGAACACCAGCGCGGCCCGCTCGGTCGCCACGCGGCTCGGGTCAGTGCGGTCCGCCGCGGTGCGCGGGTCCATCCCATGAGCGACCCCGGTCTCGCGTCGCCACTTGGCGACCACCGATTCCGGCCCGCGGCCGAAGAGGCGGCAGCGCATCACTTGCCATGGCGCCAGCAACTCGGTGCTGGCCACGCGCACGCCTCCGCCCAGCGCTGCGGCGAGCATGGCGTCCAGCCGTTCGGTCGAGGGAGCGGGCACAGGTTTTCCGGGTTGCCGCGGGGCCGGCTGTGCTAGGGCTTCGGCCCATCTCGCGCAAGCCCAAGGAGGCCGCCTTGACCGCTCTCATCGAACGCAGCCGCCTGTTCGGCAACCCCAGCCGCGCCGCCGGCCAGATCAGCCCCGACGGCGCCTGGCTCTCTTGGCTGGCGCCGAGCGCCGGCGTGATGAATGTCTGGGTCGCGCCGACCGAGGATCCGGCCGCAGCGCGCGCCGTCACCACCGAAACCCAGCGCCCGATCCGCGCCTACTTCTGGGCGCCGGATTCGAGCCGGCTGCTCTACATCAACGACCAGGGCGGGGACGAGAACTTCAAGCTCTTCGCCGTCGCTCCGCGCGGCAATGCGTCGGCGGTGCTGACGCCCTTCGACGGCGTGCAGACGCAGATCCTCAAGGTGTCGACCAAGGTCACCGATCGCATCCTGATCGGGCTGAACAACCGCGACGCCCGCTGGCACGACGTCCACGCGCTCGATCTGGCGTCGGGCGAGCTGAAGCTGGTGTTCGAGAACGACGGCTTCGGCGGCTTCCTCATCGACCAGGACCTCGTCGTGCGCGCCGGTTCGAAACCGCGCGCCGACGGTGGCGAGGACCTCTTCGAGATCAAGGGCGCGGTCGCGGCCAGCGACCCGTTCGACCGCCTGGCGTTCGAGGATGCCGACACCACCCGCCCGCTGCGCTATTCGGCCGACGGGAGGACGCTCTACTGGATCGACGGCCGCGGGCGGAACACCTCCGCCCTGATCGCACAGGATGCCGCGACCGGCGCCAAGACGGTGCTGGCCGAAGACGCCCGCGTCGACATTGCCGACGCGCTCTTCAACCCGATGACCGGCGTCGCCGAGGCCTATCCCGTCAACTACCTGAAGACCGAGTGGGTGGCGCTGGACGCGGCCGTGGCCGGCGACCTCGCCTTCCTCGAGCGCGAACTGGACGGCGATATCGCGATCCAGTCGCGCACCCGCGCCGACGATCGCTGGATCGTCGGCGTCGACCCGGTCACCGGCCCGCCGGCCGCCTATCTCTACGAGCGCGCGGCCAAGCGCCTGACCAAGCTCTACGTCACCCGCCCTGACCTCGAGAGCGCCCCACTCGCGCCCATGCACGCGGTGGAGATCAGGACGCGCGATAGCCTGGTTCAGGTCTCCTATCTGACGCTGCCCGTCGACGCCGATCCAAATGGAACCGGGCGACCACGCGCGCCGGTTCCGATGGTGCTGTTGCCGCACGGCGGCCCGTGGGGGCGCGACCTCTATGGCTACAACCCCTTGCACCAGCTTTTGGCCAACCGCGGCTATGCGGTGCTTTCGCCCAACTTCCGCGGCTCGACCGGGTTCGGAAAGGCGTTTCTGGCCGCCGGCAACCTCGAGTGGGGCGCCAAGATGCACGACGATCTCATCGACGCCGTCGACTGGGCGATCGCGGAGGGGATCACCACCAAGGATCAGGTCGCCATCATGGGCGGCTCCTACGGCGGCTACTGCGTGCTGGCCGGCCTTGCGTTCACGCCGGAGACCTTCGCCTGCGGCGTCGACATCGTGGGGCCGTCGAACCTGAACACGCTTTTGAGCTCGATCCCGGCCTACTGGGAGGCGGGCAAAATCCAGATGTTCCTGCGCGTCGGCGATCCGACCACGCCCGACGGGCAGGCGCTGCTGAAGGAACGCTCGCCCCTCACCCGCGCCGACGACATCGTCCGGCCACTGCTCATCGCCCAGGGGGCCAACGATCCGCGCGTGAAGCAGGCGGAAAGCGACCAGATCGTCCAGGCCATGCAGGCCAAGTCGATCCCGGTCACCTACGTGCTCTTTCCCGACGAGGGCCACGGCTTCGCCCGGCCGGAAAACATGATCGCCTTCGTCGCCGTGGCCGAGCAGTTCCTGGCCGCCAATCTTGGCGGCCGCGCCGAGCCGTACGGCGAGGCGCTCGCGGCCTCGACCATCCAGGTCCCCGCCGGCGTCGACGGGCCACCGGGCCTGGAGGCGGCGCTGGTGGCCTGAAGCGCCCTTGACCTGACCGGCGGCGGCGGTCTTCTTGCCGCTCCCCGTTTTGGACGCACGAATGGCCAAGCCGCCGAAGGACAATCCAGCCGACTGGGACGTCGCCACCAAGCTGGTGCGCGGCGGTTCAGTGCGCTCGGCGTTCGGCGAGACGGCCGAGGCGATCTTCCTCACCCAGGGTTACCTGTACGATTCGGCGGAAGCGGCCGACGCGCGCTTCGCAGGCAGCCCCGGCTTCATCTACTCGCGCTACGCCAACCCGACGGTGCAGATGTTCGAGGACCGGCTGGCGCTGCTGGAAGGCGCGGAAGCCTGCCGCGCCCAGGCGTCGGGCATGGCCGCCGTGCACCTGGCGATGATGGGGCTGGTGCGCGCCGGCGACCACATCGTCGCCAGCCAGGCGCTGTTCGGCTCCAACCGCTGGCTGTTGAACAACTGGGCGCCGCGCTTCGGTGTCGCCACGACGCTGGCGCCTGGCCCCGACATCGCCGCCTGGCGAAATGCTGTGCGGCCGGAGACCAAGGTCTTCCTCTTGGAGACGCCGGCCAATCCGCTGCTGGAGATCACCGACGTCGCCGCGGTCGCCGCGATCGCCCGCGAGGCCGGGGCGAAGGTCATCGTCGACAATGTGTTCGCATCGCCGATCCTGCAGAAGCCGCTGACGCTGGGCGCCGACGTGGTCGTCTATTCCGCCACCAAGCACATCGACGGCCAGGGCCGGGTGCTGGGCGGGGCGATCTTGGGCGAAAAGGCGCTGCTCGAGGAGGCCTACCGCGACCTCATCCGCCACACCGGGCCAGCCCTCTCGCCGTTCAACGCCTGGGTGCTGCTCAACGGCCTCGTCACCCTCGACCTGCGCGTCCGCCGCCAGAGCGAGACGGCGGCCTTCCTGGCCGACCGGCTGGCGGAACATCCAAAGATCAAGGCTTGCCGTTATCCTGGGCGCAGCGACCATCCGCAGCATGAGGTCGCACGGCGGCAGATGACGGCGGGCGGCAACGCCATGGCCGGTGGTGGAACGCTGGTGGCCTTCGACCTGGGCGCCCAGCCGGCCGCTTTCGGCTTCCTGAACGCGCTTGGACTCGTCGACATCTCCAACAACCTCGGCGACGCCCGCTCGATGGCGACGCACCCGACAACCACGACGCACCGCTCGATGACCGAAGAGCAGCGGCTGGAGATCGGCCTGACGCCGGGCTGGGTGCGCCTCTCGGTGGGCCTGGAGAGCCCCGAGGACCTGTGGCGCGATCTCGAACGCGCGCTGAGGGCCGCATGAGCCGCATCCCCCGCTCCGCCGCAGGACCGAGCTTCCGCGAGGCGCGGCCGGCTCGCGACCGGTCCGTCTACGAGCAGCGCACCGGGGCCATCCTGGTGCGCGTCGAGCCGCGCTTCCTGCCCGATCAGTCGGACGAAGACGAGCGGCGCTACGTCTGGTCCTACACGGTCGAGATCGAGAACCATGGCGAGGCGACCGTCCAGCTGCTCTCGCGCCGCTGGCTGATCACCGATGCGCTGAACCGCACCGAGACGGTGGTCGGCGAGGGCGTGCGCGGCGAACAGCCGACGCTCGGGCCGCGGGAAGCGTTCCGCTATACGTCCTTCTGCCCGCTCCCGACACCGTCGGGCGAGATGCGCGGCGGCTACCAGATGATCGACCTCACCGACGAGAGCGTGTTCGAGGTCGAAATCCCCGGCTTTTCCCTGCACCTGCCCAGCGCGCGCCGGAACCTGAACTAGCGAGGCTAGCGGCCGTCCTCCAGCGCCAGCAGGCGGCGGGCCAGAACGGGGTCGCCGACGAGGCTGGTGATCATCGCCTGCTGCGCCCGGCACAGCCGCCGCTGGTCGCTCTCGTCCAGCGGCTCGAGCGCGCGGCGGTTGAGGCGGTAGACGGCCCGGAGCGCTTCGCTGTTGGCTGTCATCCCAGCGGGCGTCGCGGTCAGCAGCACCTGACGGCGGTCGCTCGGCGGGGTCGTCCGCTCGACCAGCCCAGCCGCAACGAGTTGATCCACGGTGCGCGTCATCGTCGTGCGGTCGACCGCGCTGTAGTCGGCGAGTTCTGACATCCCGATGGGCGCGAGGCGGGCGACGACGCTCAGCGCGCGATAGCGGGCGACGTTCAGCCCCAACGGGCGGAACGCCTGGTCCATCAGGCCTTCGCGGTGGCGGCTCAGCACTGCAAACAGGTGAAAGAGATACGTGGGGACATCGAACGGAAACTCGCCGCGGGGGTCCATCGTCCGGGGGCTGCGCGCCATGCTGCGTCATGTTCCTGGGCGGCGGTTGGTTCCCGCCTTTTGCGACAGGAGAGCGGAATCCAAGACCTTGCACAAGATGTAACATCAATAGTTGTGACTCACATTGAGTGCATATGCACTTTTATCTTGACCTTCCCCGCCCGCTTCCCTAGGCATGCGCCCCTTCGCCGGAAGGACCTCCATGCCGCTCAAAGACACGCCGCCGCTCGACAGCGCGCCGTTCACCTTTCGCGTCGTCCGCTCGCCGGCCGGATGGAAGATTCTGGGCGCGGAACGTCTGGCGATCTCGACCATCTATTTGTCGCTGGAGGCCGCGCTGGCCCAGGCGCGCGCCATGGCCGACGTCATGGTCAGCCACGGCCAGCCGGCCGCCGTGATCGTCGATCCCGAAGAGCTGCCGGAGTAGTCCCCCACTTCCCGGCGCCCAAGGGCGTCCCTTCCCCGCCATCCCCGGGGGAGGGACGGACGATCCCCTCTCCGCATCAGAGCCTCAGCCAACCGTCTCCGGCGCGATGGCGTAGGTGCGCGAGCAGTATTCGCAGGTGACGCGGATCATTCCATCCGCCTCGACCATCTCGGCGCGCTCGCCGGCGCTGAACGACTTCAGCACGGTGGCGATGCGCTCCGGCGAGCAGCGGCAGAAGGCGGCCAGCGGCTTGGGTTCGAACAGGCGCACGCCGCGTTCGTGGAACAGGCGATAGAGCAGCCGGTCCGCCGGGACCGCCGGGTCGATCAGTTCGTCCTCGCCCAAGGTGATCATCAACGCCCTGGCCGCGTCCCAGGCGTCTTCGGTCGGGCCGCGCGCCTCGTCCGAGGCGATGTTCTGCAGGATGACGCCGCCGGCCCGCCACCGTGGCGCGCCATCGACCTTCGCTTGCCCGACGGCCAGGCGCACGCGGGTCGGCGTCTGCTCCGACTGGGCGAAATAGTGCTCGGCCGACAGCGCCAGCGTCTCGCCCTCGATGGGGGTCAGACCCTGGTAGCGCTCCATGTCCTCGCCCTGGTCGATGGTCATGATGAAAAGGCCGGCGCCCAAAAGCGCCTTCGCGCCCGGCAGCGCAAAGCCGGTCGAGGCGGCCGCCACCCGCTCGGCGTCGAAGCGGCAATAGCCGCGCAAGCCGCCTTGCGTGTCGTAGTCGGCGACCACGTACGCCACCGGCCCGTCGCCCTGCGCCTGCAGGATCAGCTTGCCCTCGAACTTCAAGCTCGCGCCGACCAGCGCCGCCAGTGCGCAGGCTTCGCCGAGGAGGTTGGCGACCGGCTCGGGATAGGCGTGGCGGGTGAGGATATCGTCGATGACGGGGCCCAGCCGCGCGATGCGGCCGCGCACGGGCTGGCCCTCGATCTGGAAGGCGGCGACGAGGTCGTCGGAGGGGCTCGGCATGGCCGGTTAGATAGGAAGCGCTTCAGATCACGCCCAGTTGCCAGGCGATGATCGCCTTCTGCGCGTGGATGCGGTTCTCCGCCTCGTCCCAGACGATCGATTGCGGGCCGTCGATGACGCCGGCCGTGACCTCCTCGCCGCGGTGGGCGGGCAGGCAATGCAGGAAAACTGCGTCCGGCGCCGCCAGCGCCATCAGCGCCTCGTCGACCTGGAAGGGCGCGAGCGCCTTCAGCCGCGCATCGGCGTCCTCATCGCCCATCGAGATCCAGGTGTCGGCCATGACGGCGTCGGCGTCGCGGGCCGCGGCGCGGGGGTCGTTGGTCAACTCGATGCGCGCGCCGGCCCTGCGGGCGCGGGCGACATCGGCCGCGTCTGGGGCATAGGCGGCCGGGCAGGCGATGTTCAGCGTGAAGTCCAGTTGCGCGGCGACCTGGATGAAGCTCGCACACATGTTGTTGCCGTCGCCGATCCAGGCCAGCGTGCGGCCACCCACCGGTCCGCGATGTTCCTCGTAGGCTTCCAGGTCAGTGAGGATCTGGCACGGATGGCCAGCGTCGGAGAGGCCGTTGATCAACGGAACCTCGGACGCGCTGGCGAACCGCGTCAGCGTCTCGTGCGTCTTCGCGCGGATCATGACCAGGTCGACCAAGCGCGAGAGCACCCGGGCGGTGTCCTCGATCGTCTCGCCGCGCCCGAGCTGCATGTCGGCAGCCGTCGAGATGATCGAACGGCCGCCCAACTGGCGGATCGCCGCATCGAAGGAAAACCGGGTGCGGGTCGAGTTCTTCTCGAAGATCATCGCCAGCGTGCGGTCGGCGGCCGGTCGGTCCGGATCGACAGCGCCCTTCGGCCAGCCGGCGCGGGCGGCCTTGCGCCGCTTCGCCTCCTCGAGCATGGCGCGCAGCGTGGCGGCGTCCAGATCCCAGAGATCGATGAAATGCCGCGGCGAGGCGGCCTTCGCGCGCGGTTCGAACGGGGCGTTCACGTCGGTCAGGCCGCCGCCTTGGCGCGCACCGCCTCGCAGGCGCGCTCGAGCTTCTGCACCGCCTCGCGCGCCTCGTCCTGGCTGATGATCAGCGGCGGAAGCAGGCGCACGCAGTTGTCGCCGCCGCCGGCGATCAAAAGCTTCTCGTCCATGGCGATGCGCATGAATTCGCGATTGTTGGGGATCAGCCGCAGCCCGATCAGAAGGCCCTGGCCGCGGATTTCGGCGATGACGTCCGGATAGCGATCCTTCAGCCCCGCGAGCTGCTGGCCGAAATAGCCGGCGACGTCGCGGACGTGGCTGAGGAACGCCGGTTTGGTCAGCTCGCCCATCGCCGCCAGACCGACGGCCATGGCGAGCGGGTTGCCTCCGTAAGTCGAGCCGTGCGCGCCGACGGTCATGCCGCTCGCCGCCTCGGCCGTGGCCAGACAGGCGCCGACCGGGAACCCGCCGCCCAGCGCCTTGGCCACGCACATGATGTCCGGCGCGGCGTTGGACGCCCACTCATAGGCGAAGAGCTTGCCCGTGCGCCCTAGGCCGCATTGAATCTCGTCGTAGATCAGCAGGGCGCCGGCCTCGGTGCACAAGGCGCGGATCGCGTCCAGCTGCGTCGGCGTCAGCGAACGCGCGCCGCCCTCGCCCTGCACGGGCTCGATGATCACCGCCGCCGTCGTCTCGCCAAGCGCCGCTTCCAGCGCCGCCAGGTCGCCGAACGGCAGGTGGACGTAGCCAGGCAGCCGGGGCCCGAAGCCGTCGAGGTAGCTCGCGTTGCCCGAGGCGTTCACCGCCGCGTAGCTCCGCCCGTGAAACGAGCCTTCGAACCCGATGATGTCGATACGCTCCGGCGCGTCCTTGCGCGCGTGATAGCGGCGCGCGGTCTTCAGCGCGCACTCCACCGCCTCGGTGCCGGAGTTGGTGAAGAAGACGACGTCGGCGAACGTCGCCTTGCACAGCGCGTCGGCCAGCGCCTCCTGTTCGGGGATGCGATAGATGTTGGAGACGTGCCAGAGGCGCTCGCCCTGGGTCTTCAGCGCCTCGACCAGCTTCGGGTGCGCGTGCCCGAGCGCATCGGTGGCGATGCCGGCCACGCAGTCCAGGTATTCGTCACCCTCGGTCGACCACAAGCGCACGCCCTCGCCACGCGCGAACGCCACAGGCGCGCGGTTGTAGACGCCCAGGATGTGGGTGTCGGGCGAAGGGGCCGGGCCGTCTGCCATCGGGAGCCTCCCAAAAGCGGAACGTCCCCGGGGGTTCGACCCCACGGGGACTGGAAGGCCATGGCTTTTCGGCGCGGGCGGCCCCGCTGTCAACTCGGCGGCGCGCTGGCCCACCGTAGGCGAGCGCGGCTGTGCGGCGATTTGACTCGCCCCTGAGGGGATTCCGGCCGTGAATCGCAGATGCGACAATGGCTTGTCGTAAACGGAGGCCGGGGCTCAGGGCGTCCACAACATATTGATCCTGTGGACGGATGCTGTGGCGCCTATTGTGTCCGTTAACGGACTGTTTACGATATCTAGTAGGGATGGCTCGCCGGACCGGGCAGGGGACACTACATTTGGTGTTTCACCGGCGGCCATGTGGCGGCTGGAGGGCGACATGGGTTGGACGGACGAACGCGTCGATCTTTTGAAGAAGCTGTGGCTGGAAGGGCTGTCGGCGAGTCAGATCGCCAAGCAGCTTGGCGGGGTCACCCGCAACGCCGTCATCGGCAAGGTGCACCGCCTTGGCCTCTCCGGCCGCGCGACGCCGTCGCAGCCGAGCCGCCCGGCGTTCAAGACGCCGAGGCCGCCACGCCCGATCAGCCACGCCGCACCGCGGCGCCTGGAACCACGGCCGCAGCCGATGCCGGCGCCGGTCTATTTCGTCGAGGAGCCGGGCTCGGCCACGGTCCTCACGCTGGGCGCGCACATGTGCAAATGGCCGATCGGCGATCCGGCGACCGACGCCTTCACCTTCTGCGGCCGCCGCGCCGATGGCGACGGGCCTTATTGCGTGAGCCACGCCGCCGTCGCCTATCAGCCGCAACAGCCGCGCAAGCGCTCGGCCGTCTCCGAGCTGACGCGCTCGCTGCGCCGCTACATCTGACCCGGCGTCAGCGCGCGCCGTAGACCAGCCGGCTCTGGCCGTCGACGACGGCGCCGTCCCGCGTCGTCAGGCGGATGGCCAGGCGATGGGGGCCGGGCGTCATCGCGGCGGCCGGCATATCGAAGGCGAAGCGCAGCTTCGGGAAGTCCGGATCGTAGGCGAGCGCGGCGGGCGTCGTGTCGGCGGCGCCTTCGCCGAGCCGCGCTGGTCCGACGATGCGGCCATCCAGAAGGATGTCGACGCTCGCCGCGCCGGCGGTGCTCGCGGTCAGCCCTGACACCGTGAGCGCGTGCGCCCGCGCCAGGATCGCCGTCCGCTTCGGCCAGGCGATGTAGAGGGCCGGCAGGAAGGGGCAGGGGGCCGGCGCGCCCGCCCGCCCGCCGCCGACGCGGGCGATGAAGGTCCGCATCACCAATCGGCCCGGCGGCGCCTCGACGGTTTCGACCGGCGCGATGTCTGAGAAGCTGTGGCAGAGGGTCGCGCGGAAGGCGGTGTCGTCGGGGTCGTCGTAGAGATACGTCGGCTCGGGCAGCAGGATCACGACCGGCGCCCCCGCGTGGCGGGCGAGCAGCGAGGCCCGGTCGAGACCGATGGCGGCGCGGAAGACGTCGAAGTGGGCGATGGTTTCGCGCGGGTCGCCCAGCGCAAACACCGCGCGGCCGGGCCGGCCGGGGAACTCGAGCTTCACCGCCTCGACGTGGCCCGAGGTCGCCAGCAACGGCTCGGCGCCAAAACGGGCGCGCGCGGCCGCCTGCGCGCGGGCGATGGCGGGCTCGAACTGGGCGAACGGCTCGTAGTCGCTGGTGATCTGCGCGCGGACGGCCAGCGGCACGCGGTCGGGATGCGCCCAACCGACCTCGGTCCAGAGCGTCGCGGCGACAAAGGCGCAGATGGCGACGATCGGGCCGCTGGCGATCAGCCCGGCGCGCAGCCAGCGTCGCCGGCCCGTTCCCGCGTCGGCATAGCGGATCAGCGTCTGCGGCAGGAAGACGATCAGCGGGACGTAAGCCTCGATCGGCCACTGCGGCGCGACTTTCTGGTCGAACGGCGTCAGGAGCGCGTAGACACCGAACAGCACCGCGCCCACCCAGAGCAGGAGGGCGCTGGCGCTGTCGCCCGCACGGCCGGCGCGCCACGCCGCGATCCCGCCGGCGGCCATCCCGATGAAAAAGACCGGCGTGCAGGCGGCCGCCTGGATGGCGAAGAAGATCACCGGACCGAGCAGGCTGAAGCGCCAGCTCTGCTGGCCGACCAGGTGGTAGCTCAGCGCCGGCGCATGCGTCGTGAGGCTATAGGCCACGGAAGGGGCGAGGCCGGCCGCGGCCATGGCGCCGGCCAGCCAGAAGCCCGGCTCGCGCCAGAGGCGTCGCCCGCCGCGGGTGGCGAGCGCGAAGCCCAGCACGCCGATGCCGGCGACGGCCAGGCGGTAATGGACGAAAAGACCGAGCCCCGCCGCGGCGCCGACCAGGATCCACCAGGCGCGCCGGCCGCCGCGCAAGACGCGCACCATCGCGCCCAGCATGAGTGCGAGCAGGAGTTGCATCGTCGCTTCGGAATAGAAAATCGCTCCGGACGCCGCGAGCGGCGGGACGAGCATGGAGAGCGTCGCCGCCCAGATGGCGTTGCGTCGCCCGGTCATCGGCAGCGCAAGGAAGTAGATGGCGAACGGCAGCGCTTGCGCGACCGCGAGCCCAGGCAGGCGGATGGCGAGCGGCGACCAGCCGAAGAGGGCGATGCAGGCGCGGGCGAACAGGGGCCAGCCGGCCGGGATGTCGGGGTACGCCAGCGCCGGGTGCAGGCCGGCGACGACGAAGTGCGCCTCTTCCCAGACGACGCCGATGCTGGCGGCCAGCGCCGCCTTCCAGAGCGTCAGCGCGAGCCAGAGGATGGCGGCGGCGATGAGCAGACCGCGGTCGTCGCCGAACAGCAGCGCCGACGGCGCGCGCGTCCGCGCAAGCCTGGGTGCGGCGGGCCACGGCTGCAAAAGCGCCGCGTCCGCCTCGCGACCGACCGTCAAACCCGCCCCCCGAAAGAACACATGGTGTACAACCGGCGCGGACATTGCGCCGTTCGGGCGAGATTGGCTAGGCGAGCGCGTCTAAAGGCCGCGCTGTCCTCTTTACGCTGCGGCGTCCAGCGAGTAGCCGGCGGAGCGTACGGTGCGGATCGGATCGGCGTCGCCGGCGCGGTTCAACGCCTTGCGCAGCCGGCCGATGTGCACGTCGACGGTGCGAGCCTCGACATAGACGTCCGAGCCCCAGACGGCGTCCAGCAGCTGTTCGCGGCTGAACACCCGGCCCGGGTGCTGGATCAGATAGTCGAGCAGGCGAAACTCGGTCGGGCCCAGGTGAACTTCCTTGTTGGCGCGCCGGACGCGGTGCGCGACACGGTCGACGGTGATGTCGCCGTGATGCAGCCGATCGTCGGCGAGCCCGGGGCGGATGCGGCGCAGCACCGCGCGGATGCGGGCGGCGAGTTCGTTCATCGAGAACGGCTTGACCACATAGTCGTCTGCGCCGGTGTCGAGGCCGCGGATGCGATCGCTCTCCTCGCCGCGCGCGGTCAGCATGATGATCGGCAGGTTGCGGGTCTCCGGCCTTGCGCGCAGGCGGCGGCACACCTCGACGCCGGAGACCTTGGGCAGCATCCAATCCAGCACGACCAGGTCGGGCGCCTTCTCGTCGATCATGACCAGCGCCTCCTCGCCGTCGGCGGCGACGGCCACGTCGTAGCCCTCCTTGTCGAGGTTGTACTGGAGCAGCGCCGAGAGCGCGTCCTCGTCCTCGATCACCAGGACGTTGGGGGTCATGGCCTTGAGCCTTTCAGGGTGTCGTTCACAGGGGCGGCAGCCGCCCGGTCGGGCAGCGCGTCCCACTTCGGACGTTCGCCGGTCATCGCCTCGCCGGTGATCTCGAAGTGGATGATCTCGGCGATGTTGGTCGCGTGGTCGCCGATGCGCTCGAGGTTCTTGGCGATGAACAAGAGGTGCGCGCCGGGGGTGATCGTGCGGGGATCGCCCATCATGTAAGTCAAGAGCTCGCGGAAGAGGCTGTTGTAGTGCTCGTCGACTTCCTCGTCGCGCGCCCAGACGCCGGCCGCCTTGTCGAGTTCGCCGGCGGTATAGGCGTCCAGCACCTCCTTCACCCGCGCGCAGACCAGCCGGCCCAGCCGCTCGATCGGCCGTGTCAGCGGCGTCAGCGGCTCGCTCTCGCTCAACACCAGCGAGCGCTTGGCGATGTTGCGGGCAAGATCCCCGCAACGCTCCAGGTTCATGGCGATCTTCAGCGCCGCCACCGCACGGCGAAGCGGACGGCCGGACGGCTGCTGCGTCGCGATCAGCTCGATCGCGCGACGCTCGATGTCGGCCTGCAGGGCGTCGAGCTTGCCGTCGCGGGCGACGACCGCCTGCGCCAGCGGCACGTCGCGGCGCGAGATCGCATCGATGCAGTCGGCGATCTGCGCTTCGGCCAAGCCGCCGAGCCGGGCCACTTCGGCGACCAGGGGCTCGACCAGGTCGCCGCTCGCCTTAACCCAGGTTTCGGTCATTGAATTCCGTTACGCCAAAGGCCGAAAGCGGCCGACTCAAAGGGGAGCCCCCACTCAAGGTTGCCCGGGGATTGCTGTCGCTATGCGATGGTTCCGTGACAGTTTTGTTACAGGCGGGGAAGGTAGGCGGTGAAGGTCGACCCCTCGCCCTCGAGGCTTTCGATCACCAGACCGCCGCGGTGCCGATTGATGATATGCTTGACGATGGCGAGGCCAAGGCCGGTCCCCAGCCGCTCGCCGCTCTTCTGCCCCTCGACCCGATAAAAGCGCTCCGAGAGCCTCGGCAGGTGCTCGCGCGCGATGCCGGGGCCGCGGTCGCTCACCCTGAGCATCACGAAGCGCTCGCCGCCGACCGGGTCCGGCGTCAGCAGAGACAGCCGCGCCGCGCCCAGGCGAACGGGGGCGGTCGCCGCCTCGGCGGAGACATCGCCGGCGACCTCGATCGCGACCGCCTGCCCGGCGGGCGAGAACTTCAGAGCATTGTCGATCAGGTTCTGCGCCACCTGCAGGATCTGGTCGCGGTCGCCGATGACCGCCGCACGACCGGGGTCGGACAGGCGCATGTCCAGCCTGACGCCGTGCTCGGCGGCGAGCGGAGCGAGCGCGTCGGCGACGTCGCGGGTGACCAGGGCCACATCGACCCGGCCCTCCGGCGCGATGTGTTCGTTGAGCTCGATGCGGCTGAGGCTGAGAAGGTCGTCGATGAGCCGCGCCATCCGCTCGGCCTGCCCGGCCATGACGCCAAGGAAGCGCTCGCGCGCTGCGGCGTCGTCGCGCGCGTGGCCCCGCAGCGTCTCGATGTAGCCGGTCAGCGACGCCAGAGGGGTGCGAAGTTCGTGGCTGGCGTTGGCGAGAAAGTCGGCGCGCATCCGCTCGTTGCGGCGCGAGTCGGTCTCGTCGCGGACGACCATCAGCGCCAGGCTGGCGCCGTCGGCGGCTGGCGCCAGCGGGCGGGTCAGCACGCGCCAGAACCGGTCCTGCGCGCCGCCAGTCTCGTAGGCCGCTTCGCCGTCGAGGGCGCCGAACAGGCTCTCGTCCACCGCCTCCAGCACCTCGGGGTGACGGATCGCCGAGACAAGCGGCCCACCCGCGCCTTGAATCCGCAGCAGATCGCGCGCGGCCAGGTTGGCGTAGACGATGCGCCGGTCCGACGCGTCCTCCGCATCGTGGGCGGAGACCACCATCACCGGGTCCGGCAGGCTGTCCACCAGTGCGGCGAAGGCCGGCTGGTCCGGATCGGCGGCGGTCTCGGCGGGTTGCAACGACATGTCCGGACCCTAGCCGCTCGGCCGCGTTCAGCAACCCTGGCGCCCCTTCGACTTAATCTCTATTGTATCGATGGGATTACAGGGTGATATGGCCGGGCCCCTGCAAGGGGTTGGAATACGATATGTATGTCGACTACATATCGTTGAGGCGCCGACGCTCACCGAGCGGCCGGCAGGGGGCTCGCGCATGACATCGAAGAACCGGGTTTGGGGCGTGAGCCTCGCCGCCGCTCTGCTGAGCGGCTCATCCACCGCAGCGCTGGCGCAGAGCGCCGCGCCCGACCCGCGCGACGCCCGCATCGACCAGCTCGAGGCCGAGGTGCACGCGCTCGCCGACGAGGTGAAGGATCTGAAGGCGCAGCAGATCCAGACGCTAGCCAATCCGCCCGCCAAGGCGGCGCCGCCGGCCGCGACTGTCGCGATCTCGAACGGTCACCCCGTCATTGCGTCGGCCGACGGGCGCTTCACCGCCAATGTGCACGGCATCTTCCAGTTCGACACGGCTGGCTACGACCAGTCGTCGGCCGGGCCGCTCGCGAGCGACCACCGCCGCAGCGGCCCGGCGCTGAGCGCCAGCGCGGCCAACGTCGACCTCCTCCACGCCCGCGACCTGAAGGACGGAACCGATGTCCGCCGCGCCCGCATCGGCGTCGACGGGATCGCGTTCGGGGACTGGGACTACCGGCTGATCTTCGACTTCGGCGGCACGGGCGTCGAGAACACCGGGCAGTTCTACGAGGGCTGGATCCAGTACTCGGGCATCTGGCCGCTGCATGCGCGGGTCGGCGCCTTCCCGCCCTCGATCGGGCTCGAGGACCAGGGATCGACCAACGGGATGCCGCTGCTCGAGCGCTCGGCGGTCGAGGACATCGCGCGCGGGCTCGCCGCCGGCGACACGCGCACCGCGGCCATGCTCTGGGCGTCGGGAGACCATTGGCTGGCGTCGGGCGCGGTGACGGGCCGCGTGGTCGGCGTGATCAACACCGGAACCGCGACGGCTGTGCCACAGACCTTCGGCGACCAGCTGGGCTTCGTGGGTCGGCTGGCGGCGACACCGCTCTCTGGTCCCGACTGGCTCGTGCACGTCGGCGCTCACGGCAGCTACGTGGCGCGTCCGGCCAACACGGGCGGGCCCGGCGCGGCCGGCCCGGCGGCGGCGAACGCGCATGTGATCGCGCTCTCCAACACCCAGGAGCTGCGCGTCGATGGGACCAAGCTGATCAACACCGGCAATATCGACGCCCGCGACGCCTCCTCCGCGGGGGTCGAGTTCGCCGTGCAGAAGCAGAATTTCTATCTTCAGAGCGAGTACGAGCAGTTCAACGTCGGCCGCACCGACCCCGGTCTCGCCAGCCCGACCTTCCACGGCTGGTATGTCGAAGGCAGCTGGATGATCACCGGCGAACGGCGCGCCTACAACAAGCAGACCGCCGCGTTCGACGCCCCGCCCGTCGCGCATCCCTTCTCCTGGATCGGCGGCGGAACGGGGGCGTTCGAGCTCGCCGCGCGCTACTCGGACATGGACCTGAATTTCGACGCCGGCGCGCCCGGGACGGCGCCGAAGGCGGACGCGATCCGCGGCGGCGAGGAGCAGAACTGGACGGTGGGCCTGAACTGGTATCCCAACAGCTTCCTGCGCTTCATGCTCGACTATCAGAACGTCCGCATTCAGCGGCTCTCGCCCTGCGGCGGGCCGAACGCGTTCACCAACGCGTCGTGCGCGGCCGTGTGGAGCACGCCGGTGGGCGGCCAGATCGGGCAGAGCTACAGCGCCGTCGCCTTGCGAACCCAGTTCGCCTTCTAGCCGCCGCGCTTCGCCGGCGCGTGCGCCAGGCGCAGCAGGTTGGCCGCGCCGGGCGAGCCGAACGGCGTGCCGGCGAGGATCAACACGCGGCCGTTCTCCGGCGCAAGACCGAGCTCGGCCGCCAGGCTGGCCGCGCCTTTGGTCAGGTGATCCAGCCCTTTCGGCTGTTCGGCCAGCCGCGGTTCCAGCCCCCAGACCAGCGACAGCCGCCGGGCGACCCGCACGTCGGCGGTCAGGGCCAGAACCGGCTGCAACGGCCGCTCTCGCGCGAGGCGAAGCGCCGTGACCCCGGTGGTGGTGAAGGCGGCGAGGCAGGCGGTCGATCCGGACTCCGCCGCGCGGCGCGCGGCGGCGACCAGGGCGTCGGCGTCTTCGTCCTCGACGCCGCCGTGCTCGGCGTCCATGAGGCCCGGCCAGTTCGGGTCGCGCTCCACCCGCTCGATGATGCGGCTCATCATCGTCACCGCCTCGACCGGATAGGCGCCGGCGGCGGTCTCGGCCGACAGCATCAGCGCATCGGCGCCCTCATAGACCGCGTTGGCGACGTCAGACGCCTCGGCCCGGGTCGGCTGTGGCGAGGTCGTCATCGATTCCAGCATCTGAGTGGCGATGATCACCGGCAGCCCTCGACGGCGGGCGGCGCGGACGATCATCTTCTGCGCCACCGGCACCTCTTCCGGCTCGAGTTCGACGCCGAGATCGCCGCGCGCCACCATCACTGCGTCGCACTGGTCGAGCACCGCCGGCAAGTCGGCGAGCGCGGCCGGTTTTTCGATCTTGGCCAGGACGCCGGCGCGGCCGCGCACGATGCGCCGCAGTTCGGCCATATCCGCGGCCCGCTGGACGAACGACAGCGCCACCCAGTCGACGCCGATGCGCAGCGCGAACGCCAGGTCGTCGCGATCCTTGGCTGTCAAGGCGGGGTGGGCGATGACCACGCCGGGCAGGGCAATCCCCTTGTGGTCCGAGAGCGCATCCCCGGCCATGACCTCGACGTCGGCGAAATCCGTCCCACAGCGTTCAACCCGCATGCGCACGCGGCCATCGTCGATCAGGAGGTCCGCGCCGACGCGCAAGGCGGCGAACAGTTCGGGATGCGGCATCTGGACCCGCTTGGTCGTCCCCGGCGCCGGATCGAGGTCGAAGCGAAACCGCGCCCCGGGCTTGATCGCGACATGCCCGCCCCGGAACGTTCCAATGCGGAACTTCGGCCCCTGGAGATCGCCGAGCACGCCCAGCGGCCGCTCGACGACCGCTTCAGCCGCGCGGACCGCGTCCAGCGCGGCTGCGTGATCGGCGTGCTCGCCGTGGCTGAAGTTGAGGCGAAAGACGTCGGCCCCGGCGCGCGCCAACTCCAGCACCTTGTCCGGCGCGGCGCTCGCCGGACCGAGGGTGGCGACGATGCGGGCGCGCCGCGCGCGGATCATCGGAGCGTTCCGAGCAACGTGGCGGCGCCGATGAGGGCCACGTGCGGCTGAACGACGACCCGCGTGGGGATGGCGGCCAGGTACGCGCTCATGCGGTCCTTCGCTTCGAAGCGCCGGCGAAAGTCGCTTGCTTTGAGCACTTCGAGGATCGCCGGCGCAATGCCGCCTGAGACGTAGACGCCGCCGCGGGCGCCGAGGGTCAGCGCGAGATTGCCGGCGACCGATCCGAGGATGGCGCAGAAGCGGTCGAGCGCCCGTCGCGCGAGCCGGTCGCCCGCGAGGCCGGCGCGTGTGATCGCGTCCGGCTGGTCAAGCGGCGCCGCCTCGCCGCCGAGTTCGGCCAGCGTCCGATAGAGGTTGAGGAGCCCGGGGCCGGAGAGCAGGTGCTCGATCGAAACCCGCCCATACGCCTTGGCGAGACGAGCCAGAATCGCGATCTCCGTGTCGTCCTCGGGTGCGAAGGACGCATGCCCGCCTTCGCCGGTGACCACCGCCGTGGCCCGACCGTCGTCCGCCAGCGCGGCGGCGCCGAAGCCCGTGCCGGGCCCCATGATCACCGCGGTGGCGTGCGCCGGCGTCCGCCGCCTCGGACCGACGAGGCGCGTATCGTTCGAGCCGAGCTGTGGAATGGCCAGCGCCTGGGCGGTGAAGTCGTTGATCAACCGCGCGGCGGAGAACCCACCGCCGCGTTTCAGCTCGGCCTCGGAGAACCCCCAGCCCGGGTTGTTGGTGAAGTCGACGCGGGCGTTCTCGATCGGTCCGGCGGCGGCGATCACGGCCTGCTTCGGCGCCCGATCAGGGAGGTGGCCGCAGTAGGCGGCCAGCGCCGCTTCGCCGCTTCGGTAGTCGTGCGCGCTCAACACCTTGGCGTGGGTGACGTGGACGCGGCCTGCCTCGAGGCGAGCGAGGGCGAAGCGTGCGTGCGTGCCGCCGACGTCGCCGACAAGGCCTTCCTGCCCCGACATCGCGGTCAGAAGAGCACCGAGGCGCCGGCCTCCGCCGGGCCGACCGTGCGGCGCATGTGGCCGAACAGCTCCCGCCCGAAGCCGTGCTGGACCGGGCGATGCGTGGCCGGCGTCCGCGCGCGCAGCGCGGCCGGCTCGACCGCGACGTCGAGCACGCCGGCCTCGGCGTCGAGGCGGATCACATCGCCGTCGCGCACGTACGCGAGCGCACCGCCGTCGGCTGCCTCCGGCGTCACGTGCAGAGCCACGAGAACCTTCCCCGACGCGCCCGACATCCGCCCATCGGTGACCAGCGCCACCTTCTGTCCGCGGTCCATCAGGACGCCCAGCGTCGGGGTCAGCGCATGCAGCTCCGGCATGCCGTTCGCCTTCGGCCCCTGGAAGCGGACGACCGCGACGAAATCGCCCGTCAGCCGGCCGGCGTCGAAGGCGGCGATCAGGTCGTCCTGGTCGTCGAACACGCGCGCCGGCGCCTCGACGCAGCGGTGGGCGGCGTCGACCGCCGAGGTCTTGGTCACCGCCCGGCCGAGCCCACCGCTCAGGAGGCGGATGCCGCCGTGGCCGTCGAACGGATCGTTGACCGGGCGAAGAATGCTCCGGTCCAGCGGGGCGTCGCGGCCCTCGCGCCAGACCAGCGCCTCGCCCTCGAGGAATGGCTCCTGTTGATAGAGGCGCAGGCCCGGTCCGGCGACCGTCGAGACGCCCTCGTGGGCGAGGCCGGCGTCGAGCAGCTGGCGGATCACGAAGGCCATGCCGCCGGCGGCATGGAAGTGGTTCACGTCGCCCGAGCCGTTCGGATAGACGCGGGCGATCAGCGGCGTGACGGCCGAGAGGTCGGCGAAGTCGTTCCAGTCGATCTCGATCCCGGCGGCGCGGGCGATGGCGACCAGGTGCAGGGTGTGGTTGGTCGAGCCGCCGGTGGCCAGGAGACCGACCATTCCGTTGACGATGGCGCGCTCGTCGACCACTCGCGAGAGCGGCGTGTAGGCCTGGGATTTCGGCCCGATCTCGGCGGTGCGACGGGCGGCCGCGCTGGTCAGCGCGTCGCGCAGCGGCGTGCCCGGATTGACGAAGGCCGCGCCCGGCAGGTGCAGTCCCATCATCTCCATCAGCATTTGGTTCGAATTGGCCGTGCCGAAGAAAGTGCAGGTGCCGGGCCCGTGGTAGGCCGCCATCTCCGAGGCGAGCAGCTCCTCGCGCGTCGCCTGACCTTGGGCGTATCGGGCGCGGACCTTGGCCTTTTCGTCGTTCGAGAGGCCGCTGGTCATCGGCCCGCCAGGCGCGAAGATCACCGGCAGGTGGCCAAACGCCAGCGCGCCGATGAGGAGTCCCGGCACGATCTTGTCGCAGACGCCCAGGAGGATCGCCCCGTCGAAGGCGTCGTGGGTGAGCGCGACCGCCGTCGCCATGGCGATCACGTCGCGTGAGAAGAGCGAGAGCTCCATACCCGGCCGCCCCTGGGTGACGCCGTCACACATCGCCGGCACGCCGCCGGCGAATTGCGCGGTCGCGCCCGCTTCGCGGGCCGCCTCACGGATCAGCGCTGGGAAGCGCTCCAGCGGCTGATGCGCCGAGAGCATGTCGTTGTAGGACGAGACGATGGCGATGTTGGGCGCGCGGGGATCCAGAATCCGCGCCTTATCGGCGGCCGGCTGGGCGGCGAAGGCATGCGCCCAGTTGGCGCACGAGAGCTTGGCGCGGCCCGGGTCGTCGGCGGCCGCGGCGGCCATGCGCGCCAGGTAGTCGGCGCGCCGATTGCGGCTCCTTGCGACTATTCGTTCGGTGACCTCGGCGACGATCGTCTGCATCGGCGCTCCCTTGCGCTCCCGCCGCGCAGGCAAAACGGCGGCGCGGAGCGTGGCGTTCCTACCACAAGCGCGGCCGGCGGTTCATGAGCCTTGGCTCTTGACGGAACCCGCCGACGAGCGAGATCGTTACGGCAACGCTGTCGGGGTTCACGGAGACTTGATCATGAAGGTATCGCATCGCTCAATCCTGGGCGTCGCGGCGGCTGGCGCGCTGGCGCTGGCCATGGCCGCGCCCGCGCAGGCGCAGTCGGGCGTCAGGACCGGGGTTCTGACGTGTAACGAAGCCAGCGGCTGGGGCCTCGTGTTCGGCTCCACCCACGCGATCCATTGCGTGCTCGAGAAGGATGGCCGCGTGGTCGCCCGCTACAAAGGCTCGATCGACAAGTTTGGCGTCGACGTGGGCTATCAAAGCGGCGGCGTGCTGGTCTGGGCCGTGTTCGCGCCCACGAACGGCCC
Organism: Caulobacteraceae bacterium; assembly: GCA_035294785.1. Classification (GTDB taxonomy): domain Bacteria; phylum Pseudomonadota; class Alphaproteobacteria; order Caulobacterales; family Caulobacteraceae; genus Poindextera. The sequence goes on along the minus strand of DATGKF010000065.1, from coordinate 14,878 downwards.
GCCGCCGGGGTCGTTGAACGGCCACTACGCGGGCCTTACGGCTGGCGCGACGGTCGGCGTTGGCGCCTCGGCGAACCTGCTGGTGGGCGGTCTCGACCGTTCGATCTCGCTGCAGCCGCTGAGCGTCGAAGGCAACACCGGCCTCAACGTCGCGGCCGGCATCGGCGCGATGACGCTGGAATACGTTCCGGAAGGCTAGTTCCCGGAGACGCTGTCCACCTGGCCGAACAGCTGGTCGAGGCGCTGGTGCGTCTCGGCCGGCAGCGGCGGGCCCTCGATGGCCGCGAGGTTGGCCTTCAGGTGTTCGATGCTGCCGGTGCCGGTCAGGATCACGTTGGCGCCCGGCTCGTGCCGGCAAAAGCGATAGGCCGCCTCGGTCAGCGATCCAGAGGCGGTTTCGGCGCGCAGGAAGCCCAGCGGGTCATCGCGATCGAGCCCGGTCGCGTCGACCTCGCCGCGGTCGATCAGGCCGTCGATCGCGGCCTTGAGCGCCGTGGGGTCCGAGAGGTTCCGACGCACCGCGAACATGATCAGCGTGCCGACATCGCGCTTCAGTGTCTCGGGAAAGACGCGCCGGCGCGCCGATGGGTTCAACAGGTTGAAGCCCACCATGACGACGTCGAACAGGTCGTCCGGCAGCGCGCGCTCCAGCATCTGGTGGGCAGTGTCGCGACCGAACATCTCGGTCACGCCAATGAAGCGAATCTTCCCCGACGCCTGCTGACGTTTGAGCTCGGGGACCAGCACGCGGACGCAGTGCTCATACTGGCCAGGCGCGACGCCATGCAGGTTGAAGAGGTCGACCCGATCGGTCTTCAAACGCTCCAGGCTGCCCTCGAGACTTTCTGTCAACTCGGCGCCTGACAGCAGGCGCTCGTCCCGTCCGGCGCTTGATTTCGTCGAGATGAACACCTGATCGCGACGGGCGGCGACGCCCAGGCCCACGGCCTCCTCGGTGCCGTAGTTCCGCGCCGTGTCGATGAAGGTGACGCCCAGATCAATCGCGGCGGCGACGACGCGGGCGGCGTCCTCCGCCCTCGCCCCGCGGGCCATGCCCAGCCGGCTCGCCCCGCCGCAGCCGAGGCCGGCCACGCTGACGATGGCGTTCGTTCGCCCCAATCGAACCGTCTGCACGTGCGTTCCTCGCTCGAAATCACCCCGCCGCCGCGGCGCCGGCCGAAAAGTCATCCTTAATCATATCCGACCAAAGTTCCCGGCGCGCTTTTGGGGGAGTCTCGATCGGTGACTTCGCAGGAGACCGCCCCAGCCCGGCGGCCGGCCGCCATGGCTGCAGACCTCGAGGCCTCGCTTCGCCTCTTCGTCGCCTCGAGCCGCAACATCCGCAACCGCATGGTGCACGCGACCGCCATGCTGGTCGGTTCGGCGGTCTTGCTGCATGGACTGATCGGCTATGTCTGGTTCGCGATCGCCACGCTGCTGACGGTCTACGCCTCGCGCGTCGCCAAACGCGTGGCCGATGTCGCCGACGTCCGCGCCCGCACCCGCGCCGCGCGGACGCTGTTCATTCTCACCCTCCTCGGATCGTGCATCTATTCGGCGTGGTTCGTGAGCCTGTGGCGATCGGGCGAGGACGCCGCGCAGCTGTTCGCGCTCGTGATGGTGTTCGTCTCCCTCACCTATCTCCTGATGCAGTACTATGCGACGCCGCGCATCTTCGTGGCGCTGCTCTCGCCCTATCTCGCCACCCTCTTCTTCGTCGCCGCCGGCATCGCCTGGGAGCGGTACCAAGAGGGCCACGTCTTCATCTGCATCAGTGTCGTCGCCGGCGGCCTCGGGCTCGCCAACTTTCTGCGCAACGCCCGCGTCCAGCTCGACCAGTCGCGAAGTGCGCTCCGCGACGCGCGCGCGCTCGCCCGCCGCGGCGAGCAGGCGGCCGACGCCGCCAACGCCGCCAAGAGCGCCTTCCTCGCCACGATGAGCCATGAGATCCGCACGCCGCTGAACGGCGTCCTGGGCATGGCCCAGGCGATGCAGGCCGACGAACTCAACGACGCACAGCGCGAGCGGATCGCGGTCGTGCGCGAGTCCGGCGAGACCCTGCTCGCGATCCTCAACGACATCCTCGACCTCTCGAAGATCGAGGCCGGCCGGCTGACCCTCGAGAGCACAGCCTTCGACCTGTCCGACCTGGCGCGCGGCGCGCATGCGGTGTTCGCGGCCATCGCCGAGGAGCGTGGCCTCGCCTTCCGCCTCGACGTCGAGGACGCCGTGCATGGCGTCTATCAGGGCGACCCGACCCGCATCCGCCAGATCCTGCATAATCTCGCCTCAAATGCGCTGAAGTTCACTGCCCAGGGCGAAGTCCGCATTCAGCTCCTCGCGCTCGACCCCGGCGTTCGCATCGTCGTCTCCGATACCGGCGAAGGCATCGCGCCCGAGGCGCTCGAGAGCCTGTTCGAGAAGTTCGTGCAAGCCGACGCCTCGACCACGCGTCGCTTTGGCGGCACCGGGCTCGGCCTCGCCATCTGCCGGGAGCTGACCCAGATGATGGGCGGCCAGATCAAGGCCGAGAGCACGCTCGGCTTTGGCTCGACCTTCACCGTCGACCTGCCGATCGTCAGGCTTGGCGACAGTCGTCAGGCGGCGCCGGCGCCGGCCGCGCTCGCGGACGATGGCGGCGAGGACGGCGGCGACCTTGGCGCGCTTCGCATTCTCGCGGCCGAGGACAACGCAACCAACCAGCTGGTTCTGAAGACGCTGCTCGCGCAGGTCGGCGTCGCGCCGATCATTGTCGAGAACGGTGAACTGGCGGTCGAGGCTTGGCGGCAGCAACCCTTCGACCTCATTCTGATGGACATGCAAATGCCGGTCATGGACGGGCTCTGCGCGACGAAGCTGATCCGTCAGGCCGAGGCCGAGACCGGCCGGCGGCGCACGACGATCGTGGCCCTTTCCGCCAACGTGCTGACCCATCAGGTGCAGGCCTACGTCGAGGCCGGCATGGACGGGCACCTGGCCAAGCCGATCGAGGTCGGCCGCCTGTTCGAGGTCGTCCAGGCCGCCTGGCGCGAGGCGGGCGAAGAGACCGCGCCGGGGGCGCCCGCGGAAAACCGCGCCTAGGCGGCAGGCGCCTCGACCACAAGTTCCGGCCAACGTTCGAGCGCCCGCTGAGCCGTCCGCGCGAAGCCCTTCGTCGCCCGCAGCGGGTTCGGCCTCAGTCGCAGGGCGAAGAGATCCTCAAGCCCGAACGGTGCTTCGATCCGCAGGCGGCCGTCCGCCTCGAGCGCTGCGCCGACGGCGAACGTCGCTGACGTGAAGCGGCTGAGCGCCTCGGCGCTGCACGACAGCGGCGCATAGGCCTCGCCGAAGTGCGCCTCAAACCAAAGGTGCACGCGCGCCTGGTTTCTGACCTCGACCAGCGGTGCGAGGTCCGGCGGGAATGCTCTGGCCGCCGCCCTGATGACCACGTCCTCGGCCTCGTACGAGAGGTCGGACGGATCGTAGTAGAAGAGGTCGTAGTCCTTGATCCCGTGGTCGGCGTCACGGCCGGTCAGGCTGTTCAGCACAGGCTGGTAGATGGCGCCGGATGTGATCAGCCAATCAGGCAGGCCGAGATCGCGGGCGGCGCTCAGCACGCGCATCAGGTTCGGCGTGGCGCGTAGAATCGCTTCGAAGCGGACAGCGAGCGCCTCGCTCATCCGCCGGCCGCCGGGCCGATCCCGATCGGGCCGTTGCCGCCGCCGAGGCCGGGCGCGCGGCGGATGGCTTCGGCGACGAACGCGTGGGCGCGGGCGACGGCTTCGGTCAGCGCCATCCCCTCCGCCAGGCCGGCGGCGCAGGCCGAGGCGAGCGCGCAGCCCGTGCCATGGGTGTGGCCGGTCGCAACGCGCAGGCTTTCGAATCGGGTCTCGCCGTCGGGCGTCATGAGCACGTCGATGACCGATTCGCCGGCGACGTGGCCACCTTTCATGAGGACGGCCTTGACGCCGGATGTCAGCAACCGCTCGCCGGCGCGTCTGAGGTCGTCGGTCGTCGCGATGGCGAGGCCGGTCAGCCGCTCGGCCTCCGGCGCGTTCGGCGTGAGCAGCGCGGCCTGCGGCGCGAGGCGCTCGCGCAGGGCGCCCAGCGCGTCGGCGTCGAGCAGAGCGGCGCCCGTGGTGGCGGCCATGACCGGATCGACGACCAGGGGAACGCCGGCGGCCGCGGCGAGATCGGCGACCGCCAGGACGATCGCGGCCCGGCCCAGCATGCCGGTCTTGATCGCATCGCAGCCGATGTCGTCGATGGCCGCCCGCGCCTGGGCGACGACCATCGCGGCCGGAAGCGGGTGGATCGCCGCGACGCCCAGGGTGTTCTGCGCGGTGACGGCGGTGATCGCGGTTGTCGCGTAGGCGCCGAGCGCAGTGATCGTCTTGATGTCGGCCTGCACGCCCGCCCCGCCGCTCGAATCCGAGCCGCCGATGGCGAGCACGCGGGCGATCATCGCGCCTGCCCGACCGCCGCCTCGACGCTGAGCGCCTGCACGGTCTCGCGCACGTCGTGGACGCGGACCGCCGCGACGCCGGCCCGCGCGGCGGCGAGCGCGGCCGCCAGCGAGCCGCCCAGGCGATCGTCGGCTGCGGCGGCCTTGGCGTCGATGCGGCCGAGGAAGCTCTTGCGGCTCGCGCCGAACAGCACCGGAAAGCCGAGGGCGACGAGGCGGTCCAGGTGCGCGATCAGCGCCAGATTGTGCGCCATCGTCTTGCCGAAGCCGATGCCGGGGTCGAGCCAGATGCGCTCGCGCGCGACGCCGGCGGCGATGGCCGCGTCGGCGCGTTCGATCAGAAAGGCGGCGACCTCGGCGACCACGTCGTCGTAGCGCGGCGCGGCCTGCATGGTGCGCGGCTCGCCCTGCATGTGCATCAGCACGACATCGCAGCCGAGCGCCGCGGCGGTGGCGGCGCTGTCGCGTGCGTGGCGAAGCGCGGTCACGTCGTTCCACATCGACGCCCCTGCGGCGAAAGCGGCCCGGGCCACCGCAGGCTTCATCGTGTCGACCGAGACCCGCGTCGCCTCGGCCAGCGCCCCGATCACCGGGACGACGCGGGCGATCTCGCCGGCTTCGGCGACGGGTTCAGCGCCCGGCCGGGTGGACTCGCCGCCCACGTCGAGGATGTCGGCGCCGCCAGCGATCAGCGTACGGCCGTGGGCGATCGCCGCGCTGTGATCGAGATACCGCCCGCCGTCGGAGAAGCTGTCGGGGGTGACATTCACCACCCCCATGACGAGCGGCCGCCCTGGGCTCACGCCGGCTCGGGATCGGGGGCGTGGGTGAGGGGGACGGAGACCGCCGGCCGCGCCGGCGCCGGCGCTTCGAGCTCGTCGCGTTGGGGCGGGATGCCCTTGAGCAGGTTCTCGATCTCCTCGCCGGTCAGCGTCTCGAACTCAAGCAGCGCCTTGGCCAGCGTGTGCAGGTCGGCAATGCGCTCAGTGAGGATGCGGCGGGCCTCATCCATGCCGCCCTGCACAAGCCGCCGAACTTCGGCGTCGATCTTCTGCGCCGTGTCTTCCGAGACGTTCTGGGTGCGGGCGACCGAGTGGCCGAGAAACACCTCTTCCTGGTTGTCGCCATAGGCGACGGTGCCGAGTTCGTCGGAGAAGCCCCAGCGCGTGACCATGTTGCGCGCCAGCTGCGTTGCGGCGGTGATGTCGTTCGAGGCGCCCGACGTCACCTTGTCCTTGCCGAGGATCAGCTCCTCGGCGACGCGGCCGCCCATCATGATGGCGAGTCGGGCCATCATCTGCTGGTAGTCCAGCGAGTAGCGGTCGCCCTCTGGCAGCTGCATCACCATGCCAAGCGCGCGGCCGCGCGGGATGATGGTCGCCTTGTGCACGGGGTCCGCGCCGGGGACGCTGATGACGACCAGCGCGTGCCCGGCCTCGTGGTAGGCGGTATTGCGCTTCTCATGATCGCTCATGGCCATGGATTTGCGCTCGGCGCCCATCATGACTTTGTCCTTGGCGTGCTCGAAGTCGTGCATGGTGACCATGCGGCGGTTGCGCCGCGCGGCCAGCAGCGCCGCCTCGTTCACGAGGTTCGAAAGGTCCGCGCCGGAGAAGCCGGGCGTGCCCCGCGCCAGCGTGCGCACGTTCACATCGGCGGCCAGCGGGACGTTGCGCATGTGCACGCGCAGGATCTTTTCGCGGCCGACGACATCGGGGTTCGGCACCACCACCTGGCGGTCGAAGCGGCCGGGCCGGAGCAGGGCCGGATCGAGGACGTCGGGGCGGTTGGTCGAGGCGATGACAATGATGCCTTCGTTGGCTTCGAAGCCGTCGAGTTCCACCAGCAGCTGGTTCAGCGTCTGCTCGCGCTCGTCGTTGCCGCCGCCGAGGCCGGCGCCGCGATGGCGGCCGACGGCGTCGATCTCGTCGATGAAGATGATGCAGGGGCTGTTCTTTTTCGCCTGCTCGAACATGTCGCGGACGCGGGATGCGCCCACGCCGACGAACATCTCAACGAAGTCGGAGCCGGAAATGTAGAAGAAGGGCACGCCCGCCTCGCCGGCGATGGCGCGGCCGAGCAGCGTCTTGCCGGTGCCCGGGGGCCCGGCGAGCAGCGCCCCTTTTGGGATCTTGCCGCCCAGCTTCTGGAACTTGGCGGGGTCTTTCAGGAAGTCGACGATCTCGGCCAGTTCGTCCTTGGCCTCGTCGACGCCGGCGACGTCGTCGAACGTCACGCGGTTCTTGTTCTCGGTGAGCAGGCGGGCTTTCGACTTGCCGAAGCCCATGGCGCCGCGCGCGCCGCCCTGCATCTGGCGCATGAACAGGAAATAGACCGCGGCCATCAGGCTGACCGGCAGGATGATCTGCAGCAGGAACTGCAACAGCATGTTGCCGCCGACCGGGGTCACCGTCACGTCGACGTTGTGGTCGTGGAGATCCTTCAAGAGGTCGCCCTGGTCGAGGGGCGTTGTGACCGTGTGCTTGGAGCCGTCGCTCTGGACGACGTCGATGCTCTGTGCCTTCACGACCGCCGACTTGACGCGGTTCTGTTCGATGCTGGTGAGGAGCTGGGAATAGCTCTCCTCGTTCGAGGCGTTCTTCGCGCCCTGCGTCACCATACTGTAGAGGCCGATCACCAGCAGGGCGATCACCCCCCAGATGGCCAGATTCCGCAAGTTCATGCCTTCAACCTCGATGGAGCGCGGCGAACCTAGAAGATAAGGCGCCGCACCGGTTTTCGCCACGCGCACGAATCGTCGCGGCCCAAGATTTAAGCCCGAGGTTCTTTCGAAACGGCGCCGGAGGCGGCGAAAAACCGCCCCACAGTCAGATCGACGGCCTCGACCTCGGCGTTCCCTGCAAGGATCGGGCAAGTCACCGCGCCGTCGTGAGCGACGATGACCGGCAGCGCCGGACGGGCGACGGCCGGGATGGCGGCGAGGGCGCCAAGCTGGGCTTTGGCAAGCCGGCTCGCGAGCCCGCGCATCGGTGCGACGCTCAGCCCGGGCCGGGTCGCCGAAAGGGCGAAACGGCCGTCCCACACGATCGGCCGTCCTACGTCGAGGGGCGCCGACGCGAGGCCGCCGCGGGCGACCTCGCCGGCGTTGCGGACGATGAGGACGTCGCCGCCGGCGACGAGCTTGGCGCCCGCCAGCGTGGCGGTGAAAGAGGCGCCGCCGGCGACGCGGTCGAGGAGGGCCGCGAGCTTCTCGCCGCGCGGGGGGCGTTCCCCGCCGCCGACGCAGAGCAATGCCGCGCCGAGCGCCCGCCCGGCGGCCCCGGTGGCGAACGCGGCGCGCTCGAGGCGGATCGAAGCGGCCTGGACGGTGGCCGCACGCGCCAACGGCGCGGCATCGTCGGCGCAGGCCGTCGACGACGGGAGGCGGCCGGCCGCGCCGAGCGCCCGCCGGGCGCGGGCGCGCGGTTGGCGGGGGTCCTCGTTCGCCGGGTCTTCGATCCAGCCGAGGCCGCGGGCGGTCAAGGCTTCGCGGATGGCCGCCCGGCGGAGCGAGAGCAGCGGACGAAGGACGAAGACGCCGCGGCCCTCCGGCCAGACCGGCGAGGGCGCCCACTCGCGCGGGTCGCCGACGCGCAGGCCCCAGCCGCGCATGAGCGCCGCCTCGGCCCGGTCGTCGGCGGTGTGGCCGAAGACGACGACGCTGGCGCCGGCCGTCCGCGCCGCTTCGGCGACCAGCGCGTGGCGCGCGCGGCGGGCCGCCGCCGCGAGCCCGGTCGCCGGCTTCTCGCCGACCCAGGCGAGGCGGATGAACGCGGCGCCGAGCCCGACCGCCGTCGCCTCTGCGGCGTCGAGCCAGGCGGCGCTCGCGGCCTGCAGGCGATGGTCGACGCCGAGCGCGATCACCGGTCGGCCGTGCGCGCGCGCCCAGTCGGCCGTCGCCGCCAACGCGTAGGTGGAGTCTCCGCCGCCGGAGACGGCGACCGCGACCGGCTGGTCGAACGTCGGATCGAGGCGGCGGTCGAACGCCGGCAGATTCAGCTGTCGCACTTGGCCTTGATGCGCGCGGCGTCGGCGCGGCCCTTCGCCGCCGGATTTCCCTTGGCGTAGTGGCGGCTGAACTCCGCCAGCGCGGCGCAGGCGTCCTTCGGCCGGTTGAGCTGGATCAGCGACAGCGACAGCTTGACCACCGCATCGGCCGCCCATGGGGCCTGCGGCCAGCCGCGCGTCGCGCCGATATAGGCGGCCGCTGCGCCGGCGTAGTCGCCTTGCACATACTTGGTCTCTCCCAGCCAGTAGCGCGCCTGCGGGGCCTGGGCGGTGTCGCCGTAGTGATCGACATAGTCCTGGTACGCCGCTTGCGCCGCCGGATAGTCGCCGTTCATCAGCAGCTGGTGGGCGTGGGCGTAAGCCGCTTTGGGGTCGCCCGCTTCTGGTCCCGGCGCTGGACCAGCGTTCGGCCCCGGCCCCTGGTCGCCGGCCGCGGGCGTGGGAGGCGGCGCGGTCGCCGCGGCCAGCGCCTTCTCCAGCTTGTCGACGCGGTCGGCCAGCGCCGCGACCGCGGCCTTGTCGTCGGCGTTCTCGCCGTGCGCGAGCTGCACCTGATGGGTGAGGTTGTCGACCTCGCCGTTCAGGCTCCTCAGCGTCTGGTCCAGGTCGTCGAACTTGGATTGGAGCGCCACGACCTGCGGATCGGGACCGGCCTCCTTGATCTCTACCGGCTGGCCGGTCGAGCGCGCCTGCAGCACGATCTCGCGCACCTCGTGCAGCTGCTTCTCGAGCCGATCGAGTCGCTCGCGCAAGCCCGCGTCCGGCGGTTCGTCCTGCCCATGGGCGACGGCCGCAGCGCCGCTGAGGAGGGCGGCGACGGCCAGGACGCGGACCAGGCGGTGAAGCGACATGCCGGCTCCGCTAGCGCGCGCCCTGGGTGATGTCGGTGTGGGCGTTGCGGTTCTTGGCCAACGCATCCTCGTCGTCGCCGGGGTCGAGCGGCCGCTCCTTGCCATAGGAGACGGTGGTGATCCGCGCGGCGTCGACGCCGTGGCTGATCAGGAACTCACGCACCGAGTTGGCCCGCCGCGCGCCGAGCGCGAAATTGTATTCCCGCGTGCCGCGCTCGTCGCAATTGCCCTCGATGCGCACCTGGACAGCCGGATAGCGACTGAGCCAAGCCGCCTGCTTTGCGAGGATGGGCTGGGCGTCGGCGCGGATGTCGAAGGCGTCGAAGTCGAAATAGATGCGGTCGCCGACGTTGACGACGAAGTCCTGCGCGGAGCCAGGAATGGCGGCGCTCTGCTGTTCGGTGACCGGACCGGCGGTTCCGGGCGGGGTGTAGGGCGTCTCGCCCTGGCCGGTCCCGCCGGTCGAGGCGAGCGGGGTCGGCTTCGGCTGCGAGGCGCAGGCGGCGATCGAAAGCGCAACCGCGCCCGCCGCGGCCAGCTTCAGCGCCTGTTGGACGGTCAAGCTCATCTTCGCATCTCCTTCAGCAGCCCCTGACCGGACGGCGAGTATTGGCGCCCTTCGGTTTTCGTGTCGCGCGCGATTTCGGGCTCGGAAGTCGCGGCCTCAAGGCAGTAACGGCGACCAGGCCGGATCGGATGCGCCGCCGGGAAACGCCGCCGCGCGTGTGACGCGGCCGGTCACGTCGACGGTCCAGAGCCGCGCGCCAGAGCCGGCCGACTCGCGCGAGAACATCAGGACCCGGCCGTTCGGCGCCCAGGTCGGCCCTTCGTCGAGGTAGCTGGTGGTCAAGAGGCGTTCGTTCGAGCCATCGGCGCTCATCACCCCGATATGGAAGCTCCCGCCGGTCTGCTTGGTGAAGGCGATCATGTCCCCCTTCGGCGACCACACAGGCGTGGTGTAGCGCCCCTCTCCGAACGAGATGCGATGCTGGCCCGACCCGTCGGCGTTCATCACATAGAGCTGCGGCCCGCCGCTGCGATCCGAGTTGAAGACGATCTGGGCGCCATCGGGCGAGAAGGACGGGGAGGTGTCGATCCCCGGATCGGTGGTCAGCCGCCGCACCTGGCGGCTGCGCAGGTCCATCACATAGATGTCGGTGTTGCCGTCCTTCTCGATCGACAGCGCGACCTTGGTCCCGTCAGGCGAAAAGCGCGGCGCGAAAACCATGCCCTTGAACTGGCCGAGGGTCTCCTGGCGGCCCGTCTGGATGTTGAACAGGTAGATCGAGGCGCCGGAGTCGCGCAGCGCCATGAAGGTGATCTCCTGGTCGTTGGCGGAGAACCTCGGCGTGAAGATCTGATAGGCGCCGTCGGTGATGTAGCTGGGATTGGCGCCGTCCTGGTCCATGATGGCGAGGCGTCGGATGCGCTTGATCTTCGGCCCGCTCTCGGCGACGAACACGACGCGGGTGTCGAAATAGCCCTTCTCGCCGGTCAGCCGCTCGTAGACGGCGTCGGCGATCTTGTGGGCGAGACGGCGCCAGTTGTCCGGCGTCGACGAATACTGGAAGCCCAGCAGCGCGTTCGGCGAGGCCGCATAGACGTCCCAGAGGCGGAAGGACACGTGCAGGCGCCCGTCCGCGTCGGTGGTGGTCTGCCCATCGAGGAGCGCCTGGGCGTTGATCTGCTTCCAGAGCGCGAACTGCGGCACCGTGTTCACGTCCAGCGACCGCTCCAGGAACAGCGACGCGTCCATCGGCCGGAAGAGGCCCGACCCGACGAGGTCGTTCTCCACCACCTTGGCGATTTCCGGCCCCTGCGGGCCGCCGAACGCGGGGATGGCGATCGGCATCGGCTGCAGCACGCCCTGGTTCACGTCGACGCTGATGTCGGCGCGGGCCGTCGGCGCGAGAGCCGCGCAGGCGGCGATCAGGACCACCGCGGCGGCCAAACGCTTGAGTGCCGGCATCCGTCTCCTCATCGGTTCGAGCAGTGCTGCTTCTGGCTGAAGCTAACCGTAACATTTTGACCATAAAGGGCCGCGTAGGCCGGGTCGGCGAATGGCTCGCGCATGCGAACGGCGCGCACGGCGCGCTCCGACGCGACGCGCGTGGGAAGATCGGCCGCGTTGGCGTCCGACGAGGTGGGGTCGCCGTCCAGCATTCCCGTCGGCCCGAGCTTGAAGGTCACCTTGATCAGAAGGTCGCCGACCGGCACGCCGCAGTTCGGGCTCCAGAGGCGGCCGATCTCGCCGGAAAGGGAGCCCAACGCGGCCTGGGCGCGCGGGTTCGCCGGGCCGGACGAGAGCGTCGCCGCCACCCCTTGGGTGTTGCGCGCCTGCACCGCCTGGCTGAGGCGCGTCGGCCCGCGGGTCGCCGACGACTGACGGGCGCCGGTCGCCTGCCGCGACTGCTGCGCGAGGTTGCTTTCGAGCGCCGCCCAGTCCTCGCTCGGCGCCGGGTGCTGCGCCGTCTTGGCGGGCGGCGGAGGCGGCGGCTTCGGACGTGGCGGGGCCTCGTGCGCCCTCGGCGACGGCGGCGGCGGCGCGGGCGTTGGGCTCTCCTCCGGCGCGGCCGCCTGCTGCGAAGCGTCGGGGACGGGCTGCGGCGTCGCGGCCGCCGCGGGCGTCGGCGCCTGCACGGCGGGCGCCGGCGCGGGCAAGTCGGCCGAGGTCATGATCGTCACCGGCACCACGTCGCCCATATGCAGGTCCTTGCCCCACGGCCAGGCGATGAGGGCGGCGGCGATCACCGCCGCGTGCAGCAGCGCCGAGCCCACCAGCGCGGGATAGCGCCGCTCGTGTGTCGCAACCGCCGCCATCAAGGCGCCGCCGTGTTGCCCGGCTGGAGGCCGGACGATGGGCCGCCGGTGTCGGTCAAAAGCCCGATCTGGGAGAAGCCGGACTGGGAGAGGCTGGCCATCACCTGCGCCACGACCGCATAGGGCGCGCGGCCGTCGGCGCGCACGTACACCGGCCGGGGCGGGCCGCTGCCGGCCAGGTCGCGCATCTTCGGGGCCAGTTCGGCGAACGGCGTCTCCACCGCCTGCACGAAGATGGTCCCGTCCTCGCGGATGGAGATGGTCAGCGGCTCGTTCTGGTTGCTGATCGCGCCGGCCTCGGTCTTCGGCAGCTGCACGGGCACGCCGGCGGTGAGCAGCGGTGCGGAGATCATGAAGATGATCAGGAGCACCAGCATCACGTCCACCAGCGGCGTGACGTTGATCTCGGACAGCGCCCGGCGGCTGCGGCCGCGCCTGCGCCCGCGCCGCTGGTTCGAGGAATCGAGCGAGAGCGGCATCGCTCAGCTCCGCATGCGCTCGGCGAGGCGCCGCGAGACGGCCGCGGAAAGCTCGTCGGCGAAGCCCTCGAGCCGGCTCGTGAACTTGCCAGCGTCGGTCGAGAACTTGTTGTAGGCGATGTAGGCGGGGATGGCGGCGGCCAGGCCGACGGCGGTGGCGAACAGCGCCTCGGCGATCGACGGCGCGACGACGGCGAGGTTGGTGTTCTTCTCAAGCGCGATCGCCTGGAAGGCGTGCATGATCCCCCAGACGGTGCCGAAAAGGCCGATGAACGGCGATGAGGTGGCGACGATGGCGAGCGAGCCCAAGCCGTCTTCGACGCGTGCGCCTTCGCGGGCGATGATCGAGTCGAGTGCACGGTCTATGCGCTGAAGCAGAAGCGCGGTCGCGGTCTCGCCGCCCGACTTCGCGCCCTCGCGCCAGTCGCGCAAAGCGGCCTGCAGCATGCGCGGCAGCGCCTGGCGCGGATCGGGACCAGCGTCCTGCGCAACGTCCTCGAGCGAGCGGCCGGACGCCACCTCGCGCTCGAACCGGTCCGCCTGTCGGTTCAGCGCGGCGAAGCGCACCAGCTTGTCGATGATCACCGTCCACGACCACAGCGAGGCCGCGAAGAGGCCGAGCAACACAACCTTCACGACGATGTCGGCGCGCAGGAAAACGGCGATGATCGAGAAGCTTTCGGGGGTTAGCGCGGTCTGTGCGTCCATTCCGTTCCGTCCAGCGGGTCGCTTCCTGGCGAGGCAGGGTGGTGAAACTATGGCGAGGCGGGCGCGAGCCAGGGCGCCAGCGCCGTGACCAGTTCCGCCGGCGGCCGGCGCACCCGGCCCTGCGGGTTGATGCACACGACCTCGACGTCGGCTTCGGCCAGAACCTCGCCGGCGCGGACGATGCGCTGGGCGATCAGCATGCGAACGCCTCGCGCCGTCTCGAATCGCGTGCGCACCTCCAGCGCATCGTCGATGCGCGCCGCCGCGCGAAAGGCGATCGCCATCTTGGTCACCGCGAAAGCGGCCGGATCGGACCGGTCGAGCAGGCTCGCGTGATCGACGCCGGCCAGGCGCAGGAAGTCGGAGCGGCCGCGCTCGAAGTAGCGGGCGTAGTTGGCGTGATAGACGACGCCCGTCAGGTCGGTGTCCTCGTAGTAGACGCGAACCGGCAGCACGTGCTCGCGGCCCTCGAAGGCGCCCGACGACGGCGCACTCAAGGCTCGTCCTCGAAGAGGCCAGGCTGGGCGGTCTTGGCCTGCGGCGGCGCGTTCAGGCCGAGGTGCGTGTAGGCCTTGGCGCAGGCGAGGCGGCCGCGCGGCGTGCGCTGGATGAAGCCCTGCTGCAGCAGGAAGGGCTCGACCATGTCCTCTACCGCGTCCCGGGCTTCGGCGATGGCGTAGGCGAGGGTGTCGACTCCCGCCGGCCCGCCGCCGTAGTTCTCGATCAGCGCGGTGAGATAGCGGCGGTCGAGGCTGTCGAGGCCGAACTCGTCCACCTCCAGCCGCGCCAGCCCGCGCGCGGCGCAGGCCTTGTCGATCTGGGCGGCGCCCTCCGCGCCGGCGAAGTCGCGCACGCGGCGCAGCAGCCGGCCGGCCACCCTGGGCGTGCCGCGCGAGCGGGCGGCGATCTCGGCGGCGCCGTCGTCGGTCAGCGGCGTCCCCAGCTTGCGCGCGGCTTGAGTCAGCACCTGCTTGAGTTCGTCGGGCGTGTAGAACTCGAGCCGGAGCGGGATGCCGAAGCGGTCGCGGAGCGGCGTCGCCAGGAGGCCGGCGCGGGTGGTGGCCGCCACCAGGGTGAAGGGCGCCAGATCGATGCGCACCGAACGCGCCGAGGGCCCCTCGCCGATCACGAGGTCCAGCACATGGTCCTCCATGGCCGGATAGAGGATCTCTTCCACGTTGGCGGCCAGGCGATGCACCTCGTCGATGAAAAGCACGTCGTTGGGCTCGAGGTTGGTGAGGATGGCGGCGAGGTCGCCGGCCTTGGCCAGCACGGGCCCGGACGTGGCGCGGAAGTTCACGCCCAGCTCGCGGGCGATGATCTGGGCCAGCGTCGTCTTGCCGAGGCCGGGCGGCCCGAACAGCAGCACGTGGTCCAGCGCCTCGCCCCGCTCGCGGGCGGCCTCGATGAAGACGGCGAGGTTGGCCTTGGTCTGCGCCTGGCCGACGAACTCCGCCAGCGTCTGCGGGCGGAGCGCCCGGTCGGGCGGCTCCAACGCCTGCGCCTCGCCGGAGACCAGGCGGGTCATCCGCCTACGCTCCAAGGGGCGCTATGGCGGATCGGGTTCC
>DATGKF010000064.1:0-26606 GCA_035294785.1 Caulobacteraceae bacterium | reverse complement strand
CTCGACCCGCTCGCGGAGATGCAGATGGAGATGAACCGCTGGTTCGACGAGGCCGTCCGCCACATGGCCGGCTTCGGGTTCTTCCCGCCGCTGCTGGCGGCCCGGCCCTTCGCCGGGGCCAGCCCAGCCCCGCTGTTCGGCCTGCCGCCGACCGACGTGAAGGAGACCAAGGACGCCTATGTGCTGGCGGTCGAGTTGCCGGGCCTGGCGCGGGAAGACGTCGAGGTGGCGCTCGACGGCGACCGCATTACGCTCTGCGGCCACAAAGCCGAGGATCGGGCGGAGGCGACTGCGTCCTACCGGATAAGCGAGCGCCGCTTCGGCCACTTCGAGCGCAGCTTCCCGATCCCCGATGACGTCGCGCGCAGCGAGATCGAGGCGGCGTTCAAGGACGGCCTGCTCAAAATCACGCTGCCACGCCAGGAGGCGGCGAGCGCGAAGCGCTCGCGCATCGAGATCCACGGCTAGGGCGCTCTTCCACCGCTCATCCCCAGCGTCCGGGGATGAGCGGTGTTCGGGAGAGCCGTGGACGGCTTGTCTTGAGCCGCCCGCACCGCGCGCCTAGGGTGAAAGCCGGAACGCCGTTCACCTAAGATCTGAGGAGCCCGCCATGGCCGACATCTACGACATCCCCGTCAACCGCATCGACGGATCGCCGTCCTCGCTTGGCGATTTCAAGGGCAAGGTGGTGCTGGTGGTGAACGTCGCGTCCAAATGCGGGCTCACGCCGCAGTACGCGGGGCTGGAGAAGCTCTACGAGGACTACAAGGACAAGGGCCTGGTGGTCACCGGTTTTCCGGCCAACGAGTTCGGCGCCCAGGAGCCGGGCACGAACGACGAGATCGCCGACTTCTGCACCACCAACTTCGGGGTCAAGTTCCCGATGTTCGAGAAGATCGTGGTCAAGGGCGAGGGCCAGCATCCGCTTTACGCGGAGCTGACCAAGGCCATTCCGGCCGCCGAAGGCGTCGGCGATCGCGCTGCTCCCGACGGCTCGATCCTGTGGAACTTCGAGAAGTTCCTGGTGAGCAAGGACGGCAAGGTCTCCCGCCGCTTCTCCCCCCGCCTCGAGCCGCAGGATCCCACCCTCGTCGGCGCCATCGAGGCCGAGCTGGCGAAGTAGTTCCCCCTCCGGGGCTGAGGTCTGCTAGCAGGGACCTAGCCAGTGGGCTTCGGAGTGGCTGGTGAGGTCCAGGGCCGGGCGGCCTGGGATGGTGATGTGGGCTGTGCCGTCGGTGGTGTAGGATCCGCCGAGGAAGTCGCCGTGCACGACCATATGCATCGAACTCGACATGCCGCCCTGCGGGCTCGAGCAGGCGGCGTCCATCACATAGTCGCCGAGGAAGGTGCGCTTCAGGATCAGGCCTGTGCAGCCCGGAATCGGATGCTGTTCAAGCTTTAGCGGCTCGCCCTTATAGCAGCTCTGCGTGGTGTGCGACGGACCGCCGTTCGTGCTCGAGGTGATCGCCCACAGCCCCGCCTTCGGATGCGGCAGGTCTGCCTGGGTGATCACGGTATCCGGCCCGTTGGCCGGGGCGGCGGAAGCCGCCGCGGTGGAGGAGCCCGCCGCCGCAGCCGTCGTGGTGTTGCCGCCGGTCTTGTTGCAGGCCGCCAGCAGGGCGACGCTCGCCGCAAGGAGGAGCGCCGTGCGAGAGAGGGTCATGACCGTTTCCCCTTCAATGAGAGCGGCGTTCGCCCCGCCGCCCCGATAGTGGTGAGCCAACGCGCCCGCGCGTCAAGCCGCCGCCAGCCGCTGTTGCTCGCCCAGCCAGCGCCAGTGGACGTCGGCGACGGTGGTCAGCAGGCGCAGGATGGTGCGCTCCGGCGCGCGGGTCGGGTCGAACTCGTCCTTGGGGTTCAGCGCCGCCAGCACCGCCTCGTCGCCGCTCGCCAGGACGCGCGCGGCCATGCTCCAGGCTTCGAACAGGCGGGCGTCGGCATGGCCGGCGCTGAGCGGCAGCGCATGATGGTGGCGCCGGTCGCTGGTGATGGTCTCGAACAGGCGCTCGACCGCGTCCTGGCGGCCTTCGAGCACCTGGACGAACCAGCCCTTGTGGGCGACCAGCAGCCCGCTGACGCGCAGCGCGCGGTTCTTGCCGATGGCGCCGGGGACGATATCCATCAGCGCGGCCCGCAGGTCGTCCTGGCAAACCGGCGCGATGCGGCTCGCATAGATCAGGCGATAGGGCGGCGAGATGGGCAACGGTCTAGAGGCGTCCATGCCAATGGAACGCTGACCCTAAGACCGGCACGGTGAGCGGGCCGTGAACGTCGCGAGAAAAAGTGCGGGCGCGCCTGGCGAGCCGGCGCCTACTGCGATCCGACGCCGTTGCGGTGCTGGATGGTCAGAAGCGTCTTGGCGCGCATCGGCAGCTCGCCCGCGATACGCTGGGCGAGTTCGCGCACGCCGGCCGGGTAGGCCTCGCCGCCCTCGGCGATCTCGAGCGCGCGCATGGCGAGCGCCTGCAGCTCGTTGGCGAACGCCTCGGTCTGTTCGGCGGCGAGCACGCTCGCCTCCCACTGGAGCCGGCGAATGCGCTCCGTCGGCGATTCAGCGCCGCGGGTGAGGCTGACCACCTCGTTCTTCGGCGCCGACGCGCTATCGTCTTCAGTCAGTCTGGCTAGCTGGCGTACCGCCATGTCGTCACGCTCCGGTGTGAAAGGCCCGCAAGTGAACCTGCCCCCCGCCTACCGAACCCTTACATAGGTAGACCGTTCCCGCAGCCTAGGCTGATTCCCGCCAAGCGGAGCCGGTGTGGCTCCGAAGGCACAGTTGTTCTCTGTTTGGGCCGCGGAGCCCGCCGGTCGGACCCCGCCGACGCTCATGCGCGAGTCGCGCGCGGCTCGCAAGCGCTCCCGACAAGCCGCCGTTTTCTAAGGCTTTTGCGACGCGCGTTTCGCGCCGGTGCGAATCGGTCGACTGCCCGCAGGCGTCCGCGAGATCAAGCCCGCGGCGCCGATGCCTACATCGGCGGAGGGGCCCCGTCCGCGCCAACCGACACGGCGCCCGCGGTCAGCGATCCGTCGGCGGCGGCCTGAGCGACGAGGAAGACGGCGACGCCCGTATGCACCAGCGCGTGGTCGCCGCCGGGGGTGATCAGCACGATCGGCACGTTCGCCGGCACCACGACGTGGCGGGTCCCGCCGGGGTAGCTCACGTCGAGCGCCTGGCCGTTGGAGACGGCGGTCACCGTGCCGACGGTGCCGTTGGTCATCATCGCGCCAGGCTGCAGGTCCCAGGGATAGTGGCCTTCGCCCATCTTCACGCCCGGCGGAAAGACGTGCACCTCGACCGAGACGCCGGTGCCGTCGGCCTGCGGCATCTCGGTGGTGCCGATGAAGCTGCCCGGCTGGATGGCGCTGACCGGGATGGGCTTCAGGACCGCGACCATCCAGGTCGGCGCCAGCGTTACGGCGACGGTCTTGCCGTCTTTGGTCGTGATCGTGAGCGAATTGCCGGTCATCGCGGCGACGACGCCGCGCACGATGTGCGGCGCGCCCTGCGCCGCGACCTGGCCGCCGGCCATCAGCATCACAGCAAGCGCCGCCAGCGCCAGTAAGCGTTTCATACCTTGTTCCTCCCCGAAATCCGGACGGCGCATAGACCGCGAAGCGAGACAGGCTGTCAATCAGAAGCCGCCCCTCCCCCTACGGGCGAGGAGCGGTTTAGAGTGCCGCCCCTCACTCCTGGAGGATCGCCGATGGCGCCGCGTTTCATGTGGTACGAGCTGCAGACCACCGACACGGTGGCCGCGGAGGCGTTTTACAAAACGGTCGTTGGGTGGACGACCGACAAGATGGGCGAGGGGCCGCTGACCTACACCATCTTCAACGCTGGCCGGGGCGGGGTGGCGGGCATGCCGATCCTCGACCCGGGCGATGTGGCGGCCGGGCCGCTATGGATGGGCTACATCGGCGTGGACGACGTCGACGCCTACGCCGAGCGGGTAAAGGCCAAAGGCGGGACAGTGCACATCCCGCCCGCCGACATTCCGGGCGTCGGGCGTTTTTCGATGGTCACCGACCCGCTGGGCGCGGCCTTCACGCTGTTCAAGGGCAATCAGCCGGAAGGGCCGCCGACCGCGCAAGACGGCGAGACCGGATACTTCGGCTGGCACGAGCTCCTGGCCGGCGGGCCGCCGGACGTGGCGTTCGGCTTCTACGCCGACGTGTTCGGGTTTGCGAAGCTGGACAGCTTCGACATGGGGCCGGCCGGCCAGTACCTGCTCTGGGGCGTCGAGGGCGGCGGCGAGGCGGTCGGCGGGATGATGAAGAAGGCCGCCGATACCCCCCGGCCGCTGTGGAACTACTACATCGGCGTGGACGGGATCGACGCCGGCGCGGCCCGCGTCGCGGCGGCGGGAGGGACGGTGTTCAACGGCCCGCATGAAGTGCCGGGCGGCAGCTGGATCGTCGAAGCGCGCGACCCGCAAGGCGCCCGCTTCGCCCTCATCGCGCCGGCGCGGTAGCGGCAGAGCTTCGTTCGGCTGCCGGGGGAGAGGTTCCCCCCTAGTTCGTCGTCTTGTTCGCCAGCATGGCCTTCTCTTGCGCAGCCCGGGCGGCGGCTTGGGCGTTGGCGGCGGCTGCGGCCGCCTGCACCTGGGCCTGGTGCTGAGCCAGGATCTGCGCCTGGAGCTGCGCCTGCCGCGCGGCGGTAGCCTGCGCCGCTGCCGTCTGGCCCGCCTGCAGCTGCGCCTGATGCTGGGCGGCGAGGATCTGCGCCTGGCGAGCGGCGGCGGCCTGCGAGGCCTGCAGCTGCGCCTGATGCTGAGCGGCGAGGATCTGCGCCTGCCGGGCCGCCGCGGCCTGCGCCGCGGCGGCTTGGGCGGCCTGCACCTGGCCCTGGTGCTGGGCGAAGATCTGCGCATCCCGCGCCTTGGCGGCCTGGGCAGCGGCGGCGGCTTGCGCGTTGGCGGCCTGCTCGGCCTGAATCTGCGCCTGGTGCTGAGCGGCGGCCTGGGCCTGCGCCTGAGCGGCGGCGGCGGCCGCAGCGGCGGCCGGGTTCACGGACGGCGGCGCGCCGCTCTGGCCCACGTGCGGGCCGTGGTCCGGTTGCCCGAACGGCGGCGGCGGAGGGGGCGAGGCCGAAGCCGTCTGCGGCCCCTGACCCTGGTCGTGGCGAAAGCCGAACGGGCCGTGGCCTTGGCCGGACGGCTGCGGTGCGGCGCCGAGCGCGGCGGCCACCGCCTGCGCGACCCGCGCGGCCTGCCAGTCACGCTCGGCCTGTTGTTGGTCGTTCTGCTGCTGCGCATAGCGGGCGGCTTCGGCCTCGCGGCGGTAGCGTTCGGCGGCCCAGTCGTTCGTCTCCTGCTGGGCGTGCGTCTGGTGGAACGCGCGCCAGTCGGCGTCGCTCGCCTGCTGCTGGTCGAAGCGGGCCTGTTCGGCCGAGATCGCCGCGCGGCGGGCGGCCCAGTTCTGCTCGGCGACCGCTTCGCGCTGGCGCTGGTGCGCCGCCTCGAACAGCGCGCGCGCCCGGTAGAGGAAGCGGCTGGCCGCGTCGGTCTGGCGGGCGCCGGCGCCGCCAATCAGGCGTCCATCGACGTCGTAGACCGCCACCAGCGCGCCGCCGTCGTAGCCGTAGCTCCCGTCCGGATCGCGCACGTAGTAGGGCGTGTCGGCGCCCGGCCGGTAATAGTAGTAGCGCTCGCCGCCGCCGCTCAGCGGCTCGGCGATACGCACCGAGTTGTCGTCGCCCTGCCACACCCATGGCCGCTCGCCGCCCTCGTAGTCGAAGGCGTAGTCGGGCGGCGCATCGCCGAAGCCGGCGTTCGCCGCGTCCGCATAGTCGGCATAGGCGTAGGCGTCGGTCGGGTTCTGCACGTAGCGCACGCTGACGGGCGGCGCGGGCGGCAGGGCGCCGGCGTCGGGCGCGGCCACGATCGGCGGGGCTGAGGCGGTGGTGAGCGGCAGCGCCGCCTGCGGCGCCGGTGCGGAGGAGACGGCCTGCGTCTGCGGATGGCAGGCGCCGAGCGCCAGTGCGGCGGCGCCTGTCATCAGCGCCAAGCGCCAGGGCTGGCGCGTGGGCAGGGTGGGACGGGTGGTCATCATAGCCTCCAAACGCATGAGCACGCCGGGCGGTGTCACATATCGCCGATGAACGGGACCGGAACGGCCGCTGTCGACGGGGTTCACGCGGGCGGAGGCCACAAAAGATTGCCGCCGGCGAGCGGCTCTGCCTCTGCCGGCGGCATTCGTCGGGCTGACCTTGGATGCTCTGACGAGCGGTCCCCGACTAGAGCAACCCGTTAGGCTCTGCCCCTGGTTGCTCGATAGGCCTACAGCCTATAACCCTGGTTGCGGCAAGTCAACGACGCACGGGGAGCGAGCCATGGCGAAGCGTCCAAAGCAAAGCGAAACGCCGGCCCAGTTTAACGCCAAGGACAAGGAGCGGATCTACACCACCTTCGCCGTGGCCACCTTCCTGGCCGCGATCGGCATCCTGGTCATCATCGCCTGGCTGGCGCGGCCGGGCGGCCCGATCGTCTCCTTCGTCAGCGTGCAATTTATCGCGCTGCTGCTGGCCGCCGTGGTCGCGGTCGCCGCCGGGCTGTTGTTCCTCGATGCGTCCAACCCCTCGGCCCCCGACGTGATCCTGCCGGCCGACCGGGCGCTGTTGTCGAAGACGATCGAGGCCGGCAACGAACAGGCGGTGACCCAGTACCTGCGTCTGCGCAACATGCGCGGCGTGACCGGCTTCTTTCAGAAGCTCGGCTTGCCCGGCCTGCCGGTGGCGACCATCTTCGTCACGCTCTTGTTCACGCTGCTCGCCGTTTCCGTGAGCGAGCCCACCACTCGCGCGGCCCTGTTCGATCTGGCTAAGCTCACGTTGGGCGCCTTCATTGGCTCCTTCGTCCAGCGCAGCATCGACCCGAGCGTCCATCCGGTCACCACCGGCAAGGGCCGCGACCCCGATCCGCCGCCCGCCGGAAACCTGACGGGCAACACGACAACGACGACCGTGATTTGAGGATCGGGAGAGGAGACCGGCAAATGACGGATGATAACGGCGCGCCGATCGCCTGTACGCTCGGGGTCGGCGAGGCGGTGGCGCGGCTGGCGTGGATCGGCCGGCTGAACGCCGCGTCGCTACGCGAATGCCGGCGCGAGGGCCTGCGTCTCGAACTCGTCTATGCGCCGGACGCGCGCGATCAGGTGCTGGAAGTCGTGCGCGCCGAGGCGGCCTGCTGCCCCTTCCTTGCCTTCGTCGTCGAGGAGACGCCAGGGGCCGTGCGGGTGGTGATCGAGGCGCCGGAGGCCGCCCGCTTCGCTGTCGCGGCGATCTTCGCGCCCTTCCAGTCGAAGGCCTCGCTTCTGCCGGCCTGCTGCTTCTGAGCCTCTCCTGGCCGGGCGCGCGGAAGGGCCAATCGCCGGTTCGTGATCGTCGCCGCGCTTGTTGCTGTCGGATTTGCGCCGTTCCATGCGTCCTGGCTGGAGGCGCACCTTACGATCAGCGGAGGAGGACCCAGCCATGACCGCCAAGTTCATGTGGTACGAGCTTCTGACCAGCCAGCCGAAGAGGGCGGAGGGCTTCTACAAGTCCGTCATCGGCTGGAAGACCGAGAAGATGGGCGAGGGCGACGACGCCTACACCATCTACGAGACCGACAAGGGCGGCGTCGCCGGCATGCCGGCGCTGCCAGAGGACGCCCCGATCAAGGGCGAGTTCTGGGACGGCTACATCGGCGTCGACGACGTGGACGCCTACGCCGCGCGCGTGGAGCAGAAGGGCGGCAAGATCCACCTCGCCCCGCACGACATCCCCGGCGTCGGCCGCTCGGCGATGGTCGAGGATCCGCAGGGCGCCGTCTTCACCCTGTTCAAGGGGAATCAGCCCGACGGCCCGCCCGCCGGCGACGGCCCCGGCTATCCGGGCTGGCACGAGCTGGTGACCACCGACCCGAAGGCCGGGCTCGACTTCTACACCGAGCTGTTCGGCTGGAAGCCGCTCGACGCCATGGATATGGGCCCGGCCGGGACCTACCAGCTCGTCGCCGAGGACGGGTCGACGCCCGGCGCCGGCATCATGCGCACGCGGCCGGATGCGCCGCGGCCGCACTGGACGCACTATTTCAACGTCGAGTCCGTCGAGGCGGCGATCGAGCGGGTGAAGGCCGGCGGCGGCCAGGTCATCAACGGCCCGAGCGAGGTCCCCGGCGGCCAGTGGACCGCCCAGGGCAAGGACCCCCAAGGCGCCGAATTCGCCCTCGTCGGCCCGAAGTAGGGGCGGGGGTCTTTACCGCCAAGAACGCCAAGCTCGCCAAGGATTCCCTCGCGACTTGGCGCTCTTGGCGAACTTGGCGGTCCAATCGAGCGGCGCCGTAACCGCTCACCCTCCCGTTGCTGCGCAACGGGCCCCTCGCTCTCCCTCTGGGGGAGGTGTTTGGGCTCAGGTCGCGGCGGGGGCGCGGCGGAGGGTGTCGACTTCGAAGGTGATCTCCTGCGGCGGGGCGGTGAAGCCGCCGGGAACGCCCTTCGCCAGGGCCGGCATCAGCGTGTTGTCGCGGAAGGCGACCCAGCTCGCTTCGCTGTCGTGCAGCGCCACGATGGTCCAGCCGCCGGCCGACGGCCCGGCTGCGTGATAGAGCTGCCCGGCGGGCAGTCCGTCGCCCGGATGCACCGCCGCCAGCGACGCCTCGTACTGGGCCTTGGTCGCGCCCGGGAAGGTGTGCACCACCGCAAAGTACGCCATCTCTCATTCCCCCGTTTCAGCCGCCGCCAAGCCGACGGCGGGCGATTGTGGTCACGAAAACCGCACCCGATGCAACAGCCGGAAGCGCCCGCCGGCCGGGGGCCGCGGGGTTCGGCAAGGGTGTCTTCGGGGCGGGGAGCCCGTCGGACGAAACGAACCAAAGCTTGGGGAACGGGAACGTAGAAGAAGGGGGTGAGGGAGGGGGTGGCGCTCCAGTTCTCCAAGTTTCAGTTCATCTCGTCCGCGGGTGACAAGCATTGAACCACACTTGCGGGGGCGCTCAGGAGAATGCTTAGCGCGTCACGCCCGCGGCGATCGCGCCGACGCGGCCGCCGACTTCCATCAGCTGCGCCAGGTCTTCCCGGACCAGTTCGCCCGAGAGGGTCATGAGGTCGCCGGGGCTGCGGACCCGCGCCAGCGCGGCCAGCACGTCCGCCTGGCGGAGCGCCCGGGCGTGCGCCCAGCCGATCCATTCGCGCGAGGCGTCGCACATCCCAAGACCGACGGCGCCGAAGGTCTCGATCGGCGTCCGTTCACTCGTCACCGGCCAGGCGAAGGACCACGCACGACGCGCGGACGCGCTTTCTGCCTCGGCCTGGGCCGCCGCCACAGCGGCCGCCTCGGCCTCGGCCGCCACCTGGGCGGCGAGGGCTTCCGCGCGCTCGCGTTCGGCGGTGCGCTGGGCTTCGGCTTCGGCCTGCGCGGCGGCGGCTTTGGCGGCGACCGCTTCGGCGTGCTGACGTTCGCGCTCGGCCGCGGCGCGCTGGGCTTCGGCTTGTGCGGCGGCGTCCGCGGCGGCCTTTTCGGCGGCGGCTTTGGCGGCGAGGGCTTCGGCCTGCTGACGTTCACGCTCGGCTGCGGCGCGCTGGGCCCCGGCCTGTGCAGCGGCGTCCGCGGCGGCCTTTTCGGCGGCGGCTTTGGCGGCGAGCGCTTCGGCCTTCTCGGCGGCGCGCTTGGCGATCAGGGCTTCGGCCATCTCGGCCTGCTTGCGCTGGGCCGCGGGCGACGCGCCCTTGGGGGCGGCTGCTTTCTTGCCGGCGGCGGGGCCGGCCTTCTTCGGAGCGGTCATGGGGTGGTTCCGTGGCTGTGGGAGGCGCGCGGCGACCCTACGCGTCGCTCCCGCAGCGCACAAGGGATATGCTGCAGTGCAACATTACAAATGCGCGGCGGTCGAGGGTCGCGCCTAAGGCTACCGTGAGCGGGAGGCGCGGCCGGTCGAAGACAGGTCGTGCAGCGCATCGAACGCGCGCGTCAGGTGCGCGTCCAATCCGGGCTTCGGATCGGCGAACCATGCGCCGGCGGCGTGGGTGAACGCGGCCATCCCCACCTGGGCGGCGAGCGCAGCGGCGCCCTCCTCGATCCCGCGGCGGCGCAGCGCGGCGGACAAGGCGTCGATCAGACCCGCGGTCTTGGTGCGCATCCGCTCCTGCAGCGCCGGCGTCTGAGCGATGAGCACAGCGCGGGGCCCGGAGAACGCCCGGTTTTCCTCGAGCATCGGCCCGACCGCGCGAAAGGCGAAGAGGAGAGCGCCTATCGGGTTCTGGTCTTCGGGCGCCGCCAGCACGCCGTCGCTCAGGGCGGCGCGGAAGGCCTCCTCGCCATCGAACAGCGCCTCCCGCTTGTCGGGGAAGTGGCGGAAGAAGGTGCGCTCGGTCACGCCGGCCCTTGTGGCGATCTCGGCCGTCGTGGTCGCCTCGTAGCCGCGCTCGGCGAACAGCTCCAGGGCCGCCTGCTGCAGGCGCCGGCGCGCGTCTTCTCCACTCCGCGGCATGCGCTGAGCCTACACGTATTGTCAGCGACTGTCTCTACGTCTATATGTCAGTGACTGACGCAACAGCCGGGGCCGTAGCCGCCATGAGGACCATCCGCTTCCACGCCTACGGCGAACCGGCGGACGTGCTGCGCCTCGAGGAGGCCGATGCGCCAAGCCCGCGTGCGGGCCACATCCGCGTGCGGGTGCACGCCTGCGGGCTCAATCCCGCCGACTGGGCCCTTTGCCGGGGCCTGTTCGCCACCGAGCTGCCGCGCGGCGTCGGCCTCGACGTGTCCGGGACCGTGGACGCCGTCGGCGAGGGCGTCACGGACGTCAGCATCGGCGAGCTGGTCCTGGGCGCCGCCGACTACAGCAGCTACCCGACCGCCGGCGCGTCGGACCAGGCGATCCTGCGCGTGTGGACCGGTGTTCCAGAGGGGCTCGACCTCGTCCACGCGGCGGCGCTGCCGATGGCGGTCGAGACGGCCTACCGGTCCATCGACCTTCTGGGCGTGGCCGCCGGGCAGACGCTCTTCGTCTACGGCGCCGGCTCGATGATGGGCTTCGCCGGCGTCCAGATGGCGCGCCTGCGGGGGGCCCGCGTGATCGCGGCCGCGGGCGAGACCTTCGCCGGCGAACTGCGCGCGCTGGGCGCCGAGGTCACGCCGTACGGCGACGGCATGGTCGAGCGGGTGCTGGCGATCGCGGGCGGCGCGCCGGATCTCATCTTCGACGCCGGTCCGATCAGCGGCGTGCTGCCCGACCTCGTGCGGATCGCCGGCGGCGATGGGCGCCGCGTCCTCACGATCAGCAACCACGGCGAGGCGGCCGACGCAGCGGGCGTCCGCAACAGCTTCAGCGCGCTGCGCTACGACGTGCTTGGCGATTTCGCCAAGCTGGCCGCGGATGGCCGGTTCAAGGTTCCGATCGCGCGCACGTTCCGCTTCGACGACTGGCGCGAGGCGCTCGACCTCAGCCTGAGCGGCCGCGCGCACGGCAAACTCATGCTCCTGCCGGACGGTCCGGCCGGCGAACGGAAAGGGATGTCGCAATGAGAGTGTTCTTGACCGGGGCGACCGGCTTCATCGGCACGGCTGTGTCGGCCGAGCTGATCGGCGCCGGGCACACCGTGCTGGGCGTCGCCCGCACCGACGAGGCCGCGCGGACGCTGGCGAGCCGGGGCGTCGAGCCGCACAGGGGCGATCTGACCGACCCCTCGAGTTTCGTCGCCGGCGCGCGGGCGTGCGACGCGGTGATCCAGTGCGCCTTCATCCACGACTTCTCCCGCTTCGCCGAGAACATGGAGATCGAGAAGACGACGGTCGTGGCGATGCTCGACGCGCTGGCCGGCTCCGGAAAGCCGTTCGTCATCACCTCGGGCGTGGCGATGCTGGCGCCCGGCCGCGTCGCCACCGAAGAGGACCGGCCGCCGCGCCAGGGCCGCGGCGAGACCGAAGCGCTGGTGCGCGAGGCCGCCGACCGCGGCCTCCGCACCGCCGTCATCCGCCTGCCGCCGATCACGCACGACAGCGGCGACGGCGGCTTCCTGCCGCCGCTGGTCAGCGTCGCCAGAGAGAAGGGCGTGGCGGCCTACGTCGGCGACGGCGCCAACCGCTGGCCGGCCGGGCACCGCCTCGATGCGGCGCGCCTCTACCGGCTGGCGCTGGAGACGGGAGAGCCGGGCGCGGCCTATCACGCCGTCGGCGACGAGGGCGTCGCGGCGCGCGACATCGCGGCCGCCATCGGCCGGCGGCTTGAACTGCCGACGGCCAGCCTCGGCCCCGACGAGGCGGTGGGCCACTTCGGCTGGCTCGGCATGTTCGCCGCCATCGACATGCCCGCTTCGAGCGAACGCACCCAGCAACGCCTGGGCTGGCGGCCGACGCATGCGCGCCTGATCGAGGACATCGACACCGCCCCCTCCCTCGCCGCCACCGCCCTCACCGGCGTGTAGGGACGCCTCGCCTTACGGCGCCCGTCCGGCCTGCGCCTCGATCCAGGCGCGCACCTGCTCGGCGTCGGCGTCCGAGAGGCCGAGGGCTTTCGCGGCGGCGACGATGTTGGGCGCCAGCTTGGGATTGGAGGGGTAGGCCGCGTCGGTGGCGGTCAGCGTCCGCCACATCGCCAGCAGAGGGTCGTTGTAGCGCGAGTTCGAGACCAGCATCGTCTGGAACGGGCCCTTGGCCGCCAGTTCGGAAATGACCGGCCTGAGCAGGTCACGCAGCTCCAGGAGGCCGGTCGCGTCGATATCCGAGATGTCCACGCTGGAGTCGAAGTAGCTGATCCAGCGTGGTCCGAACCCGGGCCGCGAGGCGTCGAGTCGCGCGGGCACGTCCAGCGCTTGAGACCGCGACACCACGCCGGTCCAGATCAGCGCGTTGACCTTGATCGGCCCAAGTTCGCCGATGAGAACAGGCATCGCGGACTCCCTCGCCCCGAGCCGCGGCCAGCCTCGCCACCAAAGCCAGATCGGTGCAACCTATCCGACTTCGACGCCGAAGAAGAGTCTCGTCCGGCGGCCGGCGTCTCGCTCAGTGACGGACGACGTTGAGGCAGGGGCCGGAGATCGCGTCGATCGCGTCGCCCTCGACCGCGACCATTCCGCCGGACTTGCAGACAACGGTCTCAGGGCACCCGTTCCAGGCGTTGATCGTCCCCACCCCGCCGTTGGCGCCGGCCTCGACGTTCACCGCGGCTGGCGAGCAGGGGCCGCTGGCGTGCTGGCCGCCGCCGCCGTGATAGGCCGACCAGCCGCCGGACTTCTTGAAGATGAAGGTGATCGACTTGATGCCGGCCGCCGGGCACAGGATGACGCCTGGCTTGGCGGCGCACCCGCTCGCCGAGACCGGAAGCGGCCCCACGCCCATGGTCGCGTCGACCTCCAGGCAGGGGATGCCCGAGTCGCAGCCCTGCTCGACGTAGTCGAAGTGAATCGTGGCGCCCTCGGTGTCGACGGTGACGGTGACCCCGTCGGCGACGTGCGAGGCCTGCACGTCGGCCAGAACGGGCCCCGCCGCGAACGCAAGCGCGCCGGCGACGGCGAGGAGCATCTTAAGTCGCATGCGTTGCATGACCGAGCCCTCCCGCACTGAAGCTTAAGCCGCGCGACGGCCCTGTCCAGCGAGCGCTTCGCGCTCGCTCGCTCGGGGTCACCCGGCTGATGGAGCGCCATTAATCGACCGTCAGACCTTTCCTGCTCTGATGGACCGTGATGATCGGACCGCAGGCACGCATCCTCGTCGTCGACGACGACCCGGTCTTCCGCGCCATCGCCGCGGAAGCCTTGTCGGCGGTGACGCCGCACCTGTTCGAGGCGCAGGACGGGCAAGCCGCCTTGCGGATGCTGTCCGAAGGACGGTTCGATCTGGTGCTCACCGACATCAACATGCCCAGGCGAGACGGCCTCGAACTCATCGGCGACATTCGCCGCCAGTGGCCGGATACGGTCGTCATCGCGATCACCGGGGGCTCGCCGGCCGCCGCGCCCGATCTGCTGCTGAAGACGGCTGGGCTGATGGGCGCCCGCGTGCTCGCCAAGCCGGTTCGGCCCGCGGCGCTGGTGGAGTCCGTCCGCGGCGCGCTGGGCGCCTTCTCCGAGCCCGGCTGACCGTTCGCCAAATTCAGGCCGCGGCCCGGCCAGGCCCCATGCTCACCGCCCGCCGACGCCAGCTGAGCCGCAACTTTTGGCGGGCTGGCCGGTTACCTGCCCAACGGCAGTAAGCACCCGAACGACCGGGTGAGGAGCAGACAGAGATGAAATTTGCAGTGTTTTTCGCAGGGCTCGCGGCCGCGAGCCTCGCCGGCGCCGCCGCCCAGGCGCAGAGCTATGGCGGCGGCAGCTACAACAGCTACCCAGACCGGGCCGGCGCGCCGACCGGCGATGCGGTCGACAGCGACGTCTACGTCTATGGACGGGAGGGCCGCGTCGACATCCGCGGCAATCCGATCGGCCCCTGGACGAAGGAAACGCCGGGCGTCGTCCGCTACGGGTCGCCGACCCTGCCCCCGGACGTCGACCTCGCGCAGTTCGAACCGCCCCTGAACCAGGCGCCGAACGACAACAGCCAGCCGCCGCCGTCGAACGCGCCGGTCACCGAGTCGCCCGCGTACTAGCGGCCGCCGCAAGCCTGCGAAAAGGGGCCCCGAGCGTCGCCGCTCGGGGCCCCTTCACATGCTGTGTTCAGGATGCGGCCCGGGTGGGGCCGAGTTCGCAGACCGGCGGCGGCTACTCCCGCCGCTCGGTCCGGTAGGTCTCGTCCTGGTCGGCCGAGCGGGCCGCGCCGACGACAGCGCCACCGCCGCCGCCGATGGTCGCGCCGACCGCGGCGCCCGGCCCGCAGACCGGAAGCGTCACGAGGCAGCCGATGGCGGCGCCCAGGCCGGCGCCGATCACGCCGCCGCGCACGACGTGCACGACAGGATCTGAACGGTGATAGACGACGACGGTGTGGGTGTCGTCCTGGGCGACCGCCACGCTCGTGGACATGAGAGTGAACGCAGCAATTCCCGTGATTACACTGCGGATCAT
Organism: Caulobacteraceae bacterium; assembly: GCA_035294785.1. Taxonomy (GTDB): domain Bacteria; phylum Pseudomonadota; class Alphaproteobacteria; order Caulobacterales; family Caulobacteraceae; genus Poindextera. Next base: position 11,636 of record DATGKF010000064.1, on the reverse strand, counting down.
GCTAGTTCTCCTTAAGCTTATTGCGCGGGGCATTGGGGCCCCGACCGGTATGTAACGCGGTCTCTAAAGCGGCGTTCCGAGAAAAACCCTTGCGAATGCTCAAGGTTGTTCATCTCAAGCGTCGACTTGGCGCGCTAATCTATCGGTTCCAGCTTGAGTGTCAGCTCTGGAGTCAGGCGACGAAGGAAAGGAAGGACAGATAGATCGGCAGATCGGCCGCGGCATGGAAGATCGTCGGCGCGATGACGCTGTCCGTCCTTCGCATCAGGAAGCCGCCGAACAAGCCGAGAGGGGCGACGAACAGGACCATGAACAGAAGCGCATTGGGCGTGTAGCTGATGCCGACGTGGGCGACGGTGAACACCATCGCCTGGACGATGTTGGCGGTCCAAAACCCGAGTTCGGAAATGAGTTTCCGCAGGAAAAGCGCTCGGAAGAGCAGCTCTTCCTGCAAGCCGTTCGTCAGGACCATCAGTAAGAGCGCGGGGCTGAGGCTCAGGAACCGACCGACCGGCATCGCGCCGTGCAACGGGAAGACGTGACGCGCCGCCACCCGCAGGGTCAGGAGATAAAGAGCCGCGAAGAACACCAGCGCGGCCGCCAACCAGAAGCCGACGCGCCCCTTCTGCAGGTACATCCCCGCGGCGGTTTCGCCGGGCGCCAGCGTGAGCAGAAGGATGGGGACGAGCGCGATCGCCGTCTCGGCGAGTTGGATGACGATCGAGCCCACAAGGGATGAGGCCAGCGGGTTCCCCGGCGTCGGCGTCTCGTGCAGCACATCGGCGAGGATCAGCTTGGGAACCACGTTGTTGAGAACCTGAACGACCGCAAAGACGAAGAAGGCCAGGAACAAGCCCCTCAGGCCCGATCGCTCGGGGCGCCGGCCCAGATAGAGCGCGACCGCTCCGAGCGCGGCCGCGACGACCAGACCGTAGGCGACCGCCACGGACTCGTTCGGCGTCCAGCGGGCGGCAAGAGGCAGGACGCCGGCGAGCAGACACAGGGGCGCCAGAACGAACCGATTGCCGCGCTTGAGTTCGGTGGCGCCTGTTTCCATCGCGTCCGATTCGCTGGGTCGACCCCGGGGAGCGGCGGCGGCGCACCGTAAAGCTCGACGTTGCCGCGAGTCTAGCGCGCGCGCCCGGCGCGGGTCCGTTCGACCGGCCCGGCCCGGAACTTTTCGCTGCGGCGCGGCTGGGATAAAATCTCGCCCGCTCGCCGAGGGAGGGACCCGGCCATGTCTGAGATAAATGGCGCCAAGCCGCCCGTCGGGGTTGGGCACGTGGCGCTCACCGTGGCCGACGTCGAAGCCAGCCATCGCTTCTATACGACGCTCGGCCTGCGCGTGATCGGCAAAGGCGGCGACATGTCGATCCTCGAGCTGCGCGGCGGCACGCACCTGCTGCTTTTCCAACGCGGCGGGCCGTCGGCCGGGGCGGAGGTGGAGAGCCCGTTCGACCAGACCGCGCCCGGCGGCATCGACCTCATGCTCGAGGGCCGCACGCGCGAGGACCTGGACGCCTACCGTCAGACGTTGATCGCCGGCGGCGTGCAGCCGGACCCGATCGACGAGAAGCGCTACTTCGGCCACCACATCTTCAAGGCCCGCGACCCCGACGGCAACGAAGTCACCATCTCCACCAGCCACGCGAGCGAGCTGCCGATCTAGGGCTCCCGCGGACTTCTCCCACAGAGGGAGAAGGTGTTTCCGGGCTAAGGGGCGAGCATGCCGATCGTGTGCAGCCACTGCTCCACCAGCTCTGGCCAGCGGCCGATCGGCTGGTTGGCCGCGCGCAGGCCGAAGGCGTGGCCGCCCTGCGCATAGAGGTGCATTTCCGTCGGGACGCCGGCCTTCTGCAGCGCGACGTAGTAGGCGAGCGACTGCTGGACGCCGTCCACGTGATCGTCCTCGGCCTGCAGCAGAAAGGTCGGCGGCGTGTCGGCGCGGACGCGGATGTCCGGACGCAGGCTCAGGTCCTCCGGGTTGCGGGTGGCGCGGCTCTCGTCCTCGTGCGCCCACAGATGGCCGGGATAGACGGCGATGGCGAAGTCCGGGCGGCTGCTGAGCGCGTCGGCGGCGTCGACCGGCCGATAGGTCCGCTGCGCGAAGTGCGTGCTCACGGCGGCGACGAGGTGCCCGCCGGCGGAAAAACCGATCACGCCGACCTTGTGCGGATCGACATGCCACTGTGCGGCGTGCTGGCGAACGAGCCCCAGCGTGCGCTGGGCGTCCTGCAGCGCCGTCTGGACCTTCGGGTAGTAGCGATGACCGTCGACCAGGGTGGGACCGGAGTTGGGCACGCGGTACTTCAGCAGCACGCAGGTGACGCCGCGCGCGGTCAGCCAGTCGCAGATCTCCGTGCCTTCCAGGTCCATGGCCAGGACCTGGTAGCCGCCGCCGGGGAACACCACGACGGCCACGCCGGTGTTGCGGCCCCTGGGTGCGTAGACGGTCATCGTCGGGCGGCTGACGTCCGTCGAACAGCACGCCTCCGGCTTCGGATCGGGGACCAGGTCGGGCGGCGCCCCCGGCCAGATCGCCATCTGGACGTGCCCAGGCGAGGGGCGCCAGGCGGCCGCGTGCGCGGCGCCGCCGGTGAGCGCGAACAGGCAAGCGGCGAAAAGCGCGCGGCTCATGCCGGAACCTCCCCTGGGGCGAGACAGGCCCACGGTCGCCTGTTCCCGCCCCATGCGGCAAAGGATAAGAACACCGCCAAAGCATGAGCAAAAGTTGGGGCTGAGCCGATGCGGGCCACGATCCCCCTGACGGCGTTGCGGGCCTTCGAGGCCGCGGCGCGTCACCTGTCGTTCACCCGCGCGGCGGATGAGCTGTGCGTGACCCAGACGGCGATCAGCCACCAGGTGAAGGGTCTCGAACAGCGGCTCGGCATGCCCCTCTTCCGCCGCTCCAACCGCGGGCTGACGCTGACCGACGAGGGCCTGGGGCTCGCGCCCACCCTGTTCGAGGCCTTCGGCGCCATCGACCGGCTGTTCGAGCAGTTCGAAGCCGGCGGGGTGCGCGAGGTGCTGACCGTCAGCGCCGTGGGCACCTTCGTCGTCGGCGCGCTGCTCGAGCGCCTGCCCGCCTTCCGCGCCGCCTATCCGCTCGTCGATCTGCGCATCCTGACCAACAACAACAAGGTCGACCTGGTCGCCGAGGGATTGGACTACGCGATCCGTTTCGGCGACGGCGCCTGGCACGGCTGCGAGGCCGCGTTGATCTGCGCCGCGCCGCTGTCGCCGCTCTGCGCGCCGCGGCTGGCGGAGCAGCTTCGCGAACCGGCTGACCTTTTGCGCCTGCCGCTGCTGCGGTCCTACCGGCCGCAAGACTGGCTCGCCTGGTTCAAGGCGGCGGGATTGGAGGCGGTGAACCTGCGAGGCCCGCTGTTCGATTCCTCGCTGATCATGGCCCAGGCGGCGATCCGCGGCGAAGGCGTCGCGCTCGCCCCCTACGGCCTGTTCCGGCGTGAAATCGAAGCCGGCCAGCTCGTGCGGCCGTTTCCGATCGACGCCGATGTCGGCGGCTACTGGCTGACCTGGCTCAAGACCCGCACGCCGTCTGCGGCAATGCAGGCCTTCCGCGACTGGCTGACGAGCGTGGATCTGGATGGGTGACGCATTCCCGAACGGCCAGAGGAAGGCGCTGGGATCGCCTGTCGCGACCTTCTCCCAGAGGGAGAAGGAGGGGCCCCATGCGGAGCATGGGGACGATGAGGGGTTACGAGGTGTGGGGTTTGCCCTCCGCGCCGTAACCCCTCAACCCCCCACGCCTTTCAGGCGCGGGACCCCCCTTCTCCCTCTGGGAGAAGGTGTGGACGGTTGCGGACCCTTACAGGTGCGCGATCATCTGGATTTCGACGACGCCGGTGTCTTGGGCCAGGCCCGTCGTGCCGACGGCGGTCCAGGCGGGGTGCGGGGGCGGCATGAACTCGTCCTTGACCGCGATGAAGGCGCCGAGCTGGGCGTTGCGGTCGCCGTCGAAGTTGTCGCTCTCCCACACATGGAAGGTGTTGATCATCGCCACGTGGGCGAAGCTCGCGCCGGCGGCCTCGAGCGTGGCGCCGATGTCGGCGAACGCGCGGCGCAGCTGGGCCTTGAACGCCTCGACGTCGCGCCCCTCGCCCCGCGCGGGACCGGCGATCACGCCGGAAAGGTAGATGGTCTTGTCGACCCGCCGCGCCGCCGCGAACTTGAACGACTCGTACATGGTCACGGCGCGCTCGGAGGCGATGACCACCTCGCCGCCGGTGGACGCAATCCGACGCGGAAGGTCTGCCATGGTCATCGCTCCTTCGGTGGGGCCCCCCAGCAAGGGGCGAGTTTGAACACCACCGCGCCGGCGCAACAACCCTCGACCTCAGGGGGCCGTTCAGGGTGCTAGGGCGTCACGCCCAGGCGGGTGAGGCCGTCCTCAGCGAGTTGCAGTCCAGGCTGTATCCGCAGCGCGGCGCGATAGTCTTCGATCGCCAGGTCCCGTTGGCCGAGCCGCTCGCGGATCTCGGCGCGGGTCTCGAGGGCGTCGGCGTCCTCCGGCGCCAAGCGAAGCGATCGCTCCACGTCCGGCAGCGCCGCCGCGTCCTCCCCTACCAAGTGACGGAGGAAGGCGCGATCGTTGTAGGCGGACGCGGAACCGGCGTTGAGCACGATCGCCTGGTTGAAGTCGGCGAGGGCCGCCGCGTAGAGGCCCTTCTCGGCAAAGCCGATGCCGCGGTGGTCATAGGCGTCCGAGACGTTGGGGTTCAGCACCAGGGACTGGTCGTCGTCGGCGATGGCCTGGTCGTAGAGGCCCTTGTTGCGCTCGGCGTTGCTGCGGTTGTCGAAGGCGGCGGCCCGCTCCGCCGGCGTCACGGTGGTCGAGGCGATAAGCGCCGTGCACGCGGCGATCTTCACGTCATCGTCCGCTCCCGGCATCTCGCACCAATGCCGATCCTGTGGCGTCTGCGCGGCGGCCGTCCCGGCGACGCAGGCGACGACAAACCCGATGAGAATCCAGCGCATGTCTCGCCCCCAATCCCATGCGAGACGCCGAGCATAGCCGTTTTCTATGCGGAGAAGGAGGGACGCCTGAGCCAAGTTTGTTGGCCCTTGCTCCCCCGCGCCCAACCCCGCTAGAGCCTTGGCCATGCGCACTCTCGAAGCTCGGCGGCACAGCTTGCGCAAGGCGGGCGGGGGCTCGCAGCTTTCGCAGGCCGGGGTCGACCTCGCCCGCGCCATTGGCGGCGACATCGGCCCGTTCGACTACGTGGCGACCAGCACCGTTCCGAGGGCCAGGGAGACGGCGCTCGCGATGGGGTTCGCGGTCGACCAGGAGCTGATGCCGCTGCTCGGCGAGGAGGCGGTGATCGCCGACCTGGAAGCCAGCGGCTGGTGGAAGGAGCCGGCGCCGCTGGCCGCGCTCGCCCGCCTGGCGCGCGCCGGCGGCCCGGCCGGGCTCTACGGCTCGGCGGTGGCGACGCTGTGGCGCGATCTGCTCATGCCGCTGGGCGAGGACGGAAGGGTGCTGGTGATCACCCACTCCGGCGACCTCGAGCTCGCGCTGGTGAGCTGCCTCGTGGACGCCGACCACGCCGTTTGGGGCGGCGCGTTCGAGCCCATGGAAGGCGCCCGCCTCACCTTCGGCGGCGACCCGGCGCGGTTCCTGGCGCTGGAGGCCATCCGGCTGCCGGGCGGCGGGGGCGCCTAAGGGGTCGCGCCCCGAGGCGTCCGCGCGTCTGGCTTAGTCCCCAGGCGGCGGGGGCGGCGGGGCGGGCGGCGGCGCGTCGTCGGGCCGGTCGCGGTAGTCCGGCCGGTCGCGGTAGTAGGCGCGGTCGCGATAGCGGTAGCCGTAGCCGTAGCGGTAGTCCTCGTTCGTCGACACCGCCGCGCCGGTGACGGCGCCCGTGCCGCCGCCGATAGTCGCGCCGACCGCGGCGCCCGGGCCGCAAACCGGCAGCGTCACCAGGCAGCCGATGGCCGCGCCGATGCCGGCGCCGATGACGCCGCCGCGCAGGATGTGGACGGGGGCGGGTTCCGGGTGGCTGTAGACGTAGACGTCCGGGTCGCCGCGATCGCGGTAGTCCTGGGCGACGGCGACGCTCGACGTGAGAGCGAGCACCGCAACGCCGGTGGCTAAGGTGCGGATCATCCGAGTTCTCCTGACATCATTGCGCGGAAAGGCGACGCCGCGATCCTGGGGCAACGCGGTCCCTTAAGGGCGTTCCGAGATGTGCTCAGAGCAAGGCCGACGCTTGTTCTTTTGTTGGCGTTCTGACCCGGCCACAGGGACACGAACGCCTGTCGCCCGAAGACTCGGGAGCCTTCCGTTCGGCTTGAGGGCGGAGCGGTCGAGTGATGCTCGCGGCGGTAGCAGGCGGGTGGTAAGGGGCGCTGGCGATGCGACCCTCTGAGTCAGCGGACGAGTTCCGGCGGTATGCAGCAGACCGCGCCTTAGGCGGGGAGCGTGCGCTGCTCGCCGACTGGATCGCCGCGTTTCTCGCCTTCTATGCGGAGCGCGAGGCCGCGGGGCTCTCCGCGGAGGCTGTGTCTGACATGCTCCTCTTCCAGTATGGTTGTTACGACTGGGGCCGGGGCGAGATGTTCGAGTTCGATATCACGCGCCAGTTTATTGTTGCCGAGCGAGAAGACGACGACGCGATCAGCCAGCTTCACCTGACGGCCTATTTCGAGCCCGACGAGGAGCTTCGATCGGTCGGCGCCGCCAACCGTTGGTGCAGGAATCGGGGTGAACTCCCGGAACTCGAGAAGGCGATCCTGGCCAGCCCTGCCTTCGCCCTCGTGCGAACGCGCCCCATGGTCCGGCTCGATGTCGCGTGGGAACAGGTTTGAGGCGCTCCTTCTGTGCTCGGCGGCACGGCGTTCATGACCACTGAACGCGGGACCGCGGTCAGGAGCCCGAACGCCGACAACGCCCCCGCCCGAGGGAGGCGAGGTACCCCTGGTCCCGCAGCACCTGCAGCTGCTGGCGTATCTTCGGGCGGATGTTGTGGTTGCCGGGGTAGATGGCCGCGAGGCGGGGTTCGAAGGCGTAGACGTCGTCGAGGGTGAACGCATCGCGGCCGATCAGTTCGACGCACTTCATCACTTCAATGAGCCAGCCGCGCGCGGCCTGGCTCTGCTGGCGGAGGAAGAGGGTCGAGCGCCACTGCTCAAGCACCAGCCGCCGGGGCGCGATGTCGCCACCGCGCACGAGGTAGACCTTGCCGCTCGCCGGGATGTCGCCGAGCAGGATGTTGCAGCCGATCCAGCCCGCCCGCCGCGCCGTCGGCGCGAGCGGCTTGCGCTCCTGGATCACCTCGCGGACGAGGAACTGCTTGGGCACGAGAAAGAGGTCCGTCACGCCGAAGCGGGCGACGTCGTAGTTCATCAGCATCAGGTTCGGGTTGGTCGGCGAGGCGATGCGCGCGCACATCGCGGCGTAGGCGCCGTCGGGCACGCTCCGCCCGAACGGCGTCTTCGGCGACTCAAGCTCGCAGTCCTCGCCGCAGGCCTCGCAGAAGAAGTCGGCCACGGGCCGGTTGTTCGGATAGCGCCCGATGCGCGCCGCGCCGCAGTTGGGGCAGAACATGTGCGCCGCCACCCACTGCTCGGTCCACACCCGCGCGTTTTGCGACGCGCTCTCGAACCGGGCGCCGGCCTCCTCGAAGCCGAGGTGGAAGGGCTCGTCAGGCAAGGCCCGCCGGCGCGTGGCTAGATGCGGTCGCCGGTCCGCGTCCCCTCGATATGCGCTGGGTCCTCGTCCAGCGTGACGTAATAGCGGTCGTCGAACTCCAGCGTCCGGTCATGCTCCCAGTTGTAGTCGCCGTGGTTCGCCCGCGCCAACATCGCCGCCTCCTCGGCATCATCGGCCTCAACCTCGGCGACATAGTCAGCGTAAGCGTCGATGCGGCAGAGGACGGTGAAGGTGGGCACTTGGTGTGACTCTCGACGGGGGGCGAGCACAATTATCAGATCCGATTCAACCGCTTATCAAGCGTGCGGCTCTGCGACGGCACACTCGGCACACGCCGGGCTACGAGGTCGCCCAGCGCCGTCGGCGCGATGGGCGCGAGCCGGACGTTGCAACCGACCACCTGCGGTCGTAGTCGTGGTGTCGATCGGGGCGATCGTTGATGGGCGTGGCGCGATGTGCGTGCTGTGCGGGGCATGACGTGAAAACCAGCGACTTTCTCTTCCGACTCGCAGCCACGGTGCTCGCGGCTTCCCCTCTAGTAGGCTGCGGGTTGGGCATGGCGTCGCAGTCGGCGGGAGGGGGATTTGGGGTGTTTGTGCTGTGCCTGGTTGCAGCTGGGGCGCTAGGCCTGTGCGGCATCATCGCAGGCATTTGGGAGCAACCGCCATCTTAGCGGGGCGCCGCTTCGCACCTCTACGGTGACTATCCCAAGAACCGCTCGCGGTTGTGCCAGTCGAGGGCTTCGCGGCTGGGCGCGAACCGCGCGTCCGTTGGGGCCTTCAAGAGCGTGCCGTGCAGACGGCGGTACTCGTTGCCGTTGTTGAAGTCGGTCTTGACCCGGTCGCTGACGACGAAGCGGAGGTCTGGATCGATCGTCACGTAGCCGGCGTCGAAGACGCTGTGGATGTCGCGGCGCAGGAGGAGGCCGTTGCTGACTTCGTGCGCGCCGCCCTCGCCGTAGGCGCGGATGTGCGCGGCCTCGAGCGCCGGCAACACGCGTCCGCCGGTGACGGCGCATTCCCGGCCATAGGCGTCGGTCACGGCGATACGGAACGCACCCTGGCCGAGCCGCGGTCTGACGAGCGTCGGTTCTCCGTATCGCGCAGTTGGTTCGGCCGCTTGCTCAAAGAGGTTTAGCGCGGACGCCGCGAGACCGGCCTGGACGATCCGATCCCACAACGCACGGCCTTCCGCCTCGTCGGTCCCGTAGACCTTGCCCACCTGGACATTGCGAGGCCAGGACGCGGGCAGGGGTATCCAGGCGATCTCCGGAAGGAAGATCGGCTGGGTCAGGATGCGGCAGCCGATCACGTAGTCGAGGTTCGCGCCGTCCGGCTCGCCGCGATAGCGGGAAACCCTATGTCGCATCTCCGCGAAATCCCGGGCGCCGTTCTTCTCGCCGAAGGCTTCCCACGCCAGCGAGACGGGCAAACGCGACGCGTGGCTGAACACGCCAAAGCCGCCGATCACGTTGCGCGGCGCCTTGAGCCGGAAGACGAACAGCTCGCCGGGCGTCAAAGCGTGGAAGTCGGTCCGTCCGCTGGGTTGCCAGAAGTTGACTTCATCGAGCCCGGTCCGCGCCGACAGGAAGTCGAACCAGTCGTTGTCTGTGTTGACGACCCAGAGGTTGACCACGCTGGAACCCGGCCATGGCCTTGTTTTCGCTGGTCACTGGCTTTAGCAGCCATCACGGGCCAGGAACACCTGTCCCGCAATCCGCTGGGCCTCATCGCGCGGAACATCCGCTCTGCTTGACCGGACGCGAAGGCTCCCACCGCACGCCTTGACGCGGCCGGGGACGCTCGTCTAGGTTGATGGATCGCAGGGGGCGGGAACTATGCGGTTGTCATCCGACGCGGGTGTGGCTGCGTTGCTGAGCGCTACTGCAGGATTTCTAATATCACAATCTCACCTCTTTTCGGCACCAACGCCGATTGCTGCGCTGGTGAGCGCCTTCTACATGATTATATATACTGCGCTGTTCGCGAGCGCCCCGCTCACGGTGGTGACCTGCAAGCGCATGATCCAACGCAAGGGTTCTTATCTGCCGTTTGCACTATCGCTCGTCGCGTTCAGCAGTAGCTACGTGCTCATAGGTAGGAATCTTGTCCAGTTCGCAGCTAATCAACAATCTCTGTCGGTCACTTTCTCAGATTTGTACTCGGGGCCGATACTAATTTTGCCGATGATTTGGCTGGTCGTTTTCGTCTTCGATGAGGTGCAGAGTGCCGATCATGTTTCTTGATGCGGTGCTCGGGATAGCTGCGATTCTCTCTCTGGGAGCAGCAATCACTCTCATGAGGCGCGAAGAGCGCAAGTCCCATACGCCGCACGCCGTAGCGAACGAGGGGCCTATCGAGAGCGTAGTCCGAGCGCCTTCTTTCGAAGATAAGAAGGCGCAGGCTGGGCCGGAGAGAGCCTTCTTTACGGTGCGTGATGATGCGCCGATAGGTGTATCGTTAGTTCCTATGCCGCGCACGACCATTGTTGCAAAACAGGGGACGCGTAGCTCAACGCGCGACGAGCTAGTTCTCTATTGGTCACGGATTGCGCGGCCTGTAGAGGCACCCGATGACATCTGGCGGGTTCGCACGACACCGCTAGATTTGTTGACGGAAGATCAAGAAATCAGAAAGCCGAACTGAAATGGCGGACGAAGACGAAGACGATGATCCGAATCCGCTGGACTTAGCGACGGATATTCAGAGGTCGGCCGGATATTCGTACCTCCTCGTGAAAGAGATCGACGAGACGGACAGAAACGGTGTCACCGTCGTCCGTCGAGTCCTATGGTACGATCGCGATCGTCGTCCCATTGTAGATGTATACCTGACGCTTGAGGATTTGATGTTTCTGACCTCGTCTATGACAAAGATGATATCGGAAGATTTTGAGACAATTCGACGCTTTGAAGGCGTTCTTATGGTCGGGCGAAATAAGGAAAAGGAAACGTTTCTGCGATATTTGGATCGCGCGTCTGCCAACATCGCCGGAGCTCGCGAACAACTCGCGAAGACGGAGTTCTGGCCGGGTAACCGGGCGTTGGGCTCTGACGGCTTGCCTACCTCAGGAAGCGAGGCGGCAGCCGAAGGGACGACCGATCCGGGCCAAACCTGACCGCCCGCGAGGCAAGCTTAAGCGGCTACCGCCGCCCCTTCGCCCTTCCGCCCTTCCTGAACCGCTCCGCCGCCGCGGCTCTCGCCTGAGTCCGCATCCGCTTCGGCGCTGACGTGTCCACCTGCTCCCCCGCCCCTGTCAGCGCGTCGTTGGCGAATTCCAGGTCCATCAGTTTCAGGCGCTTGATCTCGTCGCGCAGGCGGGCGGCTTCTTCGAACTCCAGGTTCCCCGCCGCTTCGCGCATCCGCGTTTCCAGGTCCCGCAGGGTGGCCTGGAAGTTGGAGCCTAGGAACGGCTTCGCGTCTTCCGCGACGCCGGCGTCGATGCGGACGTGGTCGCGTTCGTAGGGGCTGGCGAGGATGTTCTTGATCTGGCTTTTGATGCTCTCCGGCGTGATCCCGTTGGCGAGGTTGAACTCGTGCTGCTTCTCGCGCCGGCGGTTGGTCTCCGCCATGGCGCGCTCCATCGAGCCGGTGACGGAGTCGGCGTAGAGGATGACGCGGCCGTCGATGTTGCGGGCGGCGCGGCCGATGGTCTGGATCAGGCTGGTCTCCGAGCGGAGGAAGCCCTCCTTGTCGGCGTCGAGGATGGCGACGAGGCCGCACTCGGGGATGTCGAGGCCCTCGCGCAAGAGGTTGATGCCGACCAGCACGTCGAAGGCGCCGAGCCTGAGGTCGCGGATGATCTCGATCCGCTCCAGCGTGTCGACGTCGGAGTGCATGTAGCGCACGCGCAGGCCCTGTTCGTGCATGTATTCGGTGAGGTCCTCGGCCATCTTCTTGGTGAGCACCGTGACCAGCACGCGGTAGCCGACGCGGGCGACGTCGCGGCACTCGGCGATGACGTCGTC
>DATGKF010000063.1:0-9827 GCA_035294785.1 Caulobacteraceae bacterium | reverse complement strand
ATCATGTTGTTGACGGCGTTGCCGCCCGCTCCGCCGACGCCGAAGACCACGATCCGCGGCTTCAGCTCGGTGGCCGGCGGCGCGGACAAATGAATAGGCATGAAAGACCCCTCGCCCTGACAAACTCCATGTCAGCGCTGGTGCGCGCAGATTCCGACACGGAGTAAGAAGTGAACGCTGACTAACCTTAATTGGCGGTTAATCCGGATACGCCGAGTCGGCCTGAAGCACCGCATCTGTCCGACGTGAATCCTTGGTTCGAAAGCGTTTTTCGGCCGGCGCGGGCCGCGGGGCGTTTCGCCGCAGGCCGGCGCGCCTAGAGGTTGTCCCGCAGCCAGACCATCGCCCGCACAATCGGCGGCGCATTGGGGTCGGCTGGCTTGCTCTTCGCCCTCACCCCGGTCAGCGAGCGCAAGGTGACGGCTTCGCGCGGTCCGAAGGCGGCTCGCTGCAGGACGCCGGCGGCGGCGCAGAACGCCGGCCCGGCGGCGGCGTCGGCCAGATGCGGCACGCGCTTGGGCCGGCCAAGACGCACAGGGCGGTCGAAGACGCGGACGGCCACTTCGCGCACGCCAGCAAGCTGGCTCGCCCCGCCGGTCAGCACGACGCCGGCGCTGGGCTCGAGCGGTGCGCCGGCCGCCTTCAGGCGGTCGCGGAGCAGCTCCAGCGTCTCCTCGACGCGCGGGGCGATGATCCCCTTGAGCAATGAGCGCGGCGCGATGACCGGTCCGGCGCCTGGGTCATCGCCGCGCGGCGGCGCCTCGATCATCTCACGGTCCTCGTTGGCCGAGGCGATGGCTGAGCCGTGCAGCGTCTTGATCCGCTCGGCGCCGGCGATGGAGGTCGAAAGGCCGCGAGCGATGTCGGCGGTGACGTGCTGGCCGCCGACGGCCAGGCTGTCGACGTGCACCAGCGAGCCGCCAGCGAACACGGCCACCGACGTCGAGCCGCCGCCCATGTCGAGGCAGATGCAGCCTAAGTCCATCTCGTCGTCGTCGAGGGCGGCGAGTGCGGACGAGAACGGGGCGGCGACCACGCCGCGGAACTCCAGGTGCGCGCGCTCAACGCAGAAGCCCAGCATGTGGAACATCGCCTCGCTGATCGAGACGACCATCAGGTCGAGGCGCAGCGTCTTGCCGCTCATGGAGCGCGGGTCGCGCACGCTGCGCTGGTTGTCGACCGACCAGGCGACCGGCAGCAGGTGGATCGGCCGCCGGCCGGGGAGCCGCACCTGACCGAGCGCGGCCGAGATGGCGCGGCTCAGGTCCGCGTCGGCGATCGGCCGGGCGCCCAGGCTGATCTCGGAGGCCACGCGGTGGCTGGCCAGCTGGCCGCCGGACGTGGTCACCGCGACGCCCTGGACGCTGACGCCGGCGACCGCTTCGGCGCGCTCGACGGCCTGGGCGATGGCGTCCGTCGCCTCGTCCATGTTGACGATGGACCCTCCCCGCACGCCGCGCGACTGTACGTAGCCGACACCTGCGCATTGCAGCGTGCGCTGCTCGCGGTTCACCCCGCCGGGCTTCATGATGAAGCAGGTCGCCTTGCTCGCCCCCAAATCCAGGGCGGCGACGACAGGGGTCCGGCCGGCAAGGGCCTTCAGCCCGTCGCGCGCCTCCCTGCGATCTTCAAGCCGGGACATCCCTAAGACTCCTTCCCACAGCCATGCTCAGGCGCCGTTCGTCGCGGCCTGGGCGCGCGAATTCTCCGCATCGCGCGGCCGGACGGAGACCAGTTCGGGATCGCGCAGATCGATGCGCGCGAAACCCAGATCGAGAATGTGCGACTGCGCGTCGAGGCGATCGAGCTCGGTCAGCGCGACCGCCTCGCCGCTGGCGGGCAGCGCGATCAGGCTGGCGTCCTTCAGGCGAAGGTCCCAGCGCCGGTCGTCGACGCGCACCACCGCATCCAGCTTGTCCATCAGGCGCGGGCGCGCGCGCAGCAGGGGCAGGAGCTGGGGCGCGGCCTTGTCGGCCCCCTCGCCCACCACCAGCGGCAGGTCGGGGAAGCGGCCCGGGTCGGCTTCGGGAACCGCGCGGCCGTCGGCGTCGATCACCAGCGTGCGACCGGCGTGCTGCCAGATCGCCAGCGTCTGGCGCTGGGTGATGGAGATGAGGATGGTGTTGGGCAGCAGGCGGACGACCTTGGCCGACTTGACCCATCCGACTTGCTCGACGCGCGCGCGGAGGGCCGCCAGATCGAGGTGCAGGATCGGCTGATCCTTGGGCAAAGCCGCGGCGCGGACGACGGCTGCGGCGGCGTCCGGAGTCGCGCCCTGAACGGTCACGGCCGAGACGCGGAATCCGACGTCGATCAGGCCTTGGTCGATGGAGGCGATGGCCTGTTCGCGCGCCCGCTCGACGCGGGGATCGCTGGCCATGATGGCCAGGACGCCGCCGGCGACGACAGCGCCGGCCAGCGTCAGCGCCGTCAGCGGCATCAACCCGAGGCTGCGAGCGGCCTCGAGCTTGGCGGGGCGATAGGGCTTGGCCTTGGTCCTGGACTTCGGCTTCGACCTGGGCTTGGCCTTGATGACCCGCGGTGCGGCCGAGGTCCTGGCGCGGCGGTCAGGCGATCCTCCTCGCACCACCGCGGCCATAGGCGTCCTCCACGATCCAGCCCACCAGTTCGTCGAACCCCACGCCTCGGTGCGCCGCCTGCTCCGGAACAAGCGATGTCGGCGTCATCCCCGGCTGGGTGTTGACCTCCAACAGGACCAGATTGTCGTTAACGTCGTGATAACGAAGGTCGGCGCGCGTAACGCCCCGGCAACCAAGCGCGGCGTGCGCCAGCTCGGCCATGCGCATGGCCTTTTCGGCCGCCGCGGCGGGCATACGCGCCGGCACGACATGGGTCGAGCCGCCCTCGCCGTACTTCGCCTCATAGTCGTAGAATCCCGCGCGCGGGACGATCTCGGTGACCGTCAGCGCCTTGCCGTCCATCACCGCGACGGCGAGTTCCAGACCGGGGATGTAGGGCTCGACCAGCACCGCCTCGCCGAACGCCCAGCCGGCCGCGGCGAGTTCGCGCGGGGGCCCGTTCGCGCCCTCCTGGACGATGAAGACGCCGACAGACGAGCCTTCGGCGTTCGGCTTCACCACATAGGGCGGCGCCATCACATGGCCCTTCGCGACGTCGGCGCGGCTGAAGAGGCCGCCGCCCGGCACGTCGACGCCAGCCGCGGCCATCACCGCCTTGGCCTTCACCTTGTCCATGGCCAGCGCCGAGGCGAGCACCCCGCAGTGGGTGTAGGGCAGCGCCAGCGTCTCGAGCACGCCCTGCACGCAGCCATCCTCGCCCCAGGCGCCGTGCAAGGCGTTGAAAACGACGTCTGGCTCCAGCGCGGCCAGCACCTGCGCCAGGTCGCGACCGGCGTCGATCTCGGTGACCTTCGCATCCAGCCGCCGCAGCGCCGCGGCGCAGGCCGCGCCGGACACCAGGGACACCTCGCGCTCGGACGAGAGCCCGCCCAGGAGCACCGCGACGTGGTGGCCGGTCAGCTGGGCCATGCGAATCCCTCGATCACGCGACGAGAAAGGCGCTGTTAAGCCCGAACCGCTAGCAGGGAAAGCGGACGGATTACGGCGGCCATGACGACGACCTCATTCCAGATCGTGAACGGCTACGTCTGCTTCGACTGTAGCGACGTCGCCCTCGCCAAGAAGGGCGAGAACCCCGCCCATCCGCCGGGCGCGCCTGGCGATCCGCAGAGCACAGGCGCCGCGGGATCGAGCAACAGCCAGAGCACGCCGGCGGTGACCTTCGGCGGCTCGCTGTCGCAGCTCGCCGGCGCCAGCGCGGTGCAACAGCCGGGCGCGGCGAGCGGCGCCGCTTCGACCAACCCCTCGCCCTACAACCCACCCGTTGGCGGCCAGCTCAGCCTCAGCGCCTAGCGGCGGGGGTTCAGCGCGACGGCTTGTACGGCATGAGCCTCGGCGCCCAGCGCGGCACGTTCTGGCAGTAGCTGCGATACTCATCGCCGAACTGCCGCCGCAACTCGGGCTCTTCGACGATCACGACCCATAAAAAGGTGAAGAGCCAGAAGATCACGCCCCACGCCGCCACCCGGCCGTCGCCGAACAGCAGCGCCTCGCCCAAGAGAATGATGAGGAGCGCCAAATAGATCGGGTTGCGCACGCGGCGGTAGAAACCGGTCACCACGAGGTTGGCCGGCGGCGCGATCGGCGCGGGCGTGCCGAGCCCGTCCCAGGCGAAACGCGCGAACGAGCTCAGCAGCGGCAGCGATCCCAGTCCGATGAGAGCGACGCCGACCCATCGCAACGCCTCGATGCCGAGGGCGGGCGGCCTGATGCGCCAGCTCGTAAGCCACCACGGAACAAGGCCCACGATCGTCCCTGGCGCGACGATGAAGAACGCCAGCGATCCCAGTGAGGCCCAGAAACGGCGCATGGTGCTCCTCCCCCGAGGGCGCGACACGGCTGCGTGCGCGCGCGTTCAACAAAAAACCCGCTCAAGCGTCCGCGATGGCGCGAAAGAGCGTGAGGCATTCGCCCACCCGGTAGAACTCGGCGCTGGCGTCGGCGGCGTATCGGCGGAACGCCGCGGTCTGGGCGATCACCGTACGGGTTGCCGGATCGACGCAGACGTACTGGTTGTAGACGCCGATGGCGGTGTAGGCGCCGTTGTCGCTGGGAACCCACCACTGGAAGCCATAGCCGAGGGAATGATCGGCGCTTGGCCGCGAGCCGGGCATGAGGTGGGGCGCGTCCGGCGTCACCGAGGCTCTCACCCAGCCCTCGGACAGGAGCCGTCGCCCGTTCCAGACGCCGCCGTTGCGATAGAGTTCGCCCAGCCTGGCGTAGTCGCGCAGCACCGCGTTCAGCCCGCCGCCGGCCACCTCGACGCCCGTCGAGTCGACCACCCAGAAGGCGTCGGCCTCGGCGCCGAGCGGATTCCAGAGCTTCTCGCGCAGGTATTCGGTGAGCGAACGGCCGGTCGCGCCACGCACGACCATGCCAAGCACATGGGTGTCGGTGGTGTTGTAGCGATTGAACGTGCCGGGCTCGCAGGCGCGGACGCAGCCGGCGGCGAAGGCGTCAAGCGATCCGCCGTCGTCCAGGATGCGGAGCCAGCGGTTTATGTCCGAATTGGGATCGCTGTAGTCCTCGTTCCAGCGCGCGCCGGACGACATCTGCAGCACGTCCTTGATGCGAACGCCATCGTAGGCGCCGCCCTCGAGCGACGGCGCGTAGCGGGTAACCGGGTCCTCGATCGACCTGATGGCGCCTTCGTCGACGGCGACGCCGACGAGCGCGGAGACGAAGGATTTGCCAACCGACCAGGATGCCGCCTGTGTGGTCGCATCGTTCCCCAGCCAGTAGCGCTCGAAGACGATGCGCCCGTCCCGCACCACCAGGAGCCCGGTCGTCTCAATCTCGGCGAGGAACTGCGCGGTATCGAGGTTCTGGCCCTCGAATTCGAACGTCGCCGGCAGCTCGAGGCGCGTCCCCGCCTCGAACGGCGCGGGCGCCGCGGCGCGGCGCACCACGCGCGCCGGATGGGTGCTCGCCATCTCGCGGAAGTTCTCGACCTGCGGTCCACCCTGAAAGAGGCCTAAGGGGCGGGTCGTCCAGTGCGACGCCATCAGTAACTCCCGAAGATGCCGGGCGGGGGGGGGCGCGCGGTCTCAAGCCGCGCGGCGGCGCTCGAGGATCATGCGCATGCCGTTGAGCGGGCGGAGCGTGATGCGCGCCTGCAGCTTGACGTCCTGGCCCGGCGAGAGCTTCGGCGTGAAGCGCTGGGCCAGCGTGGCCAGGATCAGCATCGCCTCGGTGGTGGCCAGCACCGCGCCGATGCAGATGCGCGGGCCGGCGCCGAACGGCATATAGGCGAACCGCGGTCGCGCGGCGTTCTTTTCCGGCGTGAAGCGCTCGGGATCGAAACGCACCGGATCGTCCCACAGCCGCTCGTGCCGATGCTGCACCCAGGGCGCGACGCCGATGGCCGTCCCCTTCTTGATCTTCACGCCACAGACCTCGTCGTCGGCGAGCGCGATGCGCGACGAGATGCCCGGCGCCGGCGGATAGAGCCGCATCGTCTCATCCAGCACCATCCGCGTGTAGGGGAGGTTGGGGATGTCCTCGATCATCGGCGTCCGCCCGCCGAGCACGCGGTCGAGCTCCTCGTGCAGCTTTTCCGCCACCTCGGGCATCTGCGAGAGAGCGTACCAGACCCAGGTCATGGTGACGGCCGTCGTCTCGTGCCCGGCCATGAAGATGGTCAGGACCTCGTCGCGCACCTCGGTCGCGTTCAGCTTGGCGCCGTTCTCCGGATCCTTGGCGGCGATCAGGCGCGAGAGCAGGTCCTTGCGCTCGCCCTCGCCCGGCGGCGCCTTCTCCCGCGCCTCGATCAGCCGGTAGATGGCCGCGTCCATGCCGCTGAAATCGGCGTGGATCAGCGCCGTCTTCTTCTTCATCCGCATCTCGCCGATCACCGGCAGGATATCGAGGATGGAGAAGTTCAGCGCCCGCTGCGTACGCTCCAGCGCCGCGCCGGTCAGATCAACCAGCTCCTCGGAATCCGAGGAGAACATCGTCTTGCAGATGATCTGCAGGGTCAGCGCGGTCATCTCGGCCGCGATGTCCACCTCGGCGCCCTCGCCTAGCTGGTCCCAGTGTTGGGCGAAGATGGCCGCCGTCTCGGTCATGGCGGGCGCGTAGCTCTGGACGCTGCGTGGATCGAACGAGGGCGCCATGACCTTGCGGTGCGTGCGCCAGGTCTCGCCGTCCGAGCCCAGCAGCCCCTCGCCGAACATGGCGGTGAAGAAGCGCTTTTCCATCTCGGTCTTCGGGTAGTTGGCGACGTTGTCGACCATCACCCGCTTCACGCCGTCCGGGTCGCTGATGAAGACGCCGCCCCCGAAGATCGACTTCTGCACCGAGATCGGCAGCTCGTAGAACGACTGCGGCAGCGTCTCCCACTGGTTCGACGGCTGCTCGCCGAACATCCTCAGCAAGCCGCGCCCCTTCTTCGGGGGCGGCTGGGTTCCGGCCAGTTGCGGAAGGCCCGCGACGTCAGCGACGCTCATCGTGAGATCGTGCCTCTCTTCGATTTCGACGGGCGCGAGCCTTAGCCCAACCGGGCCAAGCCGCCGCGTTAATTCGGGTTCATGCGGCCTGCGCGGCCGATGCATTTGATCTCCCACTCGAGTTCGATCCCCAGCTTGGTCTTCACGTCGGCGCGGACGGCTTCGCCGAGGCCCTCGAGCTCGGCGGCGGTCGCCTCGCCGGTGTTGATGAGAAAGTTGGCGTGCTGGTCGGAGAATTTCGCCGCGCCGAACAGCCTGCCGCGCCAGCCGGCGGCGTCGACCAGCTTCCAGGCGGACTCGCCGGGCGGGTTCTTGAACGTCGAGCCGCCGGTCTTCTCACGGATAGGCTGCGAGGCTTCGCGCCGGGCGGTAATCTCGTCCATGCGCGCGGCGATGGCGGCGGGCTCGCCCGGGCGGCCTTCGAAAAGGGCGCCGGTGAAGATCAGCGCCCGCTCGGCCGCCGCGTTCGACTTGCGATAGCCGAAGTCCATCTCGGCGTTCGTGAGCGTGATCCGCGCGCCGGTGCGGGTGACGGCGTAGGCTTCGGACAGCACGTCCTTGGTCTCGGCGCCGTAGCAGCCGGCGTTCATCACGCAGGCGCCGCCGACCGTCCCTGGCACGCCGCGATAAAACTCCAACCCCTCGATCCCGGCTGTGCCGGCCTCGCGCGCCAGATTCGCGTCCAGCACCGCCGCGCCGGCGAAAATGCGGCCGCCGTCGCGCGGCTCGACCCGGGCGAAGCCGCGGCCGAGGCGGACGACGACGCCCTCGACGCCACCGTCGCGGACCAGCAGGTTCGAGCCGACGCCGATGGCGGTGACCGGCGCGGCCGCATCGAGCCCGGCCAGGAAGGCGGCTAGATCGTCCTCGTCTTCGGGCAGGAAGAGCACCTCGGCAGGCCCGCCGACGCGGAGCCAGGTGAAGGGCGCCAGCGGTTCGTCGAACATGAGCCTGCCGCGCGCCGGCGGCAGGCGGTCTCGCCAGCTCACGCGGCCATCGCTTTCAGCTGCCCCGGAAGGGCGTAGGCCCAGGCGGTGATGTCGCCGGCGCCCAGGCAGACGATCAGGTCGCCGCTTTGCGCCTCCTCCATCACCAGGGCGGCGAGGTCGGCGGGCCCGTCCAGCGCCAGCACGCGCCGGTGGCCCCAACGCCTGAGCCCCTCGATCAGCGCGTCGCGATCCACGCCCTCGACGGGCGCTTCGCCGGCCGGGTAGACGTTGGCGACGATTACCACGTCGGCGTCGTTGAAGCAGGCGCAGAACTCCCCGAACAGCGCCCGCAGCCGCGTGTAGCGGTGCGGCTGCACGACCGCGATCACCCGCCCGTTGGTCACCCCGCGCGCCGCCCGCAGCGCCGCGGCGATCTCGACGGGGTGGTGGCCATAGTCGTCGATCACGCGCACGCCGCGCGCCTCGCCGGTGGGCGTGAAGCGGCGGCGGACGCCGGAGAAGCCGGCCAGGCCGGCGCGGATTGCGTCCTCGCCGACGCCGAGCTCGCGGGCGACGGCGATGGCGGCGAGCGCGTTCGTCACGTTGTGCTCGCCGGCGATAGGGAGCGTCACGCCAGGGATCGTGGTCGGCACGGCGGCCAGCGGCTGGATCACGAGGTCGAAGGTCGACCCGCCCGGGCCGACCGCCAGGTCCACCGCCCGCACCTGCGCCTGCGGATTGACTCCGTAGGTCACGAGGCGACGGTTCTCGATCCGCGCCGCCATCGCCTGCACCTCCGGATGATCGGTGCAGAGGACGGCGAAGCCGTAGAAGGGAATGTTCTCGACGAAGTCCTGGAAAGCCTTCTTCACCGCGTCGAACTCGCCGTAGTGGTCCAGGTGCTCGGGATCGATGTTCGTGACCACCGCCACAGTCGATTTCAGGCGCAGGAAGCTCCCGTCGCTCTCGTCGGCCTCGACCACCATCCAGTCGCCCTCGCCCACCTTCGCGTTAGCGCCATAGGCGTTGATGATCCCGCCCACGACCACGGTCGGGTCGAGCCCGGCGGCGTCGAGGATGGCGGCGACCATCGCGGTGGTGGTCGTCTTGCCGTGCGTGCCGCCCACGGCGACGGAGAACTGGAGCCGCATCAATTCGGCCAGCATCTCGGCGCGGCGCACCAGCGGCAGGCGCCGCTTGCGCGCGGCGGCGATCTCCGGGTTGTCCATCGGCACGGCGGTCGAGAAGACGACCGCCGAGGCGCCGTCCACCTGCTCGGCGGCATGGCCGATGAAGATCCTGGCGCCCAGGTCCGCCAGCCGCTCGGTGTTGGCCGAGGCGCGGGCGTCCGAGCCCTGCACGGTGTAGCCGATGCGCAGCATGATCTCGGCGATGCCGCTCATGCCGATGCCCCCAATGCCAACGAAGTGGATGGGGCCAAGCGTGAACGGGACGGGCCTGCGGTTCATGAGATGCTGACTAGACGATTTGCGGCGCCCGAAACAGGCGGCGCAGCCGAACGCTCAAGGCCTAGGCTCCGAGCCATCCCAAACGATCGCGCAGAGTCAGCTCAGCCTGGCGTCGCGCTCCGCGATCCAAAGCAGAAATGCTGTGTCCGCCCCGCCAACCTCGACGATGCGAGTCCCATGCATCAGCACCCCAAGCCCATGCTCGTCATCCCACGTGCACCCGAACTCGAACCCGAGATAGGGCGCTGCGCCGTTTCGGACCTGATGGACGTCCACGGCGTACAAGCCAATGAGCCTTCGTAGGTCGTCCGGCCCGGCGAGGTCCGGCATGTATTGCGCCTGCTCGTCGGGATCGTAGCCGTATAGCGCCTGAAGGCGCGG
>DATGKF010000062.1:0-15584 GCA_035294785.1 Caulobacteraceae bacterium | reverse complement strand
TGGCGCCGACGGCCGTCTTCTCGATCCTCGGGCCGTTCCTGGCCTACGGACTCGACTGGCGCTCGTTGATCATCCCCGGTCTGCTCGGCCTCTCGGGCCTCGCCTCGCAGCGGTTCTCGCTGGACCACGGCGCGGTGCTGCGCCAGCTGGCCGACCGGCAGGTCGCGTTCATCGACGCCGAGCGCAAGCTCTCCATCGCCATCGAAGGATCGGGCGATGGCCTTTATGAACTCGACCTCGTGAGCGACAGCATGGACGTCAGCCCCAACTGGCTGGTGATGCTGGGCTATGCGCCCGACGACTTCGACGGCCACGTCGGCGCCTGGCGCAACTACGTCCACCCCGACGATCGGATGACGGTCTCGGCGGCGTTCCAGGCCCACTTCCAGGGCAAGACGCCGTACGCGAGCGCCGAAGTGCGCATGCGCTGCAAGGATGGCGCTTACAAATGGGTGCTGTCGCGGGCGCGGCTGGTGGAGCGCACGGCGGACGGTTCGCCCTGGCGCGTGGTCGGCACCACCATCGACGTCAGTGAGCGCAAGGCGCTGGAGCAACAGCTGGAGGCCGCCCGCGACGCCGCCGAGGCCGCCAACCGGGCGAAGAGCGAGTTCCTGGCCAACATGAGCCACGAGATCCGGACGCCGCTGAACGGGGTGATGGGGGTCGCCAGCGCCCTTCGCCGCTCCAGCCTCGGCAAGCGCCAGGCGGAGATGGTCTCGGTGATCGAGGACTCGGCGGAGTCGCTGCAGGTGCTGCTGGCGGACATCCTCGACCTGGCGCGGGTGGAAGCCGGCCGGTTGGAGATCACGCCGGAGCCGTTCGACCTGCGCGGCACGGTGGGGAACCTCGCTGAACTCTTCCGCGCCAAGGCGGAGGAGAAGGGCCTGACCCTGACGCTCAAGGTCGCCGACGACGTCGAGCCGTACCTGATGGGCGACAAGGTCCGCATCAAGCAGATCGTCGGCAACCTCCTCAGCAACGCGGTGAAGTTCACCAACGCCGGCGGCGTGTCGCTGAGCGTGGCCGCGGCGGCCCGCGAAGACGGCGGGCGGCTGGTGACGTTCGCGGTGAAGGACGACGGCATCGGCTTCGACGCCGCCGCGCACGAGCGCCTCTTCAGCCGCTTCGAGCAGGCGGACGGATCGATCACCCGCCGCTTCGGCGGCGCGGGCCTCGGGCTCTCCATCTCCAATGCGCTGGCGGCGCTGATGGGCGGGACGATCACGGCGCAGTCCGAGCCTGGGCAAGGCGCGACGTTCGTTCTCACCATGCCGCTGATCGCCGCCGAGGCGCCCGTGGAGGATGCGGCGGCCAGCGCCGACGGTCCGGTGTCCGGCCGCGCCGATAGCGAGGCGCCGCTGCGCATCCTGGCAGCGGAGGACCACGAGGTGAACCGCAAGGTCTTGCAGCTGATGTTCGACGGGCTCGCGGTCGACATGACCATGGCCGTGAACGGCCGCGAGGCGCTGGAGCGCTTCTGCGACGAGCGCTTCGACCTCATCCTGATGGACATGCAGATGCCGGAGATGGACGGGCTGCAGGCCATCGCCGCCATCCGCGAGAAGGAGCGCGACGAGGGCCTGGAGCGCACGCCGATCATCATGCTGACCGCCAACGCCCTGCCCGAGCACGCGGCCGCCGGCCGCGCGGCGGGCGCCGACGCCTTCGTGACCAAGCCGATCTCGGCCCACGCGCTCCTGGAGACGATCGACACGACGTTGCTGCAGATGGCGCGCGCGGCTTAAGACGGCGACATGACGGTGGAGCTGAGCGCGCGGCTGCGGCCGGTGGTCGCCGTGCTGGCGGCGAAGCCGGGCGCGGAGCCGCCGCCGACGGGCGGCGCGGGGATGTGGAAGGTGGCGGAGAAGATCTTCGCCATCGTCGCCCAGACCCGGAACATGCAGGGCGTGATCGTCAAATGCGACCCGCACCTGGTTGAAATCCTGAAGGATACGTACGCCGGCGTCGGCCACTTCGGGCACCTGGATAGGCGCTTCTGGATCTGCATCGACGTGCGCGCCGACGTGCCGATGGACGAGATCGAACGCCTGATCGGCCACTCCTACGACCTGATCGTGCGCGGCCTGACGCGGAAGCAGCGCGCGGGGTTGGCTTGACCCCCTAAACCCCGCTCATCCCCGCGAAAGCGGGGACCCAGGCGTTTTTCCTGATGAGCGGCTTGGCGCCGCGCCGATCGATCTGACCGCCAAGTTCGCCAAGACCGCCAAGAGCTTGCTGAAACGCCCTGACAGATGCGGACTGCTTGGCGTCCTTGGCGCGCTTGGCGGTAAAAAGCCTGGGTCCCCGCTTTCGCGGGGATGAGCGGATATATACGCCCCGGTTTGGAGGAGGACACGCGCATGAGCATCGAGGTGTTGGCGGAGGGGCTCAGGTTTCCGGAGGGGCCGATTGCGATGGGGGACGGGTCGGTGATCCTGGTCGAGATCGCGCGCGGGACGCTCAGCCGGGTGTGGAACGGCAAGGTGGAGGTGGTGTGCGACCTGGGCGGCGGGCCGAACGGGGCGGCGCTGGGACCGGACGGGGCGGTCTATGTCGCCAACAACGGCGGCGGGGGCCTCGCCGGCGGGGCGCAGCCGCCGCGGCAGGGCGGGATCGACCGGGTCGACCTCTCAACCGGCAAGGGCGAGCGGCTGTATGACTTCGTTGGCGAGAACCTGCTCTCGGCGCCGAACGACATCGTCTTCGACCGAGAGGGCGGGTTCTGGTTCACCGATTTCGGCCGCCAGACCGGCCGGACGCGGCATGCGAGCGGCGTCTATTACGCGCGGACGGACGGAGCGAAGGCGGAGGAGATTTCCTTTGGCGGCACAGGCTACAACGGCATCGGCCTCTCGCCCGACGAGAAGACCGTCTATGCGGCGGAGACGTTCACCGGGCGGCTGATCGCCTTCGATCTCGCCGCGCCGGGCCAGGTGGTGAAGGGCGGGCGCGGCGGGCGGCTGGTGGGGACGGGGCCCGGGCGGGCCTTCTTCGACAGCCTGGCGGTGCAGGCGAACGGCGACGTGTGCGTCGCCTCGATCGCCGACGGAATCACCACCATTTCGCCGGCCGGCGCGGTGCGGCAGACGCCGGTGCCCGACCGGATGACCACCAACATCTGCTTCGGCGGGGCCGACATGCGCGACGCCTTCATCACCATGTCGGGCGCCGGCAAGCTGATCCGCATGCGCTGGCCGGAGGCAGGGCTGAAGCTGAACTTCAGCGCCTAGCGCCTTCTCCCATAGGGAGAAGGAGGGGCCCCATGCGGCGCATGGGGAGGTTGAGGGGTTACGAGGGTTGGGGGTTTGCCGGCCGCGCCGTAACCCCTCATCTCCCCGCGCCGTCCGGCGCGGGTCCCCCCTTCTCCCTATGGGAGAAGTCGCGCTTTATGGTGGCCCTGAGCAGGTGGAGAGGCGGATGACGGCCGGCGCGGAACTGAAAGCGGCGCGGGACTTCTTGCTGGAGCACCGGACGGACTACGCGCGGGCTTACGCGGGGTTTCGCTGGCCCAGGTTCGAGACGTTCAACTTCGCGCTGGACTGGTTCGACGTCATCGCGCGGGAGCGGGATGGGGAGGCGCTCAGGATCGTCGCGGACGATCGGCCCACCGAGGTCTGGTCCTATTCGGAGCTTTCCCGCGCCTCGAACCGGCTGGCGAACCGCCTCAGGGGCGCGGGCCTGAAGCGCGGCGACCGGCTGCTGCTGATGCTGGGGAACGTCGCGCCGCTGTGGGTGAGCCTCTTGGCGGCGATGAAGCAGGGGGCGGTGGTGATTCCGGCCTCGACGCTGCTGTCGGGATCCGAGCTCGAGGACCGGCTGACGCGCGGGCGGGTGCGGTTCGTGATCGCCGCGGCCGAGCTGGCCGAGCGCTTCCCGGCCGGCGACTGGACGGGCGTCAGCGTCGGTGGGCGCGTCGACGGCTGGCTGGCCTACGAGGAGGCGGATGCGGCGGCCGAGGCGTTCGCGCCGGATGCGCCGACCAACGCCAGCGATCCGCTGCTGCTCTATTTCACCTCGGGCACGACCTCGCGGCCGAAGCTCGTTTTGCACAGCCACGTCTCGTACCCGGTCGGGCACCTTTCGACGCTGTACTGGCTGGGCCTGCAGCCCGGGGACCGGCACCTGAACATCTCCTCGCCCGGCTGGGCCAAGCACGCCTGGAGCTGCGTCTTCGCGCCGTGGCTGGCGGAGGCGAGCGCGGTGGTGACCAACCAGGCCCGGTTCGATCCGGCGAGCGCGCTTAAGACGCTGGCGCGGGAGGGGGTGACGACCTTCTGCGCGCCGCCGACCGTCTGGCGGCTGTTGATCCAGCACGACCTGGGCGGGCGGCCGGCGGCCCTGCGCGAGCTGATCGGCGCGGGCGAGCCGCTGAATCCCGAGGTGATCGAGCGGGTGGAGGCCGCCTGGGGTCTGACCATCCGCGACGGCTATGGGCAGACGGAGACGACGGCGCAGGTGGGCAACACGCCCGGCCAGCCGATCACGCCCGGCGCCATGGGCCGGCCGCTGCCCGGCTATCGCATCATCGTCGACGGCGAGAGCGAGGGCGAGGTCTGCCTGCCGCTGGATGCGGACCGGCCGCTCGGCCTGATGCAGGGCTATTGGGGCGAGGCGGGCCTCGAACCGCTCACGGGCGATGTCTACCGCACCGGCGACGTGGTCAGCCGCGGCGCGGACGGCGTTTTGACCTACGTCGGGCGGGCGGACGACGTCTTCAAGGCGTCCGACTACCGCATCAGCCCGTTCGAGCTGGAGAGCGTGCTGATCGAGCATCCGGCGGTGGCGGAGGCGGCGGTGGTCCCCTCCCCCGACCCGATGCGGCTGGCGCTGATCAAGGCGTTCGTGGCGCTGGCGCCCGGCGCCGCGGCGGACGCGGCGACGGCGCAGTCGATCCTGGCGCACGCGCGCGAGCGGCTGGGGCCGTTCAAGCGCATCCGGCGGATCGAGGTCGCCGAGCTGCCGAAGACCATCAGCGGCAAGATCCGCCGCGTCGAACTCCGCGCCCTGGAAGCCGACCGCCGCCGCGCCGGCGTCCGCGCCGACCTCGAGTGGTGGGAAGAAGATTTCCGGTAGGCCAGTCAGCTCTTAACCGCCGAGGACGCAGAGAAGGCGCGGAGTGCGCAGAGGTTTTCCTCAGCGTTCTCTGCGCCTTCTCTGCGATCTCTGCGGTTAAATGAGCCGTCCCGCCCCGCCTATCGCGAGCGGAGGATGACGAAGGAGACGTTGTCCGGGGCGCCGCGTTCGAGGCAGGTGTCGATGAAGCGGTCGGCGGCCGCTTCCAGGTTGGGGGCCTGAAGGCCGGCGAGGAGTTCGGCGTCAGTGGCGAGGCGCGTGAGGCCATCGCTGGCCAGGAGGAAGACGTCGCCGAGCGCGATGTCGCTGGCGACCACGTCGACGACGATGTTGGGCGAGGCGCCGACCGCGCGGGTGACGATGTTGGAGTTCGGGTGGTCGTTGGCCTCGGCGGCGTCGAGCTGGCCGGCGTCGACCAGCTCCTGCACCAGACTGTGGTCGCGGGTGAGCTGGACGAGCGCGCCGCCGCGCACCCGATAGGCGCGGCTGTCGCCGGCCCAAAGGCAGGAGAGCTCCCCGGCCGCGGCGGCGATGGCCACCACGGTCGAGCCGATCGTCCGCTGGCTGGGCCCCTGATTGCCCATGGCGACAAGCTCGGCGTTGGCTGTCTCGATCGCGCGCTTGGCGGCGATGGTCTTGGCGGTCAGGTCCGAGCCCGCGTCGCCGGCGGCCAGGCGTTCAACCACCAGGGCGCTCGCGACTTCGCCTGCGTCATGACCGCCCATGCCGTCGGCCACGGCCCACAGGCCAAGCTCGGGCCGGCAGAGCACCGAGTCCTCGTTGATCTTGCGCCGGCAGCCGATGTGGGTCCGCACGACGGACTCGAAGCCCATGTCCCGTTGCACCTCGCGCAAACGCGTGTCGCGCCGAAAGTCTAGCAAAGCACGGTCAAGAACGACTACTAATCGTATCGACCATCCACATGGGGGCGGCCGGGGTCGCAAACGTGAACGCTCCGTATCACAGCAAGGCTTTGCCAGAAGGCACGATTCTGCGCGAGTGGAAGCTCGAGCAGGTGCTGGGCGTTGGCGGGTTCGGCATCGTCTATCGGGCGCGCGGCGTCTATTTCGACGAGCTGGTCGCCATCAAGGAATATTTCCCCGGCGCGATCAGCGATCGCACCGACGGCGAGACGGTCACGCCGACCGATTCGTCCTCGGAAGAGGTCTACTCGCTGGGGCTGGAGAAGTTCCTGGAGGAGGCGAAGGTCCTCTGGAACCTGTCGAAGCCCGAGCGGCACCCGAACATCGTCAGCGTGCGCAGCCTCTTCGAGATCCACGGCACCGCCTACATGGTGATGGACTTCGAGACCGGCGCATCGCTGTCGGAGCAGCTGCGCGACGGAAAGACCTTCGACGAGAAGAGCCTGCTGGGCCTGATCAAACCGATCGCCGAGGGGTTGGACCGCGCCCACAAGGCCGGCGTCCTGCACCGCGACATTAAGCCGGCCAACATCCTCGTGGACGACACGGGCCGCTCGGTGCTGATCGATTTCGGCTCGGCCCGGTTCGATTCCGGCCAGGCGACCAGCACCAAGGTCACCTTCTACACACCGCCTTATGCGGCCATCGAACAGTACGTGAAGACCTACCCGCAGGGGCCGTGGACCGACATCTATGCCCTCGGCGTCGTCATGTACCAGTGCATCACCGGCGAGAAGCCGCCGGAGGTGCTCGAGCGCATGCACGCCGGCCTCGGCGAGTCCCTCTCGGCCAAGCCGCGCGCCGGCTACAGCCGCGCCTTCACCCGCGCCGTGGACGCGGCGATGGCCATCCAGCCGAGCGCGCGGCCGCAGACGGTCGCCGACTGGCTGAAGCTGTTCGACGCCACGGACGCTGATCTCGAGGACGATGCGACCCGCGTGGTGGTCGCGCCGACACCTGCGCCGCCTGCCGCGGAAGCCGCGCCGGCGGCCGCCGCAGCGGCCGCGGCCCCGGCCGCCAAGGCGCCGCCCGCCGCGGCTGCGCCGAAGAAGAAGGCGGCGCCGCCGAAGCCGCCGAAGGCCGAACCGGCCGCCGCCGCCGCGCCGGCCGATGCGGCTCATGACGCCAAACACGGCAACCCGCTTGTCTGGATCCTGGTCGCCGCCGGCGTCGGCGTCGTCGCGCTGGGCGCCGCGGCGGTGCTGTTCCTGCACCCGGCGCTGCCGCGTTTCGGCGCCCCGAAGAGCGGGGCCGCCCCGGTGGTCGCATCGAAAGCCGCGCCGGCCAAGGGCGGGCCGGCGGCTGGGCCGGTGGTCGCCGCAGCGCCAGGCGCGCCGGTGCCTGACGTCGGGCCACTGGCTCAGGCCGCCGACCAGTTCGCCGCCGACGTCAAGCGCATGGGCCGCGGCCGCGCCGAGACCGGCGCCGTGGCCGCGGCCGATGCCAAGATCGATGGCCTGGCCGCACAGGTGAAGGCGCTGCCGCCGAACGGCGGCGCGCAGGCCGCGCCGCTGGTCGACCAGATGAACACGCTCGCCGTCGGCATGGCGCACAGCGAGGCCGCGGCCCTCGCCCGCTCGGCCTCCGGCCAGATGGGCAGCCTCGCGCCATCGACCGGCTCGTCCGACCAGGGCGCGAGCGCGGTGGCCGCCGCGCGCAAGGCGAAGTCGAACCTCGACGGCGCCGCCGCCAGCGCGGCGCAGACGAGCGACCCGACCAGCGCGATGGCCGCGGCCCGCCAGACGATGGCCGCCTACAACGCCTTCACCGCCGCTTACGGCGCCGCCAGCCGCGCCAGCACCGCCGCCAAGCAAGTCGACATCGTCGCCCGCGGGCAGAAGACGCTGGAGGCGCTTGACGCATCGGCGCGATCAACCTCGGCCGCCGTTACCGCGCTGGCCAACTCGAACCGGCCTGGCATCTTCGCCTCGCGGGCCAAGAAGGACGCCTTCAAGATCATGCAGGCCAACTCCGGCCGCGGGCAGGCCGACCTGGCGCAGCTGGACCAGCTGGTGGCGGCCACGCGCTCGAGCACCGATGCCGGGACGGTGAGCGCGGCGGTGGCCAGAGCCACGTCGCTGAAGGGGGACCTCACCGCCCTCTACAGCTCGTCCTACGCCGCCGCCCACGCCAGCGACGCGCCAGCCGCGAGCGCCGCCCCGCCCCGCTAAGCGGGCACTGTGATGTTCTTGCTGCCGAAGACGGCCTGCCAGTTTTCGATTTCGGAGACGACGATGTCGTCGGCGGCGTGGGCGAGGTCGGCGACGAGGCCGTAGTCGATCGCCGCATCTGGCGCGGCGAGCAGAAGCGCGATGCGGCCGTGCACGCTGTCCAGCTTCTTGGCGGTGACCTCGGAGATGGCGGCGAAGCGCTCGAAGTCGCCGAAGTAGCGGACGCCGGCGACGGCGCCGCCGAACGTCGGCAAGAGGACGTCGAGCATCGTAAACCACTTCGACGCCGCCTGAACGACGGCCTCGGGAATGATCGAGGCCGCGGCGCCCTCGGTGACCAGCAGCGAGGCGGCCACGGAGACCGCCGCCAGCACGAAGAGACGCTCGGAGACGCTGTCGAGATTGCGGTGCACGTTGGTGAGGCGCCTGGCCTTGGCCTCGTGATAGTCGCGCTGGCGCACCACGTGATCGTCGAGCAGGTGTTCGAGCGCAAGACGCAGGTAGGCGCGGCTCATGCTGATCCGCGGCAGGCCTACTTCGCGCAGGCCGTAGCGGGCGTACCACTCCGGCCAGGACGTGCCAGCGCCCTTGGGCCAGCGCCCGGGCGCGCGGGCGACGCCGAGGGCGATCAGGATCGGGCTGTGGCGGAAGTATTCGGCCACCCGCCGGGTTTCGAACCAACGCCCGTGCCAGCGGCCGCGCTGGCCCAGCCAGGTGACGCCGAGGATGGCGCCGAGGAAGGCGATTTCGACCGGCGCGAAGAAGGCGCCTTCCTTTCCCGTGCCGAACGGCATGTAGGCGACGCCGCTGACGATGGCCAAGGCGGAGAAGAGGAAGTTGGCGATCATCCCGCCGCGGTAGGCGTCCGACAGCCGCGCCGAGACGCCGTCGGCCCAGACGAAGCGGCGCAGCACGTCGGTCTCGACCTTGCCGGTGAGCTTCGGATCGGCGCCCGGCAGCGCCCGCATGGCCGCCAGCACGGCGGCGCCGCTGCCGGTGGCGACGGCCTCGGGGGACTCGTAGGTCTGCCGAAGGTTGCGCAGCGGCGAGCCGTCGCCGCCGAAGAGGGCCTCGACGCGGCGATAGGCGTGCCAGAGGGGATCGCTGCGCGGCCGCCAGGCTTCGGCATCGAGCGAGCGCGCGCCGGCGTGCACGTCGGCCTCGGCGGTCTCGCCTTCGCCGGCGGGCCGCAGCGCCTCGCGCACCAGCGCCGCCAGCGCCGCCATTCGGTCGGCGCCGTCCACCTCGCCCGCCTCGACCGCGGCGAGCGACTCGATCGTGCTCAAGAGCCGCCAGCGCTCCGGCGCCTTGGCGTCGATCCAGAGCACCGGCGCGCCCAGGCGAAGGGCGACGGCGATGGTGTGGCCGGTCCCGCCGACGAACGCCTGGCTGGCGCCGTCCCAGACCCCGATGAGGAGATCCGACTGCTCGATCATCACCCGGGCGGCGAGGCCGACGCGCTCTGAGGTGTGGGCGGCGAAGGCGTCGGCGGCGCGGGCGTCGTCGGGCTTGTCGAGCTTGGCGAGGTAGAGGGCCGCAACCACCTCGTCCTGGTCGGCCAGGGCGAAGACCCGCTCGGGCGTCCCCAGCACGCGGATGCGCTCGGCCCGCGCGAGCGTCTCGGCGCTCAGGCCCTCGCTGCCGCCGGCGATGAGGATGCGCGCCTCGGCCGGCGTTTCCGGCTTGGCGCTGACGGCGATGTTGAGGTCGCGCCCGAACGGCAGCGGGGCGACGATCTCCCAGCCGCGGGCCAGCGCTTCGTTCGACGCCTGCTGGTCGACCCCGTCGGCGAGCAGGGAATGGAGCCGCGTGGGCGTGGCGCCCGCCGGGCCGAGCAGGATCGGCTCGCCGGCGACGACCGCGTCGATCGCATCGAAGATCTCGCGCAGCACGGTCAGCACCCGCGCCTGGTTGGCGGCGTAGGCGGCGTTGTCGATGCGGTGGCCGGTGACGCCCAGGCTGAAGCACACGCGCGGCGGCTTTGGCGCGCCGCTCTTTGGCGCCGCGGTCATCGGCTCAAGCGGGACCCTGACCCGTCGCGGTTGGCGCGGCGGCTCCGACGCGGCCGCGGACGTCGGCGACGAACGCCAGCCAGGCGGCGTCCTCAGCATCGCCCTTCCAGTGCGTCAGCTCCGCCGTCTGCGTCAGCTCGAACATCACCGGCCGTTCGCACGCCTCGATCATGGCCGGGACGAGCCGGCCGTTGCGATCGCCGAGCGTGGCCTCCGAGCGCACCCAGCGCGAGGCGACGGAGCGCTTCGACCAAAGGACGACGACCGCCTTGGCGGAGCGCAGCGCCGCTTCCGTCACCTCGTCGTAGGCCTCGCCGGTGCGCAGCGTCACGTCCCACCAGACGGTGAGGCCAGCCGCCTGGAACCCCTCGGCGAACAGCCGCGCGGTCGCCTGGTCGTCGCGATTGTAGGAGAGGAAGATGTCGGGCGGCGGGCCGGCCGCGAGTGCGTTCACGGCCGCGCGGCCGTGCAGCGACGCGAGGCGGTCGAACCCGCGGGGTGCGTCCTTCTCGAGCCGCAGCAGGTGCTGGCGCCCGACGGTCAGCACCGAGCCCACGGGCAGCGCCGTCGGCTCGTGCAGCCGAACGTCATCGATGAACGTGCCGTTGGTCGAGCCGAGGTCTGCGACCATCAGGTCGTCACCCTCGACGGTGACGCGGCAGTGGGCGCGGGAGACCTCGGAGTCGCCCAGCACGATCTCGGCCGGCGGGGTGCGCCCGATCGTGACGCCGGCCGCGCCGATCAGGTAGCGGCGGCCGACATCGAGCCCCTGCACGAGCTCGAGCAGATGCGTCGCGCCACTCGTGCCGACGCCATGCGCCGACGTCATGATCCTGGTCTGTTCGGGATCCACTTGGCCCACTCCCCGCCCGACGTTACCCGGAATACGATGTAAACTCAGCAACTATCGGCCGGCAACCGCGCCTGGGCGGCCGCGCCGGCCCGTGCTAGCGCTTGTTTTGACCGCTTTTGAGGCCGCGATATGACCGTCGAACGCGCGCCGACGCGCGAATACCACACTGGGACCATGGACAGCCATCGCTGGGACGCCTTCCAGCCCCGGCCGGACGACATCATCGTCGCCACCTATCCGAAGTGCGGCACCACCTGGACGCAGCGGATCGTCGACCTCCTGATCAACCAGTCGCCGGAGCCGCGCCAGTTCATGACGGCCGCGCCCTGGCTGGATGCGACCTTCTTCGCGCCCAACGACGTCAACCTGGCGATGCTGGAGGCGCAGACGCACCGGCGCTCGGTCAAATCGCACCTGCCGCTGGACGCGCTGCCGATCTACGCGGGCTTGAAGTACATCCACGTGGTGCGCGACGGCCGCGACGCCTGCATGTCGTTCCACAACCACATGCTGGGCTTCATGCCCGAGCGGCGCGCGGCGATCATGGCCGAGGCGCAGGCGGCGGGCGCCACGCCGGCCACGCGCATGATGGAGACGCCAGAGGACCCGCGCGCCTTCTATCTCCAGTGGATCGCCGAGGCGGAGGCGGGGACGAGCGCGAGCGCCGACCTCTCGTTCTTCGATTTCGAGAACACCTATTGGAGCGAGCGGCGGCGGCCGGGCATGCTGTTCGTCCACTACGCCGACCTGAAGGCGGACCTCGAGGGCGAGATGCGGCGCATCTCCGACTATCTGGGGATCGCCACACCGCCGGCGCTCTTGCCGAAGCTGGCCGATGCGGCGCGGTTCGAGACGATGAAGGCGCAGGGCGAGGACATGATGCCGCAACTGCGCATGGCCTTCGACCACGGGGCCGAGCGGTTCATCAACAAGGGAACGAACGGCCGCTGGAAGGACGTGCTGACGGCCGACGACCTCGCCCGCTATCACGCGATGGTCGCCGCCAAATTCACGCCGGCGCAGGCGCGCTGGATCGAGCACGGGCGGCTGGTCGCCGGCGACCCGCGCGAACTGGGAGACTGAGAGAGTGCGCAGGCTGATCGCCATCCTCGCCGCGGCGCTCATCGCGCCCATCGCGGCCAACGCCGCACCGCCGATCCAGAGCGGGAGCTACAACGACGCGATGCTGATCGGCTACGATCCGGCGACCGGCGTCGTCAGCGGCTACTTCGACATGCAGCAAGGCGGGACGCCGTCGTTCAGCTGCGTCTTCTACCTGAGCGGCAAGCTGGCCGGGGGGAAGGCCGCGATCGCCACCTATTTCCCGAAGTCGCCGAAGGGCGATCTGATCAAGGGCGTGCTGGCGCTGACCGACTCAACGCACTTCTCGATCGGCCTGGCCGACGAGCATGGCGGCTGCGGCAACCTCGAGCCCTTCGCGCAGACAGGCGATCCGGCGACCTTCGACCTCGCGACGGCGCACGCCTGGACGTCAGTTGCGGTGGTGAAGAGCGCGCGCGCCTATTTCTACGCCAGCCCCGGCGCGGCCGCGCACGGCAAGGCCTATGTCGTCGAGGGCGATGGCCTCGGCGTCCGCGCGAGCAAGCCCGGCTGGCTGCAGGTGGACTATGTCGACGGCGCCAAACCCATCACCGGCTGGCTGCCGACAAGCGACGTCTTTTCGCCCCTGCCGTAGGAGGATTCAGCCCTTGCGCAGCTCGGCCTCCAGCGCCGCGTAGTCGGGGAAGCCGAGGACCGGGGCGACCTGCTCTGTCCACGCCGCGTCGATTTCGGCGGCGATCTCGGGCGGGAGTTCCTGGCGGTGGCCGCCGACGCCGCCTTTGCGCACCTTGGCGGAGTCGCTGCCGGCCGGGAGGTTGCAGCGCGCCTCGGAAAGTTCGCGCATCATCCGGTCGTCGAAGCGGTCCTTGTGCGCCAGCATGAAGGCCAGCGAGGAGCGTTCGAGCGTGAGCGCCAGAAGCTCATCGTCCAGCGGCAGGCCGGCGAACGCCGCGAGCCTCTTCACATGCGCTTCGGGCTCGGCGGTCATGTGCTCGTAGGAGACGAGCATGACGTTCGGCTGGTCGCGCACCGCCCACCAGCTCAGCAGATGCTTCCAGTAGCCTTCCCCACCCGGCCCGCCGCCGCGCTTCCAGCCCGGGAAGAACTCCGCCATCGTCACGGTCCCAGGTTCGACGAACCAGCCCTCCATGAAGCGGAACATGGAGACGAAGGCGTCCTTGGGGTCGCGCACGCAAACGACGTAGCGCGCGCCCTTGGGTATCGGGCCATAGCTCATGTGACTCTTGAAGCCGCGCGGCTCGGCCCGTTGCGGCGCCTCGATGTCGAGCCCCAGCGGGCCGGCGGTCTCGATCCAGGGGACGACGCGGGAGATGTCGTCGAAGTCCATGTCGCCGCGCGTGCGCAGGGTGTGGAAGGTCTGCTGCAGCCAGGTGGTGCCGCACTTGCCGAACGGCGAGATGATCACGTCTGTGGGCCGCGGCTTGTAGGCCTGGATGCCGCGCGCGAACTCTTCGGGGGTGCCGAGCCGGCTCTGGATCTGCTGCATCTCGGCGATGGTGCGGGCGCGATGCGGCGCCTCGGTGACGTCGGTCGACATCGTGCTTCCTTTAGTGAACGGCTTTGGGGACCGTGCCGGCCCAGGCCCAGCCGGTGATCTTCCAGGCGCCGTCGCGCTTGCCAAGAGCCACGGCGATCTCGGCCGGCTCGATCGTGCGTCTGCTGTGCTGGCGGTAGGTGAACGTCACGGTCATCACGGCATAACCGGTGTCGCCGTCGACCTGCGACCGGACGAGGTGGCCCATCGTGACCTTCTCATCCGTCTGCCCGTTGGCCTGGCCGTCCTTGGTGAGGTCGCCGAGCCAGGCCTGGAAGGCGCCCGGCCCGCGCCAGACGTGCGGCGGCACCTCGTCGATGATGACCACATCGTCGGCGTTGGTCGCCTGCGCGGCCTTGATGTCGCCGCGGTTGAAGGCGTCGAGGAAGGCGTTGACCGTCGCGGCCGGCCCGCTGTCCGCAGCCATAGCAACGGCGGGCGCGGCGGCCAGGCCGGCGGCGAGTAACGCAAGGCGAAGCTTTGTCTTGAACATGATGATTTCCCCCCGAAATCCGCGCCGAAATGGCGCACGCCTTCCGCCGTGTACGGATGAAGGCGACGCAAGCCTATCCTAGTCGCGCTCGCGGCGCGAGCGTCCTAATCGCCGTAGAAATTCAGCTCCAGGAGCACGCCATTCGGGTCCTGGGTGAAAATCTGGGTGAGGCCGATCGAGGCGATGGCGTTCATCGAGTACTCCGCCCCCCGCGCCTTCAGGCGGTCGATCACCTCGTCCTTGCCGCCGCAGTTCAGGGCGACGTGGTGGATCGGCCCGGTGGGGCCGGGCGGGCAATCGCGCGCGAAGGCCTGCGGCGCGCCGCGGGCGTTCAGGTGGATGATCGGCCGGTTCTGGTCGTCGTAGACCCACTGCACCTGCTCGGGCCGCATGGGCGCCGGACCGTTGCGCACGTCGAGATCGAGGAGCTCGGCGTAGTATTTCGCCGATGCGTCCATGTCGTCGGTGAAGATGTTCACGTGGTCGAGCGCGTTGACCCGCATAGGGCTTATCTCCTGGGCTAGCTCAGCAGCTGGGCGACGGCCCGGCGGGCCATCGCGCGGACGAGGGCGGCGCGGTACTCGGCCGAGGCGTGCAGGTCGGCGTTGAAGTCGGCGTGGTCGAGCGCGGCGCCGTCGATGGCGGCCGGCGTGAACGATCTGGCGAGCGCCTCTTCGATCGTCGTGGCGCGGAAGGCGCAGGGCCCGGCGCCGGTCACGCCCACTCGGATGCGACCGCCGAAGTCGGCGACGAAGACGCCGGCCACCGCATAGCGTGAAGCGGGGTTGGGGGACTTGGCGTAGGCGGCGCGGGTCGGGATCGGAAAGTCGATGCCGCGGATCAGCTCGCCCTCCTCGAGAGCCGTCTCGAACAGGCCCTTGAAGTAGGCGTCGGCGGCGATCTCGCGCCGATCGGTGCGGACCGTGGCCCCGAGGGCGACCACCGCCGCCGGATAGTCGGCCGCCGGGTCGCTGTTGGCGACCGAGCCGCCGATGGTCCCGCGATTGCGCACCTGCGCGTCGCCGATCATGCCGGCGAGTTCGGCCAGCGCGGGGATCGCGCGCCGAACGTCCGCCGAGGCGGCGACGTCGGCGTGGCGGGTCATGGCGCCGATGACCACCCGGTCGCCCGCAACCTCGATGCCGGCGAGGCCAGCGACGGCGCCGAGGTCGACGAGGTCGGAGGGCGCGGCCAGCCCCTGCTTGAGCGTCGGCAGCAGGGTCATGCCGCCGGCGAGGTAGGCGCCGTCGGCGGCCGATTTGCGGGTCGAGACCGCGGCGTCGACCGTGAGCGGGCGGTGGTAGGCGAAGTCGTGCATCATGCCCTCCCCTAGCGCCCGTTCGCCGCGCGCCAGACCCGCTCGGGGGTGGCGGGCATGGCCAGGTCCTTGACGCCGAGGGCGTCGGTGACGGCGTTCATGACCGCCGCCGTCGAGCCAATGG
>DATGKF010000061.1:0-30169 GCA_035294785.1 Caulobacteraceae bacterium | reverse complement strand
CTTCATCCGGTCGACCACGTAGTAGAGGCCGGCGTCGTCGCGCAGCCCGAGGTCGCCGGTGCGGAACCAGCCGCCGCCGAACGCCGCTTCTGTCGCCGCCGGGTTCTCCCAGTAACCCGGGATGACATTCGGCCCGCGGATCCAGATCTCGCCGATCGCGCCGGTCGAGACGTCCTGGCCGCTTTCGTCGACGATCCGCACGTCGACCGTCGCGGCCGGGCGGCCAACGCTGTTCGGATGCGCGAGATAGTCGGCGCCGCCGTTGGCGATCACGGCGCTGGTGGTCTCGGTGAGGCCGTAGCCGTTGCCGGGCGCGGCGCGCGTCTCGAACTGCTCCCCGATCCGGCGGATCAGGTCCGGCGGCACCGGCGCACCCCCGGACGCGACGCCCATCAGCGAGGCCAACGGCGCCCCGGCGCCCCTGGCCGCCTCGAGCAGCTGGCGCACCACGATCGGCACGCCGGCGACGCTGGTCAGGCCATGCGTCTCGATCAGGCGCACGCCCTCGAGCGGCGTCCACTTGTACATGAGCGCGAGCTTCATGCCGGTCGCTGCGCCGATGTAGAGGCCGCTCAGGCCGCCAATGTGGAAGAAGGGGAAGGTCTGCAAGGCGCCGGGCTGCGGCGCGTTCGGGTCCGGCGGCGCGGTCAGGCCGGCGGCGGCGCGGGCCACCGCGCCGCCCAGCATCGTGTTCATCAGGTTGGTGACGTGGTTGCGATGGGTGGCCATCGCGCCCTTCGGATTGCCGGTCGTTCCCGACGTGTAGAGGATGGTGGCCAGATCGTGCGGTCCGACGTCAGCGGCGGGCAGGTCCGCGCGTGGCTCGGCGACGGCCGAGGCGAAGTCCTCTCCCTCCGCGCCGGCGCCGCCACGGCGCGCCACCAGCAGCAGCTTCACGTCCAGCTCGGGCAACAGCGTCGCCAGGCGCTCCAGCCGTTCGCCGTCGACCAGCAACGCGGCGGGCGATGAGTCCTTCAGCGCAAAGGCGAGTTCAGGGCCGGTCCACCAGGCGTTCAGCGCCACGGCGATCGCGCCGATCGCCTGGCAGGCCCACCACGAGAGGCTCCATTCGGGATAGTTGCGCATCCCGATCGCGACGCGGTCGCCCTTGGCCACGCCGGCCGCGCCTAGGCGCGCCGCCAGCGCCGCCACCTGCTCGAAGTGCTGGCGATAGGTCAGCACCTCGTCCTCATAGATCAGGAACGGGCGGTCGCCGAACTGCCGCGTCGAGATCAGCACCTCGCGCAGCGAGGCCGGCGCGTTGGCGTAGACGCGCAGCGGGTAGCCCTGCGAGGCGTCCTCCACGAGCGCGAGGGGACCGGAAGCGGTGAGCTGCGCAATGATCTCGTCGCGAGTGGGCATGGTCACTCCTTGGGGCCGTCTCGGCCTTCGCCGTTCATCCAGCGGATGAGCGGAATCAATGGCAGGCCCCAGCAGACGCCGGCAAGGGCGTAGTAAGCGAGGCGGACGGCCCACTGGGTCGGCACGAGGGCGCCGAGGCTGACGGCGGCCCAAATATAAAGGGCCAGGAAGGCCAGGATGGCGACCCCGCCGACGGCCTTGCGCGCTCTCGCCTTCATCGACGGAAACGCATAAGGCTCGCCCCTTAGCGCGGCAATGAGGAGGGCGGCCCGCTTGGCAGGCTTTTCGACTCCCGACCGCTCGCGCCCGGTGGCGCTTTGGCTGTTTGCGACCGCCGTCGTCGTCTTCGCGCTGGTCGTCGTCGGCGGGGCGACGCGGCTAACCGGATCTGGGCTTTCGATCACCGAGTGGCAGCCGGTCATGGGCGTCTTTCCCCCGTCCACGGACGCGGCTTGGGCTGACGCCTTTCGCAAATATCAGGCGACGACGCAGTACCGCGACCTGAATGCCGGGATGTCGATGGCGGCGTTTCAGTCGATCTACTGGTGGGAGTGGACGCACCGGCTGCTGGGGCGGTTGGTGGGCGTGGTGTTCGCGGGGCCATTGGTCGGGTTCGCGCTCTTGGGCCGCATTCCGCGCCGGTTGATCGTGCGGTGCCTCGTGCTGCTGGCGCTGGGGGGGCTCCAGGGCCTGGTTGGCTGGTGGATGGTCAAGAGCGGCCTCGAGGGCCGGGTGGCCGTCGCGCCGGAGCGGCTGGCGATCCATCTGGGCCTGGCGCTGGTCCTCTACGGCGCGCTGATCTGGACGGCCCTCGAAGCCTGGTTCGGGCCCGGCCGGCCCATCCGCCCGACGCTCTGGCGGCCAGCCGCCGTCACACTGATGCTTCTTGTTTTCGTCCAATGCCTGCTGGGCGCCCTCGTCGCCGGCAATCAGGCCGGGCTGGTCGACAACGACTGGCCGCTGATGAACGGCCACGCGTTCCCCACCGACTATTGGGTCGCCGGCTGGCGCAGCCTGCTGCACGGCCAGGCCGCCGTGCAGTTCAATCACCGCCTGGTCGCCTACGCGATCCTGGCGCTGGCTGCGGCGCTGGCCGTCGGCGCGACCCGCACGCGCCTGCTGACGCCGCCGGCGCGGGTGCTGACCTGGATCGTCGCCGGCTTGGTCCTGACGCAGGTCGCGATGGGGATCGCCACGCTGATGGCGCATGCACCGCTGGGAATGAGCGAGGCGCACCAGGCGCTGGCCGCGATCGTGCTCGCCGGCGCGACCACGCTCGCCTGGCGCAATCGCCGCGCCTGAGGCGGTATCGACGTACCCTGGACGCGCCAACGATTGTTGGATAAGGCGTTGCGCCGCTGCGTCGGGCGCGTTTTCGATTGACTTCGCCGGCCGCTGACCGTATTCGCCCCGCCTTCGCCTCGAGCCGGACCAAGACTCCCATGAACACCAAGACCACCGTCGCGCTGAAGCCGGCGGACGTCGAAAAGAAGTGGGTCGTGATCGACGCGCAGGACGCCGTGGTCGGTCGTCTCGCGACTTTCATCGCCATGCGCCTGCGCGGCAAGCACCGCGCTGACTACACGCCGAACGTCGACTGCGGCGACAACGTCGTGGTGGTGAACGCGGGCGCCGTGAAGTTCACCGGCCGCAAGCTCGAGCAGAAGACCTACTACCGTCACACCGGCTTCCCGGGCGGGGTCAAGGCCAGGACCGCGGGCGGGATCCTCGGCGGCGCCCATCCGGAGCGGGTGCTGATGAAGGCGGTCGAGCGCATGCTGCCGAAGGAGAGCCCGCTGGCGCGCCGGCAGCTCACGCACCTGCGCGTCTACGCCGGGGGCGAACATCCGCACGAAGCGCAAAACCCGGAAGTCATCGACTTTGCGGCCCGCAACCCCAAGAACGTCCGGAGCCAATAGATGGCCGAAGGTCTTGAAGCCCTCCAGAGCCTCTCCTCGAACCCGGAGCCTGAGGCCGCCGCGCGCGAGCCGGCGATCGATGCGCAGGGCCGCGCCTACGCGACGGGCAAGCGTAAGAACGCCATCGCCCGGGTCTGGATCAAGCCCGGCCGGGGCGCGATCACCATCAACGGGCGCGACCAGGAGATCTACTTCGCGCGGCCGGTTCTGCGCATGATGATCGCCCAGCCGCTGCAGGTCGCCGACCGGCTCGGCCAGTTCGATGTCACGGTCACCGTCAAGGGCTCGGGCCTCTCCGGCCAGGCCGGCGCAGTGCGTCACGGCCTTTCCAAGGCGCTCACCTACTACGAGCCGGCGCTCCGGGCGGTCCTGAAGCCGCACGGCTTCCTCACCCGCGACAGCCGCGTCGTGGAACGCAAGAAGTACGGCAAGGCCAAGGCCCGCCGAAGCTTCCAGTTCTCGAAGCGCTAACCCCGCGACGCACATCGCGGAGTCGACGAAGCGCTTCGGGTTCCGGAGCGCTTTTTCGTTGTGGGCTGATATGGAGGCGGCCGTGACGTTCAAGGTTTTCATCGACGGCGAGGCGGGCACCACGGGCCTGCAGATTCGCGAGCGGCTGGCCGCGCGTCGCGATCTCGAACTCGTCTCTATCGACGCCGCGAAGCGGAAGGACGCCGGGGCGCGGGCGGCGCTGCTGAATGGCGCCGACCTCGTCATCCTTTGCCTGCCGGACGAAGCGGCGCGCGAAGCGGTGGCCCTGATCCGGAACCCGGACGTGAAGGTCATCGATCCCTCGACCGCGCACCGGGTCGCGCCCGGCTGGGAGTTCGGCTTCCCCGAGATGGCGCCCGGCCAGCGCGCGGCGATCGCCGCCTCGAAGCGCGTCACCAACCCGGGCTGCTACTCGACCGGCGCGATCGCGCTCCTGCGGCCGCTGGTCGAGCAGCGGCTGGTCCCGGCGGACTGGCCTGTGACCATCAACGCCGTCTCCGGCTACTCCGGCGGCGGCCGCGGGATGATCGCGGAGTTCGAGGACGAGGGCGGTCCGACCTTCACGCGCGTGCCCTACCGCATCTACGCCACCGACCTCGTCCACAAGCACGTGCCGGAGATGCAGGCGCGCATCGGGCTCGCGCATCCGCCGCTGTTCGCGCCGGCGGTCGGCCGCTACGCACAGGGCATGATCGTCGAGGTTCCGTTGCAGCTATGGGCGCTTCCTGGCCAACCGACGGCGCGCGACCTGCACGCCGCCCTCACCGCCGCCTATGCCGGCGAGCGGTTCGTTGACGTGGCCGCCCCGGACGAAGCCAAGGCGATCCGCACCCTCGACCCCGAAGCCTTGAACGGAACCAACCGCATGCGCCTCTTCGTGTTCGCCGGCGATGAGCAGGCGCGGCTGGTCGCGCTGCTCGACAACCTCGGCAAGGGCGCGGCCGGGGCGGCGGTGCAGAACTTGAATCTCATGTTGGGGTTGGACGAAGCGGCCGGCCTCGACTAGCGCCGCCTGTCATCCATTCCCAAGTCCCGCGCGTATGGACAGAGTGTCCGCCACCCCATGGACGGCCCCGGCCCGAGGAGAGTAGAGACCGACGTCATGACAGCCCAGTTCATCAATCCCACCCGCCGCGCGGCGCTCTTTCTCGGCGGCGCGGCCGTCGGCCTCTTGGCGGCCGCCCCGATCGCCCTCGCCAAGCCCGAGGACGCGTTCGCCAATTCGCCCTACCGCAAAGTCACCGACGCCGAATGGCAAAAGCGCCTGCCGCACGAGGCGTATGAGATCCTCCGCCACGAGGCGACGGAGCAACCGGGCTCGAGCCCGCTCCTGAACGAGCACCGCCGCGGCGTCTTCGCCTGCCTCGGCTGCGGCCTGCCGCTGTTCAAGTCGGACTGGAAGTTCGACTCCCACACCGGCTGGCCGAGCTTCTGGACGGAGATTCCCGGCGCGCTCGGCAAGAAGGCCGACTTCGCCATCGGCGTTCCACGCACCGAGTATCACTGCGCCCAATGCCTGGGTCACCAGGGTCACGTCTTCGACGACGGCCCGCGCCCGACGGGTCTGCGCTACTGCGACAACGGCGCGGCGCTGAAGTTCATCCCGGCGTAGGGTCCAGCGCGACCGAGCTCGAGCAACAACAAGGACGAGGCGAGCACCCCCCGCCGCTCATCCCCACGGAGGCGGGACCCAGTCT
Source organism: Caulobacteraceae bacterium (assembly GCA_035294785.1). Lineage (GTDB taxonomy): Bacteria > Pseudomonadota > Alphaproteobacteria > Caulobacterales > Caulobacteraceae > Poindextera. Next base: position 24,699 of record DATGKF010000061.1, on the reverse strand, counting down.
TTGGCCAAGCCCTGATGATCTGCCCGCACCTCCTCAAAGGCGGCTGGATCCCCGCGTTCGCGGGGATGAGCGGGGAGAGAGAGCCTAGCGCGGCAGGTTCTCGATCTCGATCTCGGGAAGGTCGCCGGCGGGTTTGAAGCCGAAGACGCGGCCGTAGAAGTAGAGTTCGGCCTCCTTCGACGCGATCAGCGTCTCGGCGCGGCGAAAGCCGTGGCTCTCGCCGGCGAACTCCATGTAGGCGACGGGCTGTTGCCGCTCGCGCAGGGCGTCGCGGATCATGTGCGCCTGGTTGGGGGGCACGATCGGATCCTCGGACCCCTGGAAGATGATCAGCGGCGTTCGGAAGCGCTCCAGGTGGTTCAGCGGCGAGCGTTCGTCGTAAATCGCTTTCGCCGCCGGCCAGGGCCCGATGAGGTTGTCGAGATAGCGGCTCTCGAACTTGTGGGTGTCGCGGGCGAGCGCGCCGAGGTCGGCGACGCCATAGAAGCTGGCGCCGGCCCTGAACACGTCGCTCTGGCTCAGCGCCGCCAGAACCGTGAAGCCGCCGGCGCTGCCGCCGTGGATGGCGACGCGCTTCGGATCGATCCGCCCCTGCGCCGCAAGGTGCTTCACCGCCGCGATTACGTCCTCGACGTCGACGATTCCCCACTTGTCGTTCAGCCGCTGGCGATAGGCGCGGCCGTAGCCGGTCGAACCGCCGTAGTCGACGTCGACGATGGCGAACCCGCGCGTGGTCCAGAACTGGTTGGACAGACTGAAGGACGATGACGCCGCGCCGGTCGGTCCGCCGTGCGCCTGCACGATCAGCGGCGGCGCTTCGCCCGCCGGCGCGGTGAAGTCCGGGTTGGCCGGTGCGTAAAAGAGGGCGTGCACCTCCAGGTCGCCGGCGCTCGGGAAGGTGATCGGCTCGGCCCGGGAAATGAAGGGTTGCGGAAGGGCGGACGGGGAGGGGCGACGAACGACGGTCGCATCGCCGCCCCGCAGGTCTACGGTGACCAGCGCGCCCGTCTCGAGCCCCGAGCCGGCCAGAAGCGCGACGGACTGCTCGTCGATCCGTTGCAGCCCGCCCAGCGCCGAAAACGGCGTCGAAACCTCGCGCACGTCGCGTCCGGCGATCACGATCAGGTGGTCGCCGCTTTCGTCGCCGTAGGTGGCGACCACGCGCCCGTCGTCCATCAGCACATAATTGGACTGGCCGAGGCCCCACAGCGGGCCGGCAAACTCAGCGTGCTTCTCCAGCACCGGCTCGGCCACGCCGGCCCGGCGCGCGTAGAGGTTCCAGAAGCCGGAGCGGTCGGAGATGAAATAGAGCGTCCCGTCCGCCGCCCAGCTCGGCTCCATTGCGGACTCGCCGACGCCGCCGGCGACCTGTTCGATGTTGGAGAGCACATCGCCGTCGATGTCGGCGGCATAGAGGGCCGTGTCGTCCCACGGCATGTTCGGATGGTCCCAGGCCATCCAGGCCAGCTTGCGGCCGTCGCGGCTGAGGCGCGGGTATGCGGCGAAGTCGCTAGAGCCGAACAGCACGCGTCCGGCGTCCTCCGGCTCGCCGGAGAGGGCGACAATGGCGTTCTTCACGTCGGCGGGATCGGTGTGGTCTTCGCGGACGGCGACTAACCCGCCGCCCGGGCGGGCGGCCATGTCGGCGTAACGATAGCCGGCGGGCGTGAGCGCGACAGGGGCCGCATCGCCCCGCTGCGCATAGAGCCGCTGGTCGCCGAAATTGGCGAAATAGAGGGTGTCGCCGACCACGAGGAAGGGGGCGCCGCCGTATTCGTGCACACGCGTGCGTACGTTGAAGCCTGACGGCGTCAGCGTGCGGAAACCGGACGCGTCGCCGGTCAGAGCCACCATGCGCCCGCCTTCGTCGGGCCGGTTTTCCAGCCAATACAAGCGCTTGTTCGCGACGCGCACGCCGCCGACGCCGATCGAGCCCTTGGCCAGACTCTCGGCGGAGATCGGCGAGGCCCAAGCGCCGAAGGGAGCAACTGTCATACGTTCTTACTCCAGCGAAGTCAGGTCGCGGCTTGCTGCGCGCGCGTGGTGATGGCGTTGCGAAACGCCAGCGGGTTGGCGATGCCGGTGATGGGATCCCAGCGCGCGCCAACCCCGTGGATGGTCACGACGCCGAAGTTGAAGATGCGCCCCATCAGGCCCTGATCGACGTCGACACTTTCGATCTTGTCGACGTTCATCTCGATCGTGTGCAGCGAGACGATCCCGTGCTTGACGATGACGCGATGGTCGGTGACGCCGAATTCCGTCGTCGCCACGCGGATCATCCGGCCGAGCAAGGCGACCAGCGAGACAAGGGCGATGAGAGCGGCGAGGCCATACGCGCCCCAGGCCAATTGGCTCTTGGGCAAGAAGACGAAGGTCGCGATCACGACGGCGAGCGCCAGGAGCAGGCCGAACATCGGCGGAACGTAGACGTACCAGTGCAGCCGGCCCCGCATCAGCACGGTCTCGCCGGGCTGCAACACGCGATCCAAGTACGCCATCCAACGCCCCCCGCTACGCCTGTTTGTTCAAACGCTTATGACTTGACCTTGACGTACCGGCCAGGCGCGTCCTCGATCGGCTTCAACGGGCCTTTCGAAGGGTCGCGCGCGGCGACCTTGCCGCCGGAGCGTTCGGCCAGCCAGGCGGCCCAGTCCGGCCACCAGGAGCCGGGGTGCTCGCTCGCCCCAGCGATCCACTCTTCGACCGTCGCGGGCAGCTTCTCGTTGGTCCAGTGCTGGTACTTTTTCGCCTCCGGCGCATTGATCACGCCGGCGATGTGGCCGGACCCGGCCATCATGAACCGCGTCTTGCCGCCGAACAGCCGCGCGCCCTTGTAGACCGAGCGGTAAGGGGCGATGTGGTCCTCCTTGCTCGACTGGACGTAGATCGGGATCTTGACCTTCGAAAGGTCCAGCCGCACGCCGCCCAACTCGAGCTCGCCCTTGGCCAGCCTGTTGTCGCGGTAGAACTGGCGCAGGTAAAAAAGGTGCAGCGCCTTGGGCATGCGCGTCTGATCGGCGTTCCAGAACAACAGGTCGAATGGCCGCGGCTCCTTGCCCATCAGGTAGTTGTTGACGAAGAACGACCAGATCAGGTCGTTGGCGCGCAGGGCGTTGAAGGTGTCGGCCATCGACTGGCCGGAGAGCACGCCGCCGCTCTCGTCCATCTTCTTTTCGACGTCGTCGATCCAGGCGTCGTCGGTGAAGAGCAGGAGGTCGCCGGCCTCGCTGAAGTCCTGCTGGGCGGCGAAAAAGGTGGCGGACGCGATCGGCTTGACGCCCTTGGCCGCCATGTGGGCGAGCGCGCAGGACAGGAGCGTGCCGCCGATGCAGTAGCCGACCGTGTTCACCTGGCTGACGCCGGCCTGCTTCAGGGCAGCCTGCACGCCGGCGTAGATGCCCTCGGCCATGTACTCGGTGAACGTTTTGGTCGCGAGCGTCTCGTCCGGGTTGACCCACGACGCCACGAAGACGGTGAAGCCCTGGCCTGTCAGCCAGCGGATCATCGAGTTCTCGGGGCGAAGGTCGAGGATGTAGTACTTGTTGATCCACGGCGGAAAGATCAGCAGCGGGATCTCGTAGACCTCTTTCGTCGTCGGCTCGAACTGCAGGAGCTGGATAAGCTCGTTCTCGAACACGACCTTGCCCGGCGCGGTGGCGATGTTTTCGCCCACCTTGAACGGGGCGAAGTCGGTCTGGCTGATCGACAGCTGCCCGCCGCCGCGTTCGAGGTCGCCGGCGAAGTTCGCCATGCCCTTGACCAGGCTCTCGCCCTTGGTCGCGATCACCTCCCGCAGCGCCGCCGGATTGGAGACGAGGAAATTCGAGGGCGAAAACGCGTCGGTGAGCATCTTCATGAAGAACTCGACCCGCCGCTTGGCCATCGGATCGACGTCCTCGACCTCGGAGACGAGCCCATTCAGCCAGTTCGACGTCAGCAGGTAAGACTGCTTCATCACGTCGAAGACCGGATTGTCGGACCAGTCGGGGTCGGCGAAGCGCTTGTCGCCGCGCGCCGGCTCGACCACCGGGTCAGCGGCCTCGCCCGCGAGCCTGCGGCTAGCCGTTCGCCAGAGGTCGAGATAGCGGCTGAACAGGTCCGCCTGCGCCCGCATCATCTTTTCCGGCCGCGAGGCCAGCTGGCCGATGACGTCGGTCATCGCCGGCGCGACGTGGAAGGGATCGGGACTGAGCGCCGCCGGACGGTCGGCCTGGCGCAGCGCCGCTTCGGCGATCGCGCCCTGGGCGGTCAGGGCCGCGCGGGCGAGGTTCATCGATAGCGCCTCGAGCGTCTCGCGCTGGCTGGAGTCAAACGCGAGGAACGCCTTCGCGCTCGCGCTCGCCTCGGGCGCCGCGGTCGCGGGCGGCTTGGCATCTGGCCGCGGAGCGGCCTTCGGCTTGGCGCTCGCGGCGGCTGTCTTCGCCGCTTTCGCTGCGGGTTTGGGGCGGGCGGCCCTCGTCTTCGCCCCCGTCTCGGCCATCGCGAACTCCGTTCTCTCGAGCGGGCCCGTCGTGACCCGCCTTTTTTTGACCGGCGTCATCGCCTATGAGGCGCTGGCAAGGCGAATAGAGACCCCGGAACCGAAGTGTACGTCAAACCCGCCATCGAGACGATTCGGCCGATGCTGATGATCGGCGTGGCGGCGCTCGCGCTCGGCGGGTGCGTCGACCTCGCCAAGAACAACTATTTCCTGCCAGGCGGCGTCGACCAGCGCTCGGCGGTCGCCGGCGAGGTCGAGCAGGCCGGCCGCGCGCCCGGGCCGTTCCCGACCTTCGCCCAGATCCCGAACGTGCCGACGGACGTCCGTACGTTGGACGAGTGGCGCCAGGTGGTTGGCGAGACGCTCGACGAAAAGCGCGCGACCGAAGCCGAGGTGCGCGACCACCCGTTCACGCTCGCGGACACCGAAGGGTTCGCCCAGGCTCAGCGCGACAAGATCCCGCTGGCCGAAGCCGCACCCCCGGCCGACGACACCGCCGCCGCCGAAGCTTTCGCGGCCGGGCACGGCGCGCGAGCTAACGCGCCTCCGCCGCCGAAGTCGCGGTCGCGGAGGCCGAACCCTTAAGACCGGCTTGAGCCTGGAATGGGCGCGACGGCGCGTCTATTCATCCCAAGGACCAGACGCGATTCACGAACGGCCCCCCTGAGGAGGGCCATCCCATGACCCCTGAATTCCACCGCATCCGGCGGTTGCCGCCCTACATCTTCGAGGAGGTCAACAGCCTGAAGGCCCGCCTGCGCGCGCAGGGCATCGACATCATCGACTTCGGCATGGGCAACCCCGACATGCCGACCCCGGACCACATCGTCGAGAAGCTGATCGAGACCGTCAGGAAGCCCAAGACGCACCGCTATTCGGCCTCGAAGGGCATCATTGGCCTTCGCCGCGCCATGGCCGGCTACTACGGCCGCCGCTTCGGCGTGAAGCTGGACCCGGACTCCGAGGTCGTCGCCACGCTGGGGTCGAAGGAGGGGTTCGCCAACCTGGCCCAGGCCCTGACCGCGCCGGGCGACGTCGTCATCTGTCCGAACCCCGCCTATCCGATCCACGCCTACGGCTTCATCATGGCCGAGGGCGTGATCCGCCACGTGCCCGCGCTCTCGCCGGAGCAGTACCTCTCGGGCATCAGCCGGGCGGTGAAGGCGTCCTCGCCCCCGCCCCGGGTGATGATCGTCAGCTACCCCTCCAACCCGACGGCGCAGTGGGTCGATCTCGACTTCTACAAGGAGGCCGTGGCGCTGGCGAAGCAGCACGACATGCTGATCCTCTCCGACATCGCGTATTCGGAAATCTACTTTGAAAACAATCCGCCGCCATCCCTTCTTCAGGTTGACGGCGCGCGCGACATCGCCGTCGAGGTGAACTCGCTCTCGAAGACATACGCCATGGCCGGCTGGCGGGTCGGCATGGTGGTCGGCAACGCGCGCATCTGCGCGGCGCTCGCGAGGGTGAAGTCCTATCTGGACTACGGCGCTTTCACGCCCATCCAGGTGGCGGCGGCCGCGGCGCTGAACGGCCCGCAGGACTGCGTCGAGGAGATCCGCGGGATCTACAAGCGCCGCCGCGACGTGCTGGTCGACTCCATGCGCCGGGCCGGCTGGGACATTCCATCGCCGCCGGCGTCGATGTTCGCCTGGGCGCCGCTGCCCGAGCCCTTCCGCGAGGCCGGTTCGATGCTGTTCTCCAAGCTGCTGATCGAGGAGGCGGCCGTGGCCGTCGCGCCCGGCGTCGGCTTCGGCGAGTATGGCGAAGGCTTCGTGCGCATCGGCCTGGTCGAGAACGAGCATCGCATTCGTCAGGCGGCGCGCAACGTCAGGAAGTTCCTGCAGAGCGCGGGGCAGACGCTGAGCCGCGCCCGCGCCGCCGCGCCCCAGCCGGCGCAATAGGAGAGCGGGCGGTGGCGACTGAACGTATGCGTATCGGCATCGCCGGGCTGGGCTCCGTCGGCGGCGCGCTCTTGACGCTGCTCGGCGAGCGGCCGGATTTCGCGCCGGCGGGACGCACGGCGGCGATCTCCGGCGTTTCCGCCCGAACGCGCGGCAAGCCGCGGGCCGGCGACATCTCGAACCTGCCCTGGTGGGACGACCCGGTCGCGCTGGCCGCCTCGCCCGACAACGACGTCTTCGTCGAGCTCATCGGCGGCTCGGAAGGGCCGGCGAAGGCTGCCGTCGAAGCGGCGCTCCGGCTGGGCAAACCGGTCGTGACCGCCAACAAGGCGCTGATCGCCGTGCACGGCGCCGAGCTTGCCGCTCTGGCGGAGGCCAACAATGCGCCGCTCCTGTTCGAGGCCGCGGTGATGGGCGGAACGCCGGCGGTGAAGATGTTGCGCGAGGCCATGGTCGGCGACCAGGTCGAGGCCGTCGCCGGCATCCTCAATGGCACCTGCAACTACATCCTGACGCAGATGGAGGAGACCGGCCGCGCCTTCGCCGACGTGCTCGCCGAGGCCCAGCGGCTTGGCTACGCGGAGGCCGACCCAACCACCGACGTCGGCGGCTTCGACGCCGGCCACAAGATCACCATCCTGGCCGCTCTGGCGTTCGGCTGCGCGCCAAACTTCGCCGCCGCGCAGATCGAGGTCATCGACCAGGTCGAGCTGCTCGACATCCATCTGGCCCACGACCTCGGCTATCGCATCCGCCTGATCGCTCAAGCCGTGCGGGTCGGCGAGGGGATCGCGGTCAGCGTCACGCCCGCCTTGGTCCCGCTTGGCCATCCGCTGGCGGAGACCAAGGGACCGCTGAACGCCCTCTTCATCGAAGGCCGCGGCATCGGGCGCATCTTCATCCAAGGCCCGGGCGCCGGCGGCGGACCGACCGCCGCGGCCGTGGCCGCCGACATCGCCGACGTGATGACCGGCGCCGCGCGCCCCGTGTTCCAGTCGCCGGCCGCCAGCCTGAAACCGTTCGTGGGCGTCGACGCGCGGCAGGCGAGCGGGCGCGCCTACCTTCGGCTGATGGTCAAGGACGAGCCGGGCGTGATCGCCGCGATCACCGAAACACTGGCCGAAGCGCACGTCTCCATCGACAGCTTCCTGCAGAAGCCGGTTCATGATGCGGGCGGCGTGCCGATCGTGCTAACCACCCATGCGACGCCGGAGTCGGCGCTCTTGGAGGCCGTCCGCCGCATCGGCGCGTTGCCGGCGCTCCTCGAGGCGCCCAGGATGCTGCGCCTCGCGCGCATCTGAAGTGGGCGGAAAGGGCAGGAGGGCCTTGGCATGAGTGCGACCGATCTCGACCGCAGCCTCGTTCTCGAGGCGGTGCGGGTGACCGAGGCCGCCGCCATCGCCGCCTGGTCGCTGGTCGGGCGCGGCGACGAGATGGCCGCCGACCAGGCCGCGGTCGACGCGATGCGCAATGCGCTCAACGGCCTCGACATCGACGGCGAAATCGTCATCGGCGAAGGCGAGCGCGACGAGGCGCCCATGCTCTACATCGGCGAGAAGGTGGGTCGCGGGAAGGGCGCCAGGATCGACATCGCCCTGGATCCCCTCGAGGGCACGACGCTGACCGCGAAAGCGATGGCCAATGCGCTGGCGGTGATGGCCTGGGCGCCGAAGGGGACGCTGCTCAACGCGCCGGACACCTACATGGACAAGATCGCCTGCGGGCCAGGCTACGCCGACGGGGTGATCGATCTGGCCGCGCCGGCGGCGGACAACGTCAAAGCGCTGGCCAAGGCCAAGGGCGTTAAGCCGGCCGAAATCGCCGTCTGCGTCCTCGACCGGCCGCGGCACGCCGAGATCATCGCCGGTTTGCGCGACGTCGGCGCGCGCGTCTGCCTGATCACCGACGGCGACGTGGCTGGCGTGATCAACACCACCGACCCGCAGACCGGCATCGACCTCTACATCGGCCAGGGCGGCGCGCCCGAGGGCGTGCTGGCCTGCGCGGCGCTGAAGTGCGTCGGCGGCCAGTTCCAGGGCCGGCTCGTGTTCCGCAACGCCGACGAGCGCGCCCGCGCCGAGCGGCTCGGCGTGACCGACTTCGACCGCATCTATCCGTTGAGCGAGATCGTCCGCGCCGACGCAATCTTCGCCGCCACCGGGGTCACCAACGGCGCGCTGCTGGACGGCGTCCGCCAGGAAGACGGTGCGGTGCACACCCACTCGCTGGTGATGAACTCGGCCAGCCGCACCGTGCGTCAGGTGCGCATGCGCCGCCCGCTCTAGCCGATGCACGGCCAGCCGCCGGTCGTCATCGAGCCCTACGACCCCGCGTGGCCGGCGATGTTCGAGGTCGAGCGCGCGGTGCTGGCGGCGGTGCTGGCGCCCTGGCTGGCCGGGCCGATCGAGCACATCGGCAGCACCGCCGTCCCCGGCCTGCCGGCCAAGCCGGTGATCGACATCATGGGCGCGGTCGCCGACCTCGCCGCATCGCGCCCGGCCATCGAGGCGCTGACTCCGCTCAGCTACTGCCACTTCGACTACAAAGGCGAGGTGATGCACTGGTTCTGCAAGCCCAGCGACCGGATGCGCACCCATCACCTGCACCTCGTGCCGTTCGGAAGCCCTCTCTGGCTCGAACGGCTGGCGTTCCGCGACCGGCTGCGCGCCGACCCGGCGGTCCGAGACGCTTACCGCGACCTCAAGCTCGGCCTGGCCGACCGGTTCCGTGACGACCGCGAGGCCTACACGGAGGCGAAGACGGACTTCATCCTGACGATGCTGGCGGGCTAGGGTGGCGGCCGCGCCAAGCCCGGAGGCCGCCGCCATGAGCTTCGACACCCCGCTGATCCTGCAAGGCCCGCTGAGGGCGCCCAAGCAGATGCTGGCCGAGCAGGAATATGGCGGCCACGTCTCCATCCACGACGACTCGATGGCCGAGAAGCTCGGTTTCCGCGCCGGGCCGATAGAAGGGCCGACCCATTTCAGCCTCTTCCCGCCGCTTCTGGCGCACATCTGGGGCCAGGCCTGGTTCGAGCGCGGCTGCCTCTCGGCCCACTACCAGAACATGATCGTCGAAGGCGAAGAGACGCGCGCCTTCGTCGAGATCCCGCGCGACGGCGCTACGACGACCCGCGCCTGGGCGGAAAAGGCCGACGGAACGCCGGTGCTGGAGGCGAGCGCCAGCCTGGGCGACGGCGAGACGCTGCTCGGCGCGCGAATGGCGGCGCTGCGACCGCCGGAGAAGCTGGTGATCCTGGCGAACCTCGAGGTCGGCATGACCGGCGCCGAGGACGAGCCCGTGCGCATGGACCCCGACCAGAACATGGGCGCGCTCTATCCCTTCTCGCTGGCCCAGAAGCTGACCGCCATCACCGAGACCTCGCCTTGGTACTCCGACCCGACCGCATCGCCGTGGGGGCGGGCGATCATCCCGCTGGAGATGGTGAGCGTGCTGGCCGAGTACACCAGCGGCAAGGCGCGCTTCCCGACCAAAGGGCCGGCCGTCGGCCTCTTCGCCGACCAGGAAATCCGCATGGTCGACGGCCCGCTGTTCGTGGGCGAGGACTACCTGATCCGCCGCGAGATCGCCGCGCTTTCGGAGAGCCGCCGCACCGAGTCCTATTGGGTGCGCACGCGCATCTTCGACGCGGACGGCAATACGCTGAAGGCCGAGATGCTGCTGAACCACGCGACGCTGAAGGACTCGTACGCCCGGTACGCGGAAGAAGCGGCCGCGCTTTAGCCGCCGCCGATCTTGGGGATGAAGTAGACTTCGCTGGCCGGGGTCAGCGGGGAGGTCCAGGCGTCCTGGTGGATCTCGCCGTCGATGGCCACGGCCATGCGGCGGTCGAGCCAGGCGCCGAGGCCGGGGTAGCGGCGCTCGAGCTCGGCGGTCAGGCGGCGGACGGTGTCGGCCTCGATGTCGAACTCGGTCACTCCGCCGGTGAACTGGCGGCAGTCGGACGGCGCGATCACATGGGCCATGCGCGCCGCCTCACCCCGCCTTGGCGTCCAGCGCCGCGCGGATCTTCGGCGGCGAAAGCGGCAGGGTCGTCATGCGCACCCCGATGGCGGCGCGGACCGCGTTGGCGACGGCGGCCAGCGGCGGCACGATCGGCACCTCGCCGACGCCCTTGGCGCCGAACGGGTGACGCGGGTTGGGCACTTCGACCAGGATGGCGTCGATCATCGGCAGGTCCGAGGCGACCGGCACCCGGTAGTCGAGGAAGCCGGCGTTCTCCATCTTGCCGTCGCGGTCGAAGATGTACTCCTCGTTCAGCGCCCAGCCGACGCCCTGGGCGACGCCGCCCTGCACCTGGCCTTCGACGTAGGAAGGGTGGATCGCCCTGCCGACGTCCTGCGCCGCCGTATAGCGCAGCACGGTGACGTGGCCGGTTTCCGGATCGATCTCGACGTCGCAGACGTGCACGCCGAAGCCGGGGCCGGCGCCTTGGGCGTTCAGGGACACTTGCGCCGAAATCGGCCCTCCGGTGCGCGCCGATTGGGCGGCGAGGCCCTCGAGCGTCAGCGTTTTGCCGGTCGACTTGGCCGGGTCGCGGCAGACGGCGGCGCCGTTCGCCCATTCGACCTGATCGGGCGCGACGTCCCAGATCACCGCCGCGCGGCGCTTCAGCTGCGCGACCACCTTCTCGGCCGCCTGCACGACGGCCATGCCCGTAGCGAAGGTCGTGCGGCTGCCGCCGGTCAGCATGGAGAAGCCGATGGACGCGGTGTCGGCCACCATCGGACGCACCTGCTCGACGGGCACGCCGAGCACTTCGGCGGCCATGATCGCCATGGAGGCGCGCGAGCCGCCGATGTCCGGGTTGCCGGTGACCACGACGGCGCTGCCATCCTCGCCGATGTTCACAGCCGCGGTGGACTCACCGCCGACGTTGAACCAGAAGCCGACCGCGACCCCGCGCCCCTGGTTGGGGCCGAGCGGCATCGCGTACTGCGGACAGGTCTTGATCGCGGCCAGCGTCTCCAGATAGCCGATGGCGTTGAAGGTCGGGCCGTAGCTGGCCTTGACCCCGTTCTTGACGCCGTTCTTCTCGCGCAGGGCGATGGGGTCCATGTCGAGCTTGCGGGCAAGCTCGTCGACGGCGCTCTCGACGGCGAAGGCGGCGATCGGCGCGCCGGGCGCGCGGTAAGCGGCGACCTTCGGGCAGTTGGAGACCACGTCCCATCCGGTGATGGCGAAGTTGGGGATGTCGTAGCAGGCCAGCGCCGTCATCGAACCGGCGCCCACAGGCGAGCCCGCGAACGCGCCGGCCTGGTATTTCAGTTCGACGTCGGCCGCGACGATCGTCCCGTCCTTCTTCGCGCCCAGCTTGACGTACATCACCGCGCCCGAGGTCGGGCCGGTGGCGCGGAACACCTCCTCGCGGTTCATCACCATCTTCACCGGATGGCCGCTCTGGCGGGAGAGGGCCAGCGCCAGCGGCTCGAGGTAGACGGTGGTCTTGCCGCCGAAGCCGCCGCCAATCTCGGCCGGCGTGACGCGGATGTTGGACATCTCGAGGCCCAGCACCTTGGCGCAGTAGGTGCGCACCATGAACTGGCCCTGGCTGGAGCTCCACACGTTGCACTGGCCGTCGGCGGCCCACGAGGCGACGCAGGCGTGGGGCTCAATGTAGCCCTGGTGGACGGCCTGGGTGACGTAGCGGTCCTGAACCACCACCTCGGCCGCGGCAAAGCCGGCGTCGAGGTCGCCGCGAGCGATGCGGTTGCGGCGCGCGATGTTGGACGGCAGCGTCGGCCGCTCTTCCAGCCCTTCGGTGTACATGTGGGCGTGCAGCACCGGCGCGTCGGGCGCCATGGCCGCCTCGACCTCGATCACGTGCGGCAGCACCTCGTAGGTGACCTTGATCAGCGCCAGCGCTTCGTCGGCGATCGCGGTCGAGGTGGCGGCCACCGCGGCGACCGCATGGCCGTCGTACAGCGCCTTGTCGCGGGCCATGACGTTCATGGCCAGGTCGCGCAGGTTCGAGGCCGCTTCGCCGCCCTCGTGGAACTCGTCGGCCAGATTGGGGAAGTCGGCGCCGGTCACGACCGCTTTTACGCCCGGCAAGGCGCGCGCCTTCTTGGCGTCGATGGAAACGATGCGGGCATGGGCGTGCGGGCTGCGCAGCACCTTGCCCACCAGCTGGCCAGGCATGTTGAAGTCGGCGCCGAACTGAGCGCGGCCGGTCACCTTCTCAGCCCCGTCAGGGCGGATTGGGCGGGTGCCGACGACCTTCAGGTCCGGCTTCACATCGGGACGTTCCAGAGTATCGGTCATGCCACCACCCTCGCTTGTCGCATCTCGGCGGCCGCATCCATGACCGCGCGAATGATCTTGTCGTAGCCGGTGCACCGGCAAAGGTTGCCCGCCAGCCAGTAGCGGACTTCGGTTTCAGTCGGATCGGGATTGGCGTCCAGCAGCGCCTTCGACGCCACCAGGATGCCGGGCGTGCAGAACCCGCACTGAAGGGCGGCGTGCTCGAGGAACTTCCGCTGCAGCGGGTGCAGGTCGGAGGCCTGCGCCATACCCTCGATGGTCTCGATGCGCCGCCCTTCGGCCTCCGCCGCCAGCATCAGGCAGGAGCAGACCAGCCGCCCGTCGACGACGACGCTGCAGGCGCCGCAGTCGCCAGAGCCGCAGCCCTCCTTCGAACCGGTGAGCTCCAGCTCGTCGCGCAAGGCGTCGAGCAGGGTCATGCCGGGATCGGTGAGGAACTCGACGGCGTCGCCGTTCACGATCGCCGATACGTGTCGTTTGCTCATGCGCGTCCACCTGCCCGTTGATAGGCGATCAAAGCTGCGCGCCGGGCCAGCACGCCTGCGATCTTGATGCGGTATTCGGTTGTGCCGCGTTTGTCATCGATCGGACGGCAGGCCGCGCGGGCGGCGGCGTCGAGCTTGTCCAGCGCGGCCTCGTCCAATTTGGTGCCGAGCAGCGCCGCGCCGGCGGCCTCGACCAGCAGCGCGGTTGGCGCGACCGCGCCGAGGGCCACATGCGCCTCGGTCACCACCCCGCTCGCGTCCAGCACCAGGTTCACGCCCGCGCCGGCGACCGCGATGTCCATTTCGGTGCGTGGGATGAGGCGAAGGTAGGCGTCTGACGCGTGCGCCGGCCGCTTGGGCAGGCGGATCTCCAGCACGAATTCGCCGGGCGCGAGCGAGGTGCGCCCAGGCGCCGTGCCGATGGCCTCGACCGGCGCCTCGCGGCGGCCGGCTGGCCCGACGATGACGCAAACCGCGCGCGCGGCGATCATGGCCGGTACGCTGTCGGCGGCCGGCGAGGCGTTGCAGAGATTGCCTGCGAGGCTGGCGCGGCCCTGAATCTGGGTCGAGCCGATGAGGTTCGCCGCTTCCACGACGCCAGGCCAGGCGCGCGCCAGCGCGGCGTGCTCGCCGATGATCGCGCCCGGCGTCGCGGCGCCGACCACGAAACCGCCGGCCTCCTCACGGATGCCGATCGCGCCGGCGATGCGCTTTAGGTCCACGATCGCGCTGGGCGATGTCCGCCCCGAGCGCAGCTGGACCAGCAGATCGGTGCCGCCGGAAAGGGCGCGCGCGCCGCTGGCGGCCAGCGCCTTGGCGGCGTCTTCGGCGGTCGTCGGCGACAGATAGTCGAACTGGGGCAAGGGACCTCCCTGGATCGGCGGAGCAGCGTGCAGCCAGGCCAAGCGCCTCGGCTATCGCTGATAATCTATGGTGCGCAGCCGGGGCGCGGCGGGTCAAGCACGCGCTCCGGCCCTTTACGTGCTGGGTTGGGGGTTGATGTACTCGCGATAGATGGCGATCGGGACCAGCCCGGTCCAGCCGCAGAAGTCACCGCGGGCGATCGAGCCCTTGGCGACGCTGTCCGGCGCGTAGTTCTCCCAGAACGTGCCGGTCGCCTTGTAGACCTGCGCAACGGCCCAGTAGTACCGGCGCGCCAGCTGGACAGCGAGTGCGCGTTCGCCGATCCGCTCGAGGCCGCGCAGCACCATGTAGTTGGTGGGCGCCCAGACGCTCCCCAGCCAGTAGTTTCCTTCCGGCGCGAACAGCGGCTGGTCGGCCGAAAAGGTGGCGACCGGAATGGTGCGCCAGAATTCGTCGGTGTCGATGAGGTGCAACAGCAGCCGTCGCCGCCATTCGGGCGGCGCCACGCCCGCCCACAGCGTCCAGAACATGCCGACGTGCTTCTGGCGGATGGGCTTGCCGTAGCCCTGATCGAAATAGAAGCCTTCGGTCTCGTCCCAGCAGTGGAGGTTGATGGCGCGCGCGATGTCGTCGTGCGCGGCGGCATGCCGGCTGGCGTCCGCGCCCCGCCCGATCAGGCGCGCGATCTGGGCCAGCTGGTCGGCGAACAACGCCATTTGGGCGGAGAAGTCGACGCTGCGGCCCTGGCGGTTCCACTCCGCGCTCGCGCCTTTGTAGTCGAAGACCGCGGGATAGAGGTTGTGGAGCGCGATCCCCTTGCCGTCGTCGCTCCAGCCAGCGGGATAGCGGGGGATGTTGTCCATCCCGGAGCCCAGCGCGTCGGAGAAGAAGAGCCCGTCCGCCGCGCGATAGGTGCGCATCAGAAAGTCGAAGAAGCGCGTCAGCGTCGGATAGACGGCGCGCAGGCGCGCGGCGTCGTGCGAGCGGCCATAGAGTTCCAGTTCGGCGAAGGCGAAGAGCGGCGGGTTGATGCTGACGGGATGGTCCTTGGGCCAAAACGGCCGGCCCTTCTCATCGTATTCGCGGCAGATGAAGCCGTCCGCGTCCTGGCGTTGGTAAAAGTTGTCCAGCGCGTTGGCGATCGGCAACACGTCCGGGTGGTACTTCGCGTACGCGGCGATGAAGCAGGTGTCCCAGACGAAGATGTGGGCGCTGAAGGCCGCATCGACGAACGGTTTCGGATAGGCCGGATCGCCCGGCCCGCCGCGCACCTTCGAGCGGGCGATCTGCAGCGCCTTGGCGTACATCTCCTGCTGCAGCGACGCCGGGACGCTCCAGTCGGACGCAACGCCTGCGGCCACTGCGGCTGGGCTGAAGGCGGCGGCCAGCGCGGCGGCCGCGCCGGCGCCCATGAAGCCGCGTTTCGAAACCTCGGTCATCGCGGTCGCCTCCGCCAGCCCATCGCTCTGCTTGTAACGCGGCCAGCGCGCCAAGGGCGCCGCTTTCGGCGGGCTCGCCGGCGGCCGAGTGCTCTTCCCCCGCCATCCGATCGGGGGGACAAAGCGGGCATGGCCGACTCGCCATCTCCGCCGTTTCTCGGCGTCGCGCGTTCGCTGACCGGGCGCGCCTGGCGGGAGCGTGCGTCGGATGCCGAAGTCGCACGCGTGGTCGGGCTCCAGCACGGTCTCAGTGAGCCGTTGGCGCGGGCGCTCGCTGCGCGCGGCGTTTCCAGCGACGCCGCCGGCGACTACCTGGCGCCGACCATGAAGGCGCTGTTCCCCGATCCCTCGACGTTCATGGACATGGACCGAGCCGCGACGATCCTCATCGACGCTTACGAGCGGCAAATTCCGGCGGTGGTGTTCGCCGACTACGACGTCGACGGCGCCTCCAGCGCCGCGCTTCTGGTGCGCTGGTTTCGCGCCATGGGCCGCGAGCTTGCGATCTACGTGCCGGACCGGATGACCGAAGGCTATGGCCCGAGCCCGGCCGCCTTCCGCCACATCCGCGAGAGCGGCGCCCAGCTGGTCGTCACTGTCGACTGTGGCGCGGCCGCCTACGACGCCATCGCCACGGCGGGCGAGATCGGGCTCAGCGTCGTCGTCATCGACCACCACTTGATGCGCGAAGATCCACCCGCTGCGGCGGCGGTCGTGAACCCGAACCGGCCGGGCTGCGACTCCGGCCAGGGCAACCTGGCCGCCGCCGGCGTGACCTTCGTGCTGCTGGCGGCGCTGAACCGGGAGGCGCGCCGGCGCGGTCTGTTCGCAGAGCGGCCGGAGCCCGACCTTCGCCGCTGGCTCGATCTGGCGGCGCTCGGCGCGATCTGCGACGTGACCAGCCTGACCGGCTTCAACCGCGCGATCGCGGCGCAGGGCTTGAAGGTGATGAGCGGCCTCGCCAACCCGGGCGTCGCCGCGCTGATGCAGGTGGCCGGCGCCAGCGGCCCCGCCAGCGCCTTCCATGCCGGTTTCATTCTGGGGCCGCGGATCAACGCAGGGGGGCGGATTGGCCGCTCTGACCTCGGGGCGCGCCTCCTGTCGACCGATGACGCGGACGAGGCGCGCGAACTGGCGCACGAGCTCGATGCGCTGAACGCGGCGCGCAAGGATGTCGAGCGCGCGATTATGGACGAGGCGATCGGGGTGATCGAGCGCGGCGGCTCCAACCTCGACCCGGACGCGCCGGTGCTGGTGGTGGCCAAGGAGGGCTGGCACCCCGGCGTGATCGGCATCGTCGCCAGCCGCCTGCGCGAACGCTACCGCAAGCCGGCCGTCATCATCGGCCTCGATCCAGCCACCGGCGTCGGCAAGGGCTCCGGCCGCTCGCAGCCGGGCGTGAATCTCGGCCGCGCCGTGCAGGCGGCGTTCGACGCGGGCTTGCTGCTCAGCGGCGGCGGCCACGCCATGGCCGCCGGCCTGGCCGTGCGCAAGGACGGCGTGCCCGAGCTGCGCGACTTCCTCTGTCGCGCGCTTGCCGGCGAACGCGCCGAAGCCGCGGCCGCCGAGGCGGTGGAGATCGACGCGGTTCTGACCACTCGTTCCGCTACGCGCCCGCTCTACGAGGACTTCGAGCGCCTGCAGCCGTTCGGGCCGGGCAATCCGGAGCCGCTGTTCGCCCTCGCCGACGTCACCGTCGAGCGGCCGGAGGCCATGCGCGGCGACCATGTTCGCTTCCAGCTTGCCGATGCAGCTGGCGGGCGGCTGCGCGCCATCGCCTGGCGGGCGGCCGACTCCGACCTCGGCCGGCGCCTGCTCGCGGGCGGACGGATGCACCTGGCGGGCAAGCTCAAGGCCGACGACTGGCAGGGCCGCAACGGCGTGCAGTTCGAGGTCGAGGACGGCGCCGATCCGCGCATGATCGAGGCGCGCTAGCTGATCCGGGCATAGGTTTCCGTCCGCGCCGCGTAGAGCTTCCAGAACTCAGCCGCAATGTCGGCGCCGGAGATGCCGACGTCGCCCGAGGCGAAGGCCGTACCTTTGACCGCGCCGGCGATGGTGACTTCGCCGACATAGACGCCCTCCTGCGCCAGCCGGGCGGAAAGCAGACCGACGAGCTTGTGCTTGGCCGCGTTGGCGAGCGCGACGCCGGTCGCGCCCGTGGAAACCGCCGCTTGGTCCATCGCAGGCGAGAGGTCGCCGAACGCGCCGTTGGTGACCAGAACCGCGCCCTTGCGCTCTTTGAGGTCGGGCAGCGCTTCCTGGATGGCGGCGACCAGCCCCACGACGGCGACGTTGTAGATCGCGCCGGCGCCGGCTGGGTTGGCGGTCAGAAGGTCGCCCACTTCGCCGCCGCTGTAGGCGTTCCAGTGGATGACATCGATCGGCCCCAGCGCTGACCGCGCGTTGGCGATCGCGGCGCGGATCGAGGACGGGTCGCCGGCGTCGCCGCGCGCAGCCGCCGCCAAAGCCGCGCCCTTCGCCCTCAGCGCTTGAGCTCCGGCGGCCAGCCGCTCCTCATTGCGAGCCACCAGCCCGACGTTGAAGCCCTCCGCGGCGAACCTCTCGGCGACAGCCGTGGAAACTCCTGGCCCGAACCCGACCACAACGATGGTTTTCGACATGCGCTACCCCCTGTTGGACACCGCCGACAACATGGGAGCGCCCGCCCAATCGCCCAACCCGCCGCCGCCTTGCGGGGGTGGGGCAAGGCGGATATATCCGCGCTTCCCAAACCGCCTGATGGTCCCTTCGTCTATCGGTTAGGACACCAGATTTTCAATCTGGGAAGAGGGGTTCGACTCCCCTAGGGACTGCCAGCCGATCATCGGCCAGGGGGCGCAATTTGGCCGTCAAAGGCACGTTCATCCAGCGCCTCGTGCGCCGCGTCTTCTATACCTACTACGCGCGCAACCTGCTGTTCGAACTGCAGGTGCGCGCCCGCGCCGACTCCGCCGACTACGTCGAAGCCAACATGGCCGACGCGACTGTGTTCGAGAACGGTGACGACTTTCGGCTGCACTGCCTGAAGCGAGCGCCCGAGGGCGCGATCCTGGAGTTCGGCGTCGCCGGCGGCCACTCGATCACCGTGCTGGCCAACGCCTCGCCGGGGAAGATGGTGCACGGGTTCGACTCGTTCGAGGGTCTGCCTGAGGACTGGAGCGGGCACCTGGAACAGAAGGGCGCCTTCACCCAGAAGGGCCGCCTGCCCAAGGTCCCCGCCAACGCCCGTCTGCACCCCGGCTGGTTCAAGGACACCATTCCGCGGTGGCTGGCTGAGGACCCGTCGAAGATCGGCTTCCTGCACGTCGACTGCGACATCTATTCTTCGACGCGCGACATCCTCTGGGGCCTGCGCGAGCGGCTGCAGGCGGGGACGATCATCGTCTTCGACGAATACTTCAACTATCCGAATTGGCGCGGGCACGAGTTCAAGGCGCTGCAGGAGTTCAAGGCCGAGTTCGGCATCGCCTACCGCTACATCTCCTTTACCGCCCTCGGCGGCAGTGTGGCGATCGAAGTCGTGAGCCTCTGAGGGGCTTCAAGCGTTCCGCGCCATCAGGCCGCCGTCGACCGGAATGGTCGCGCCGGTGATGAAGGACGCAGCCGGCAGGCAGAGGCTGAGCGTGATGTGCGCAACTTCGGCTGGGTCGCCATAGCGGCGGAGCGCCGTCCGCCGGTTGGCGTAGACCTGCTTGTCCGCTTCGGGAATTCCCGCCGTCATCCCTGTGTTGATCGGCCCCGGGCAGATGCAGTTGACGGTGATGCCCTCCTTGCCGAGTTCGACCGCCAGTGCGCGGGTGAGGCCGGTGACGCCGGCCTTGGCGGCGGCGTAGATCGAGTCCCGCGCAGTCGCACCGAGCGCCTCGGTCGAGGCGATGTTGACGATGCGCGGGCTGGACGAATTGCGCAGGTGTGGCAACGCCGCGCGCACGATCCGCTGGTGCGCGGTCAACAGGATGGGCACCTGGCGCGCCCACACCTCGTCGTAATCGTCGCTGTCGATCGGCATGCTGCTGGCCACGCCGGCGTTGTTGATCACCACGTCGAGACCGCCGAAGTGGCTGGCGACCTCGCGGATGACCGCCTGGATCGCGCCAGCGTCAGCCACGTCCAGCGCCCAGGCCCGTGCGTCGCCGCCTTCCTCGCGGATCGCGGCGGCGACCGCCTCGGCGTCGGCCGCGCGCACGTCGGTCACCGCGACCTTCGCGCCCTCGCGCGCGAACACATGCGCGGTGGCCCGGCCCATGCCGCTGGCGCCGCCCGTCACGAGCACGGCCTTGCCTTGGACCGAGCGGCTGAGATTGGCGACCGGGTCCATGGCGGGAGCTCCTTGCTGCGTTGCTGCAACCCTTAGGACTCAAGGGAAGCGTGCGAAAGGTGCGGCGGAATATCGCAAGTCAGATCGCGTCATCCGCGAAACAATCGTTGACGCTCGGTCATCGCGAGAACAGTGTTATTTTGGCGTGCTTGTCCACGATGGCTTGAGGACGGGCAAGAGGGGCGGAATGTCTAGTTTCGGCGTCGAGGAACATCCCGACTCCCACGAGGAGTCGGTGCGCATCAGCGGGCGCGTGAAGTGGTTCGACGCCGGCAAAGGCTACGGGTTCATCGTGCCCGACGATCCAAGCCTGACAGGGCTGAAGGACGTCCTTTTGCACGTCACCAGCCTGCGCCAATCCGGCCGCGAAACGGCCCCGGAAGGCTCGCTGATCACCTGTGACGCAGTGAAGCGGCCAAAGGGCTGGCAGGTTACCGAAATCGTCGAACTGGACGAGACGACCGCCCAGCCGGCCGAGCGGCCGCACCGTCCCTTCGATCGCGAGGGGCCGCGCCGGGACCGCGACGGCTACGACGCCCATCGTGGCGGCGGCATGCGCGAGCGACCGCCGCGCCGCCCGCCGGCGCCGGCTGGCCCACCCGAACGGGCGAAGGTGAAGTGGTTCAACCGCGCCAAGGGCTACGGCTTCGTGGTCCGCGACGGCGAGCCGGGCGACATCTTCGTCCACATCGAAACGTTGCGCCGCAGCGGCCTTGAGGACCTACAACCCGGCGAGGGGGTCATGGTCCGCTTCGCCGAGGGTCCAAAGGGCCTGGTGGTGGCGGAGATTTCCACCGGCGAGGCGCTCTAGCCGGATCGGGCGCGCGCGGCTAAGGCTCCCAAGCGTCGCCTATCTCACGGATTTCGCAATGATCGGACGGATCGCGCGCATCGCGGCGCTGCTTGTCCTGGCGCTCGCCGCCCCGGCTCTGGCCGCGCCGCTGCCTACGTACGGCTACCAGATCGTGCACGTCTATCCGCACGATCGGACCGCCTTCACCGAGGGGCTCTTCTACCTGGGCGGTTACCTCTACGAGAGCACCGGCCTGAACGGCCACTCGCAGATCCGCCTGGAGCGGCTCGACACTGGCGAGACGGTCATGTCGCACGACTTGCCGGCAGGATATTTTGGTGAAGGCATAACAGCTTGGCATGGAAAGCTCTATCAGTTGACCTGGCGCAGCCACGTGGGCTTCATCTACAATCTGGCCGACTTCAAGCCGATCGGCGGCTTCAGTTATCCCGGCGAGGGGTGGGCGCTGACCACCGACGGGCGCCGGCTGATCATGAGCGACGGCACGCCACAGATCCGCTTCCTCGATCCGAAGACGTTGAAGGAGGTGCGCCGCGTCACAGTCACCACCGACGGCGGCCAGGTCGCCAACATCAACGAGCTGGAGTGGGTGAAGGGGGAAATCTTCGCCAACGTCTGGATGACCGACAAGATCATCCGCATCGACCCGGCAAGCGGCCGGATCAAAGGCTGGATCGACTTGGCTGGAATCCTGCCCGCCGCCGACCAGAGCGGCGACCGGGACGACGTGCTGAACGGCATCGCTTACGATGCAGCGAACGATCGCCTCTTCGTGACCGGCAAGCGCTGGCCGAAACTGTTCGAGATCAAGCTGGTACCAAAGCCCTGATCGCGTTTGACGCGATGCCTGCGATGCGCCTCAATGAAAAGGCGAAGTCCGCCAGGGGCGGAGCGAAGCCAGGGGGCGGATATGGCGTCAGTAGCGGCCGCATCGAAGCGGCGATCCTTCATCGTGCGGCACTGGCGCGGCGAACTCTCGCTGCCACGCAGCTACTGGATCGACGGCGTCCTGATCTTCGGGCTCGGGATCAACATCCTCTTCATCGTAGCGACCATCTGCGCGGTCGTTCTCCTGCACGGGTCGCCAGCGCTAATGACAGCGGCGCTGCTGACGGCGCTCGCGGTCCAGGTGCTCGTCTACATCTGGGCGGTCGTTGGGGTCTGGCGCTCCGCCGGCCGCTACGCCGGACCCAAAGTCTGGTCGATATTGGCGCGCGTGGTGGTCGTGCTCGGCGTGTTCATCTCCATCGGTCACCTCATGCAGGACCTGCACCTCATTCAGCTCGCCACCAGCCAGTAGCCGCGTTGCGGCCCAAGGCGGCGCGTGGCAAGAGGGGCCTCCGCGGAGACGGGGCGTAGCGCAGCCTGGTAGCGCATCTGCTTTGGGAGCAGAGGGTCGGAGGTTCGAATCCTCTCGCCCCGACCATCCGCTTTCGCTGATTGGAGAGGACCTTGCTCGCCCGCATCTATCGTCCGTCCAAAACGGCCATGCAGTCCGGCAAGGCGAAGACCAAGGACTGGGTGCTGGAGTTCGAGCCGGCTTCGGCCCGGCTTCCCGACCCGCTGATGGGCTGGGCGCAGTCGGGCGACATGGACGGCCAGGTGCGGCTGACCTTCGACGACCGCGAGGAAGCGATCCGCTACGCTCGGGCGAACGCCATCCCGTTCCAGGTGATGGAGCCCAAGCCGGTCAGACGCGTGATCAAAGCCTACGCCGACAATTTCGCCTTCACCCGCAAGGAACCCTGGACGCACTAGGGTCGAAAGGGGGACCAGGGGACCCCGTAGCTCAACCGGATAGAGCATCCGCCTTCTAAGCGGACGGTTGCTGGTTCGAATCCAGCCGGGGTCGCCAGCCCGCGGGCAGGCTCAAGGCTTGGCGCCGCCGGCCTTGATCTCTGCGGCCACCCGGGCGGTGTCGCCGCCGGCGGCGCGCACCCTGGCGACGAACTCCTCGCGGCTATTCTCCGACGGGTAGGGGACGTCCGGCACTGGCACGCCCAGGAAGGCGCACAGCGGCCCCCATCCAGAACCGACCTCGTAGACGAGCAGCCGTTCGGCCGGGATCGTCGCCTTCACCTCGGCTTCGTGGCGGCGGAAGTGCTCGGTCATGAAGGCGCGGTCGGCGAGGTTCGCCCGCATCGGTCCCATGAAGCTCTCGAAGAACTCGGCGCGGACCCCCGCGGACTCGTGCACAGCAGTGTTGGCCGGCGAGAAGATCGTCGCCTGGGTGGACTCGAACCACTTGTCGGCGTCGCGCGTCGTGTGCAGCACCTTGGCGTCTGGATACTTCGCCGCCAGCTCGCGCCAGTAGTGAGCGCCCGGATAGTCGACCATGGACTTGTAGCCGTCGAAGATCTGGTCCCAGACGTCCTCGCCCTTCGACGCGCGAACCCACAGCGCCATGCTCTCAGGATGCTGGAACACCTCGACCATGTGGTGGCAGGGCCCGAAGCCCAGCATGTTGAGCGCGGTCTGCATCGACTTGGTGCCGGTGCGTCCAAGCCCGGAGCCAACGACTTTCAACGCCATGACGTCCCCCGTTTCAAAAGCTTTGGAGACCCTAGCCCTTGGCGTCGCGAGCGCGCAATGCGTCCAGGCCGCGTTCCAGGTCCGCGATCAGGTCGTAAGGATCCTCCAGGCCGACGTGCAGACGGACCAGCGGGCCGGCGAAGGCGGGCGGGAACCGGCGGCGTGCGAACTGGTCGCCGGACGAGATGGCCAGGCTCTCGAACCCGCCCCAGGAAAACCCGAGGCCGAACAGCTCCAGCCGGTCGAGAAAGGCGTCGACCGCGGCATCGCTTGCGCCGCCGAGGACGATGCTCAGAAGACCGTTCGCACCGCTGAAATCGCGCGCCCACAGCGCGTGGTCCTTCGAGGAGGGCAGAGGCGGGTAGACCACCTCGGCCACCTCGGGCCGCGCGGCGAGCCACTCGGCGACGACCGCCGCGTGCGCGGCGTGCCGCTCCAGCCGCGTCTTCAGCGTGCGCAGACCTCGCAGGCCCTGGTAGGCGTCGTCGGGCGAGACCGACCAGCCGAAATTCCACACCGCCTCGTCGAGGCCGTGCGCCAGCCCCGCGTCGTTGGTCACCGCCGCGCCGAGGAAGACGTCGGAGTGGCCGCAGACGTACTTGGTCAGCGCCTGGGCGCTCATGTCGACGCCAAGCGCCAGCGGCTTGAGCAGCAGCCCGGCCGCCCAGGTGTTGTCGATCAGGGTGTAAACGCCCCGCGCCCTGGCCAGCGCGGCGATCGCGGGCGCGTCGGCGATCTCGTAGGTCAACGATCCCGGCGACTCGAGCACGATCAGCCGGAGCGCGGCGCCGCCGGCGGCCAGCACCGCCTCCGGCGTGGCCCGCGGCGGGTAGTAGGTCACCTTGACGCGGAACCGCGCCATCACCTTGTCGAAGTAGCGGCGCACGGGCGCATAGACGCTGTCGCACACCAGAACCTCGTCGCCGGCGCGCAGAACCGAGGTCGCCGCCGCGGTGACCGCCGCGAGGCCGGAGGGGAAGAGCCGGGCGTGCTTTGCGCCCTCGAGCGCGCACATGGCCTCAGCCAGCGCCTCGTGCACGCCAAGCCCGGCGCGGCCGTAGGTGACCTGGTCGTGGTCGTAGAGGGAGGCGGCGTCGGGCAGGAGCACGGTCGATCCGCGCTGGATGGGTGGCGCGACGGTGCGGTGCAGCGGCCTGGGCTTCGCCCCCGCGCGCACCAGACGTGTGGCCTCGCGCTTTTCCTCGCTCACGGTCCGACCGCCACCGGCGCATCGGCGCGGGCGCCCCATTCGACCCAGGAGGCGTCATAGACGGCCACGTCGGGCCGCCCGAGCCGCGCCAACGCCAGCGCCAGCGTCGAGGCGGTGACGCCCGATCCGCACGAGGTGACGAGCGGCCGGGCGAGGTCGACCCCGGCGGCGGCGAACCGCGCCCGAAGCGTCTCGGCGTCCAACAGCCGCCCATCTGCGACGATGTCGGTCCAGGGAAGGTTCACCGCCCCTGGCATATGGCCGGCGCGCAGGCCGGCCCGCGGCTCTGGCGCGTCTCCGCGGAAGCGCGCGGCGGCGCGCGCGTCGAGAACCTGGGCGCTGTCGCTTCCCAGCGCCTC